>CAYXVN010000069.1:0-12521 GCA_964468565.1 uncultured Oscillospiraceae bacterium | reverse complement strand
AGGCGACGCCGGTGCCGGAGTTGTCGTTCAGGTTGCCGAACACCATGGGCATGACGTTGACGGCGGTGCCCCAGGAGTAGGGGATGTCGTTGTCGCGGCGGTAGACGTTGGCGCGGGGGTTGTCCCAGGAGCGGAACACGGCACGGATGGCCTCGTACAGCTGCACCTTGGGATCGGAGGGGAAGTCCGAGCCGATCTTGGCCTTGTACTCCTCCTTGAACTGGCGGGCCAGTTCCTTGAGGTCAGCGGCAGTGAGCTCCACATCGTAAGTGACGCCCCGCTCGGCCTTCATCTTATCGATGAGCTGCTCAAAGTGCTTCTTGCTCACCTCCATGACCACGTCAGAGAACATCTGGATGAACCGGCGGTAGGAGTCATAGACGAAGCGCTCAAACTTCGGATCGGGGTTGCCGGCGATCATGGCGGCGACCACGTCATCGTTGAGGCCCAGGTTCAGGATGGTATCCATCATGCCGGGCATGGAGGCACGGGCACCGGAGCGGACCGAGACCAGGAGGGGGTTCTTCAGGTCGCCGAACTTCTTGCCGTTCAGCTCCTCCATCTTGGCCACATACTCCATGATCTGGGCCATGATCTCGTCGTTGATCGTGCGGCCGTCCTCATAGTACTGTGTGCAGGCCTCGGTGGTGATGGTAAAGCCCTGGGGAACAGGCAGACCGATGTTGGTCATCTCGGCCAGATTGGCGCCCTTGCCGCCCAGGAGCTCCCGCATGGAGGCGTTGCCCTCAGAGAACAGGTAAAGATATTTTTTTGCCATATCCATCTTCCTTTCTTGCAGCGGCGCTTGGCAACGCCGCCCTCAGACCGTCGTTACGGACGATATTATAACATCTGCAAGGAAAAATGCAATCTCTGGAAGTTAATTAAAACAAAAAATTTATTTCGGATCACCACCTGTTCCTGAGGCTGCCCGGTTGCCGGGAGACAGGCTCCTGCCGAGCAGGAGAGGGGAAGAAAAAACGGACCGCCTGCAGGCGGTCCGTCTGGAAGTCAGCTGACGGAGACGTAGTCCTTGGAGACATAGCCGGTCTGGCCGTTGCCGTAGTTGATGTGGTACCAGCCATCGGTCTCCCCCAGGATGGTGACGGTATTGCCGGTCACAAGGCTGGCCTGGATGTCATAGGTGGTGCCGGGGCCGGAGCGGACGTACAGACCGCCGGTGGCGTTGATCGTTCCGGTGGTTCCGGAGGAGGGGGTGTTCCCCGTTCCCGTTCCGGTTCCTGTTCCTGTCCCGGTGGAGGGTGTGGCGTTGGAGCTGTTGCAGCGCACAATGCAGTCCGTGCGCTGGGTTCCGCAGGTGGCGGAGATGGTGGCACTCACCGGTTCGGTGCCGGTGTAGACCATCTGCACAATGCCGAATTCATTCACCGTGGCAATGCTGGCATCGCTGGTGGTCCACACCACGGGTCGGGTTACGCCCTCGGGGGAGAGGGTGACGGTGAACTGGAAGGTCTCACCGGGATTCAGTTCCAGCTCCTGCCGGTCGAGAATGATCCCGGTGGGATAGGGCCCGCTGGAGGAGGCACCGGAGGAACTGCCTGCGGAGGAGGAACTGCCGGAGGCGCTGGTACTGGTGCTGCTGCCGCTGCCGGTACTGCTGCTGACGCTGCTGCTGGAAGAGCTGCTCTTGTCTGCAGGAGAGAGCATGGGGCCGATGAAGCGGACGCACAGGAAGATGATGGCAAGGATGGCAACCAGGATCACCACAACCCCGATGATCTGGACGGTGTTGACGGAAGATCCCCTGCGCCGGTTGTTATTCTGAGAGCGGCTGCCGCCCTGGGTCCGGCTTCCCCCCTGGGAGCGGCTGCTGCTCTGAGAGCGGCTGCTGCTGCTCTGGGTCCGGCTTCCTCCCTGGGTTCGGCTCCCTCCCTGGGAGCGGCTGCCGCTCTGGGTTCGGCTGCCGCCCTGGGTCCGGCTGCCGCCCTGGGTCCGGCTCCCCCCCTGGGAGCGGCTTCCCCCCTGGGGCCGGGCATTGCTCTGAATGACCCGCCGTCCCGTGGTGGCGGATTTGCGCAGGGCTTTCTGCTCCTCCTCACAGAAGGGACATCCCCGATAGGTGGTGGAGTACTCCTCACCGCAGATTTCACAGCGGCGCAGGTCATTGCGCTGGGGCCGGGGTGAGCCGGAGGGGGAGGGGCGGACCGGAAGAGGCAGACTGCGCCTGACGGGCTCATTGCCCCCACTGTAGGATAGACTGCGCCCTGCTGTCCCGGAGAGGGGATCAGAGCGCCGGTTGGGATCCGTACTGCTCTCAGGCGGCACGATTCGCGGGGCATCGTTTCTGTTGTCTGCCATAGTGAGACCTCCGCTCCTGCCAGGAAACAGCGGCCCGGGGGCCGCGTACAGCTGCAGAATCATATTCAGCATCATTGTACCCCCGAACGGACAGTCCGTCAAGGGAAAAGCAGTGAAATTACAAAAAGTTCACAGATTCCCCCGGTGCTTGACCTGAAGGTCCCTTTCCCCTATAATAGGGGGAAACCGGAACCGGGAGGGAGAACCATGCGAGGCACCTCAATGGCCCAGGAGGCCCACAGGCAGTATGGGGAGATGGTGGCGGCCTTCCGCCGCACCATCCCGGACCCCGCGCTGCGCATGAAGTTCAGCCGGGAGGTGGACGGCTTTGTCCGCCACTGTGTGCTGGGGGTCTGGCAGGCGGAGGGCACCGCCTCCCTCACTGAGCGGCATGTGGCCTATTACGAGGCCATTTCTTCCGCGAAGAATCCGCCGGTCTCCACTCTGCTGTTCGAACTGGCCTCCCAGGTGGCGGAGTTCGACCTCTTCCAGCCGCCTGCCTTCTTTGAGGACCTGCTCCTCTACGACCGGGCGCACGGGACGGCCCTGGCCATGGAGTTTACCGACAGCCTGACCCTCATCCTCCTGCTATTCGCCGCAGTGGACGGTGTGGTCAGCGAGAGCGAGGCCGGGTTTGTCAACGCCTGCGCGGAGACCCTTCAGGCGATGTGTGAGCGCAGCGGACTCAGCGCCCGGAAACCCGGGGTGCATGCGGAGGATTTCGTCACGAAACGTCCCTCCGCCCCGGTTCCTCCCCCCGCCCCGGCCCCTCCGGCGGCGGCAGAGGCGCCGGAGGAGAAGAAGGAGAGCCCCCCGGCCCCGGAGAAGCTGGAGGACGTGATGGCGGAGCTGGACGCCCTGTGCGGCCTGGAGCAGGTGAAGAAGGATGTGAAGAGCCTGGTGAATCTGGTGAAGGTGCGCCGGATGCGCCAGGAGGCGGGTCTGCCCGTCCCCACACTGTCCCTTCATCTGGTCTTTCTGGGCAATCCGGGCACCGGCAAAACCACCGTGGCCCGCCTGCTGGGCAGGATTTACCACGCCATCGGGGTGCTCTCCAAAGGGCAGCTGGTGGAGGTGGACCGCTCCGGCCTGGTGGCGAAATATGTGGGACAGACAGCCCCCAAAACCCAGGAGGTCATTGAGAGGGCCATGGGGGGTGTGCTGTTCATTGATGAGGCCTATGCCCTGGCCAGCCGGGACAGCGAGAACGATTTCGGCGGCGAGGCCATCGAGGTGCTGCTGAAGAACATGGAGGACCACCGGGATGACCTCATCGTCATCGTTGCCGGCTACCCCGGCCCCATGGAGAAGTTCATCCACGCCAATCCCGGTCTGGAATCCCGCTTCAACAAGTACATCTTCTTTGAGGACTACGACGGCGCTCAGCTGATGGAGATTTTCTCCGGCCTGTGCTCCCGCAACGGCTACACTCTTCCGGAGGATGCCGCCGCCTGGGCCCGGGACCGGTTCCAGGTGCTGTACGCCATGCGGGACGAAAACTTCGGCAATGCCCGGGAGGTGCGCAATCTCTTCGAGAAGGCGGTGACCCGCCAGGCGGACCGGGTTGCGCAGATGGAATGCCCCAGCCGGGAGCAGCTGATGGAGCTGTCAAAAGAGGACCTGACCGGGGAGGGCGGACAGCCTGCCGGTTCGGAAGAGGAGCGGGAACCCCGGAGCTGACGGGGGCAGGGAAAGAGGACTTTTATCTCCAGGGGGGTTCGGACCCTGCGGGATGAGGCCGCCGATCCTGCCCGCATGAGGAGCACGAAACGGGACCGGATCCGGCGGATTTCCCGGACTGCCTGGAGAAAGATCTGTCCGGTGAAGAGCCTCTGGGGATCCAGGAAGGAGAGAGTGTCATGATCATCAGATTCACGGAAATGGAACCCACCCGGAATGAGAAGTTCAAGGGCGGGGAGGGGGCCCTGGATGCGAAGATGTTCTGGGACGGCAAGAACCGCATCCTTCACGGCTGCCTGGAGCCCGGCAGCAGCATCGGGTATCATGCCCATGAGACCAGCAGCGAGATCATCTATGTGCTGTCCGGGGAGGGGACCGTCCTGATGGACGGAGAGACCGAGACCGTGGCCGCCGGAGACTGCCACTACTGTCCCCAGGGCCATTCCCACAGCATGATCAACCGGGGCCCCCAGAATCTGATCTTCTTCGCCGTGGTGCCGGAGCACCACGAATAGGGCCGATGAGAGTTGCCTTCTGCACCCTGGGCTGCAAGGTGAACCAGTATGAGACCCAGGCCCTGGAGCAGCTTCTGGTGCAGCGGGGCCATCAGCTGGTTCCCTTCGAGGGGGAAGCGGACGCCTATGTGATCAACACCTGTTCCGTGACGGCCGTCAGCGACAAAAAGTCCCGGCAGATGATCCGCCGGGCCCGGAAGCAGGCTCCGGAGGCCCTGGTTGCCGTCTGCGGCTGCTACTCCCAGACCCATCCCCAGGACATGGCCGCCCTGGGGGCGGATCTGGTAACCGGCACGGGAGACCGCACCGGCTTTGTCCGTCTGCTGGAGGAGACCTGGGAGCAGCGCAGGCCGGTCACCGTCCTGGACCGGGCCTTTGACCGCCGGGTCTTCGAGCCCCTCCCCGCCGGAGGTCTGGAGGGCCGCACCCGGGCCATGCTGAAGGCGGAGGACGGCTGCGTCAGCTTCTGCAGCTACTGCATCATCCCCTATGCCCGGGGGCCGGTGCGCTCTCTGCCTGCGGCCCAGGCCGCCGCCCAGGCCCGGCAGCTGCAGGGGGAGGGCTACCGGGAGATTGTGCTGACCGGCATCGAGCTGTCCTCCTGGGGAAGGGATCTGGGGGAGGGCTGCACGCTGGCAGACCTGGTGGAGGCGGTGTGTGCCGCCGCCCCGGCGTGCCGGGTGCGGCTGGGCTGGCTGGAGCCCCGCACCGTGTCGGAGGCGTTGTGTACCCGCATGGCCGCCCTGGAGAACCTCTGCCCCCACTTTCATCTCTCCCTGCAGAGCGGCTGCGATGAGGTTCTCCGGCGCATGAACCGCCGGTACGACACCGTCCGCTTTGAGAGGAGCGTCCGGCTGCTGCGGGAGCACTTCCGGGACCCGGGTCTGACCACCGACCTGATTGTGGGATTTCCCGGGGAGACGGAGGAGGAGTTCCGGCAGACTCTGGACTTTCTGGACCGGTGTGCCTTCTCCGCAGTCCATGTCTTTCCCTATTCCCGCCGCCCCGGTACCCCGGCGGCGGACATGCCCGGCCAGATTCCCAACGCCGTGAAGGAGGCCCGTGCCCGCCGGGCGGCGGCGGAGGGGGAGGCGCTGCAGGCGGCCTTTCTGAGCCGCCGGGTGGGAGAGGAGGAGCCGGTTCTCTTTGAGGAGCAGCGGGAGGGCCTCTGGCGGGGGTACACCACCCGCTACGCGGAGGTCACCGTTGCCTGTCCGGAGAACCTTCACAACTGCCTGCGCCAGGTGCGGATCCTGCAGGCGGAGGGCCCCGTGCTCCGGGGGGAACTGCTGTGAGCCGGCGAAGGCCTTCGTGCCCGTCCATTCCGGGCCGGAGGCCTTTTTCCCTGAACTCCCCCCCTCTGCCCGGCGGCAGAGAACCACACCCGGAAAGGAGTGTCTCCATGGGCCGTTGCCTTCTTCTGCTCTCCCTGTGCCTTGCCCTGCTTCTCGGCAGCTGCGCTCCCGGGGAGTCCTCCCCCTCCGGCTCCCCGTCCTCCCCGGAGGGAGCGGTCTCCTTTACGGATGCCCTGGGACGGCAGGTGGCGGTGTCCCGCCCCGCCCGGGTGGCTGCCCTCATCGGCAGTTTCGCGGACGTCTGGATTCTGGCGGGAGGCCGGGATACCCTGGTGGCCACCGCCTCGGACGGGTGGACCTCCTTTGACCTGAACCTGGATGACTCTGTTACGGATCTGGGGCCGGTGAAGGAGCCGGATCTGGAGCTGCTGCTGGCCGCCCGGCCGGATTTCGTCCTGGCCAGCACCAACACCCAGGCGGATCTTGAACTGCTGCCTGCCCTGGAGAGGGCGGGGATTCCGGTGGCCTTCTTTGATGTCCAGACCTTTCAGGACTACCGGGCCATGCTGGAGCGGTGCGCCTCCCTCACCGGGGATTCCGGGGCCTGTGTCACCTACGGGGACCGGGTGGCCCGGCAGGTGGAGGCGGCCATTGCCCGCCAGGACGGCTCCGCCCCCCGGGTGCTGTGCATGCGCTCCACCGGCAGCAGCTGCCGGGTGAAGGGGAGCAGGGATTTTCTCCTGGGGGAGATGCTGGCGGATCTGGGGTGCGTCAACGTGGCGGATCAGGAGGGGGCACTGCTGGAGGACCTGAGTCTGGAGGCCATCCTGGAGGCAGATCCGGATTACATCTTTGCCGTGCTCCAGGGGGCGGATGCCGGCCGGGCCATGGAGACTCTGGAGAGGACCCTCCTCTCCAACCCCGCCTGGCAGTCCCTTCGGGCGGTGCGGGAGGGGCACTTCCACACCCTGGAGCACCGCCTGTACAATGTGAAGCCCAATGCCCGCTGGGGGGAGTCCTATGAAAAACTGGCAGACATCCTGTACCCGCAGCCGTAGCCATGTGCGGTGCTGCCTTCTGCTGCTGGCCGCAGCCGTCCCCCTCAGCGCCGCCGCCAGCCTCTGTCTGGGCCCGGTGAGCCTCTCCCCGGGGGAGGTGCTCTCTGCCCTTGCCGGGCGGGGTTCCGGCACGGCGGCCCAGATCGTGCTTCTGGCCCGGCTGCCCCGCACCTGTGGCTGCCTGCTGGCGGGGAGCGCACTGGCGGTTTCCGGGGCGGTGATTCAGAGCGTGCTGGACAACCCCCTGGCGGCCCCCAATGTGATCGGGGTCAATGCCGGGGCCGGCTTCGGGGTGGCCCTGTGCTGTGCCCTGGCCCCTTCCGCCGCCGCCCTGGTTCCCCTGGCGGCCTTCCTGGGGGCGCTGGCGGGGGTGATGCTGGTGCTGCTCATCGCCCGGAGGACGGGAGCGGCCCGCATCACCCTGGTGCTGGCTGGGGTGGCCATCTCCAGCATGTTCAGCGCCGGCATTGACGCGGTGGTGACCTTTGCGCCGGATGCCCTCATCGGCTATTCGGACTTTCGCATCGGCGGTCTGGAAAATCTGTCCATGGAGCGCCTTTTTCTCCCTCTGTGGGGCATTATCCTGGCTCTTGTTCTGCTTTTCCTGCTGTCGGGGGACCTGGACCTGCTTCTGCTGGGAGAGGAGAGTGCCCGGAGCCTGGGCCTGCCGGTGCGGTCCCGGCGGCTGATCCTGCTGGCCCTGGCGGCGGCACTGGCGGGCTGTGCCGTCAGCTTTGCCGGCCTGCTGGGCTTTGTGGGCCTCATTGTCCCCCATGTGATGCGGCGTCTGCTGGGGGAGGACAGCTCCCTCTTTCTCCTTGTGGGGTGTGCCCTGGGAGGGGCCGCCTTTCTCACCCTGTGCGATCTGGGTTCCCGGCTGCTGTTTGCCCCCTACCGGCTTCCGGTGGGGGTGGTGCTGGCCCTGGCGGGAGGGCCCTTCTTTCTGTGGCTGCTGGTGCACCAGAGAGGGGGACGCACCCATGATTGAGCTGCGGGGCGTGGCCGCCGGCTACCCGGGGCATCCGGTGCTGAAGGACATCAGCCTCTCCTTCCTCCCCGGTAAGGTGACGGTTCTCCTGGGGCCCAACGGCTGCGGCAAGAGCACCCTGCTGCGTACCGCCGGCGGACTGCTGCCGGTGACCGCCGGGGAGGTGCTGCTGGACGGGCTGCCGCTGAAGCACTACACCCCCCGGGAGATCGCCCTCCGGGTGGCCTCTCTGCCTCAGAGCCGCAGCGTTCCGGATATCAGCGCCCGGCGCATGGTGCTCCACGGCCGCTTTCCCCACCTGTCCTTTCCCCGGCGCACCCGCAGGGAGGACCGGGAGGCGGTGGAGCGGGCCCTGGGCTGGGTGGGGGCGCAGGACCTGGCGGACCGGCTGCTGCCCACCCTCAGCGGGGGCCAGCGTCAGAAGATCTACCTGGCCATGGCACTGGCCCAGGAGACCGCAACGGTGCTCATGGACGAGCCCACCACCTTTCTGGATGCCAGGCACCAGCTGGAGGTGATGGCCCTGGCCCGGCAGCTGGCTCAGCAGGGCAAGGCGGTGGGGCTGGTGCTCCACGACCTGTGTCTGGCCCTTCCCCGCTCGGACATCCTGGTGGTGCTGGAGGAGGGGCGGCTGCGGCAGAGCGGATCCCCGGAGGAGATTTTCGCCTCCGGCATTCTGGAGCAGGTGATGGGGGTGACTCTGGGGCGGATGGAGACGGAGGCCGGATGGCGCTACTGCCTGCTTTGAGGAGGGGACATACGTGGCATATTTCCCGTTTTTCGTGGATCTGACCGGGGTGTCCGGCCTGATTGTGGGGGGAGGGACCGTGGCCGCCCGCAAGGTGCAGCAGCTGCTGCCCTTCGGGCCGGAGCTGACGGTGGCCGCTCCCGAGATCCTTCCGGAGCTGGCGGCCCTTCCCGGGCTGAGGCTGCTGCGGGAGAGCTTCCGCCGGGAGCTGCTGGAGGGTACCTCCTTTGTGATTGCCGCCACGGATGACCGGGCAGAGAACCGGGAAATTGCCCTTGCCTGCCGGGAGAGGAACATTCCGGTGAATGCGGTGGATGACCGGGAGGCCTGCACCTTTCTCTTTCCGGCCCTGGTGCGGGACGGACCTCTGACCGTGGGCATCTCCACCTCGGGCACCAGCCCGGCGGCGGCGGCCTGGCTGCGCCGCAGGGTGGAGGCCTGCCTGCCGGAGGGCTTCGGGGCCATCCTCACCTGCCTGGAGGAGGTGCGCCCCCGGGTCCGGGCGACGGTGTCCTCCCAGCGCGACCGGGCCCGGCTGTACCGGAGGCTGCTGGAGCGCTGCCTGGAGCGGGGCGGTCCCCTGGAGGAGGGGGAGATCCGGCGGATGCTGGAGGGGGAGGAAGAGACATGACGGGAACCGTCTATCTGGTGGGGGCAGGCTGTGGAACGGCGGATCTCATCACCCTGCGGGGGCTGGAACGGCTGCGCAGCTGTGACGCCATCGTCTACGATGCCCTGATCGATGCCGCCCTTCTGGATGAGGCGCCCCGGGCTGAGCGCTATCCGGCGGGAAAGCGGAGCGGACAGCACTCCATGGCCCAGGGGGACATTGAGCGGCTGCTCATCGCCCTGGCCCGGGAGGGAAAACAGGTGGTGCGCCTCAAGGGGGGAGACCCCTTCCTCTTCGGCCGGGGCGGCGAGGAGGCCCAGGCGCTGGAGGCGGCGGGCATCCCCTATGAGGTGGTTCCCGGCATCTCCTCGGCCATCGCCATCCCGGAGCTGGCGGGAATTCCCGTAACCCAGCGGGGGCTCAGTCAGGGGCTTCACATTCTCACCGCCCACAGGGCGGACACCCCGGATCCTCTCCCCGCCGGACTGGAGGGGATGGCCGGGCAGGGGGAGACCCTGGTCTTCCTGATGGGCCTCTCCCGGCTGGAACTGCTGTGCCGGCGTCTGATGGAGACCGGCATGGACCCGGAGACCCCCGCTGCGGTGCTCTCCGGGGGCTGTGTGCCCCGTCCTGCCACGGTGCGGGGAACGCTGGCAGACCTTGCCGCCAGGACCCGGGAGACCCGGGTCCAGCCTCCCGCGGTAATTGTGGTGGGGCCCACGGCGGGCCTCAACCTGCTCTCCTCCCGGCAGCTTCCCCTCACCGGAGTGCGGGTGGGCCTCACAGGCACCCCATCCCACAGCCGGCGGCTGCGCCAGGCCCTGGAGCGGGAGGGGGCATGGGTGGTGCAGGTGCTGCGATGCGCCGTGGTGCCCCTGCCCTGCGGCCCGGAACTTGGGGAGCTGGGGGATGGCCGGGCCCGCTGGCTGGTGTTCACCAGCGCCAACGGGGTGGAGGTCTTTTTCCGGGCTCTGGGGCAGGAGAGGGTGGATCTGCGCCGGCTGAGTGCCTGCCGCTTTGCCTGTGTGGGGCCCGCCACGGCCCGGGCCCTGGAGGAACATGGCATCCTGGCGGATGTGGTGCCCGGGGAGGCCACCACCCGGGCCCTGGGAGAAACCCTCCGGCAGGCGGCGGCGCCGGGAGAGGAGATCTGGCTGCTGCGCTCCCGCCAGGGCAGCGGGGAACTGAGAGCCCGGCTGGAGGCGGTGGGACCGGTGCGGGAACTTGCCCTCTATCAGGTGGAGACACAGCCGGCAGGGCCCCTGCCGGAACTGGACTGGCTGACCTTCTCCAGTGCGGGCGGGGTGGAGGCCTTTGTCCGGGCCTTCGGAGTGCCGGACAGGAAGACCCGCTGCCTGTGCATCGGGCCGGTGACGGCGGCAGCGGCCCGACAGCTGCTGGGATGCCCGGTGCTGGAGGCGGAGGACATCTCCGCCGGGGGCATGGTAAGGACGATCCGGGCGGAGGAACTCAGAAGGCGGGGAGAGACCTGAGGCCGGCGGAGCAGAGGCTGCAGAGATGCGAAAGGGCCGGGACACCTTCCAGGGTGTTCCGGCCTGCAGAGGATCTGTTGGTGTGGATTGTCTCCCGGCAGCCTATGCGCCGGAGCGGGGGAGTAAAAGCGGGACGGCCGGGACTGGAAGGTCCCGGCCGCCGATGGTGTTGCGGACGTTGAGATCAGCCGAAGTAGCGCTCCAGCAGGCCCTTGAAGGCCTTGCCGTGGCGGGCCTCATCCCGGGCCATCTCGTGGACGGTGTCGTGGATGGCATCCAGGTTGAGGGCCTTCGCCTTCTTGGCCAGCTCGAATTTGCCGGCGGTGGCGCCGTTCTCGGCCTCTACCCGCATCTCCAGATTCTTCTTGGTGGAGTCGGTGACCACCTCGCCCAGCAGCTCGGCGAACTTGGCGGCGTGCTCGGCCTCCTCATAGGCGGCCTTCTCCCAGTACAGGCCGATCTCGGGGTAGCCCTCACGGTGAGCGACCCGGGCCATGGCCAGATACATGCCCACCTCGGTGCACTCGCCCTGGAAGTTCTCCCGCAGACCCTGGAGGATCTCGGGATCCGCACCCTGGGCCACGCCCACAACGTGCTCGGCGGCCCAGCTCATCTCAGCGGCCTGCTCCTGGAACTTGGAGGCGGGGGCCTTGCAGACGGGGCAGAACTCGGGGGCGGACTCGCCCTCATAGACGTAGCCGCAGACGGTGCAAACAAATTTCTTCATGTGTGTCTCCTCCTCAGATGGTTTTGTCCTGCATACATAACGGACATGTGCCGTGGAATGTGAGCTCGTGGCGGTCCACCGCGAGCCCGAATTGCTCGCTGACGGTCTGGTCCAGGTTTTCCTCCAGGCAGACGTCCGGAAGGTCCAGGACAGCGCCGCAGCGCCGGCAAACAAAGTGACTGTGGGGAGCGGTGACGGCGTCAAAGCGCTCCTGTCCCCGGACCACCCCCACACTCTGAATCACCCCCTGCTGGAGAAACTGGTTCAGGTTGCGGTAGACTGTCCCCATGCTGAGGTCCGGGTGCTCCGGTTTCAGGGTCCGGTAGAGCCATTCGGCGGAGGGGTGGCAGTCGGTTTCCCGGAGGGCGGTCAGAATGGCATCGCGTTTGCGGCTGTGTCGCCGGACCGGTTCCATGGCCGTCCCTCCTTAACAGGAATGATTCTTGTTACGCTCCCTATACTACCATGAATTTCTCCTCTTGTAAAGAGGAAAATTCAGTTTTTTTGTCCCGGCGGCAGATCTGCTGCCCGGCGGCGCGGAAAAAGCCCGCCGGAGGGCCGGCGGGCCTGGGTGCGGGATCAGTGATTGAGGAAACGGGCGCCCTGGGTGAGGTTCTCCAGCACCTCGTAGCGGTACATCTGCAGTGTCTTCACCATGGCCAGGGCCTCCTCCATCTCGAAGTCCACGATGTTGCCGTCCCGGGTGCCGATGATGCGGTTGCCCTTGCCCTCCAGCAGGACCTCCACGGCCCGGTAGCCCATGCGGCTGGCGGTCTCCCGGTCCCGGGCGGTGGGAGCGCCGCCCCGCTGGATGTGCCCCAGCACGGTGACCCGGGGATCGATGCCCACCTGCTCCTTGATCTGGGCGGCAATGTCAAAGGCGCTTCCCACTCCCTCGGCGACCACGATCATGAAGTGGGTGGTGCCGGCCAGACGGGCCCGGCGGATCTTCTCCACCACGTCCTCCTGCAGGTTCAGCTCCCGCTCGGGGATGAGGACGGCGGTGGCCCCGACGGAGATGCCCACATAGAGAGCCAGGAAGCCGGCCCGGCGGCCCATGACCTCCACCACGGAGCAGCGCTCGTGGG
>CAYXVN010000068.1:0-12611 GCA_964468565.1 uncultured Oscillospiraceae bacterium | reverse complement strand
TCTCCCGTGACGACTCCGGCAAGTTCCTGAACGCCTACTACGACGCCAAGATCCTGGAGTCCGATCCCTTTGCCAAGCTGGACCAGGTGGGTGTGGGCCGTCTGATGAAGATGTCCATCGAGATGGGCCGCTCCGTCAACCCCAACCTGCACATCGGCATCTGCGGCGAGCACGGCGGCGATCCCGCCTCCGTGGAGTTCTGCCACGACATCGGGCTGGACTATGTGTCCTGCTCCCCCTTCCGTGTGCCCATCGCCCGTCTGGCTGCCGCCCAGGCCGCCATCCGCAATCCCCGCACCTGATTTCCGAAAAAAACTGCCCGGAGCGGTCTCCCGCCTCCGGGCAGTTTCTTTTTTCGCTGCCGCTGCCGGAAGGGAGTCTTCCCCCTCCGGACACCCGCCTTTTTCAGGGCGGGGTCAGGTTCCCCGGCTGCCCAGGGACTGGTACATGCGCCGGGATACCGGAACGTCCACCCCCAGGCGGTCAGCCTCCCGCACGATGTAGCCGCTGAAGGTCTCCACCTCGGAGGGACGGCCTGCGTGCAGATCCCGCTGGAGGGAACTGCTGGCCCCATCCTCATAGTGGTGATAGAAGCGGCGGATCATCTCCTCCTTATGGGCCTCGGTGACGGGGATTCCCCGGGCACGGGCAACCCGCCAGGCCTCGTCGATCAGCGCTTCGTACTCCGCCGCCTTCTCCGGATCCCTGCGCAGGGGTCCCACCGGACAGTCATAATAGGCGGTCTCCACATTGAAGGCGCAGTTGAGGATGTACTTGCGCCAGATCTCCAGTTCGATGTTTTCCGGAACCAGCACATCAATCCCGGCGCCCTTCAGAATGGCCTCCACCGTACACACCGCTTCCCGGAAGCGGGGATCCTCCGAACGGGTCCCCACCCGCAGATTGGCAAACTTTCCCTGCTGGGTGACGGCAAAATCTGCCCCGGCAAAAGCCACGATGTAGATGAGGGCATCCAGACAGATCCCCTTCCCCAGCAGCGCCCGGGCCCGGTCCCCGCAGTCCACGCCGTTCATCACCGGCACCAGAATGGTGTCCTCTGCCATCACCGGCTTCAGGCTGGCCAGGGCCTCCTCCAGGGAGTAGTTCTTCACACACAGGAAGATCACATCCTGCCGGCCGATCTCCCCGATGGGAACCGCCCTCTCCGGCCGGATGCAGATCTCTCCGTTGTAGTCGCTGTGCACCACCAGTCCTCCGCGGCGGATTGCCTCCATGCGCGCTCCCCGGACGCCCAGGGTGAGATGGGGAAAGGTCCTGCCCAGCATCCCTGCCAGGTACCCGCCTACGCCCCCCACGCCCAGAACCGCAATCCGCTTCTCCTGCAGTTGCATCGCTGCCCATCCTTTCCCGGCGGCCCGTTCTGCCGCCTCTGTTCTTCCCCCTTTCTCCCCTCCGCCGGAGCGGAGGACAGAGGGACAGACTGCCTGCCCCGGCATCCGGCCGGAACAGGCAGTCCGGGAACCTTACATGATCTTGCGGAACAGTTCCTTGAAGTCCTCCACGCTGGCCTCCTTGGGGTTGCCGGGAGCACAGGCGTCCGCAGCGGCGGACTGGGCCAGGAACTCCAGGTCCTCCTCCTTCAGCTTCTCCAGTTTCGTGGGGATGCCCACATCCACAGAGAGCTGGCGCACCGCGTCGATGGCGGCCTGCCGGTAGGCGGCCTGGTCCATGCCGGTGGTGTCCACACCCATGGCCTCGGCAATGTACTTGTACTTATCGCCGGTGCACTCCTGGTTGTACTCCATCACGATGGGCAGCATCATGGCGCAGGCCACGCCGTGGGGCGTATCATACACCGCACCCAGGGTGTGGGCCATGGAGTGGGCAATGCCCAGTCCCACGTTGGAGAAGGCCATGCCGGTCACATACTGACCCAGGGCCATGCCCTCCCGGCCCTCGGGGTCGTTGGCCACCGCCTTGCGCAGGTTGGCGGAGATGAGGCGGATGGCCTCCAGGTTCAGGCAGTCCGCCAGTTCCCAGGCTCCCTTGGTGGTGTAGCCCTCAATGGCATGGGTCAGAGCGTCCATGCCGGTGGCAGCGGTCAGGCCCTTGGGCATGGTGGACATCATATCCGGATCCACGATGGCGATGTTGGGAATGTCATTGGTGTCCACACAGACAAACTTGCGCTTTTTCTGCACATCGGTGATCACGTAGTTGATGGTGGCCTCTGCGGCGGTTCCGGCGGTGGTGGGGACGGCAATGGTGAAGACGGTGGGGTTTTTGGTGGGGGCAGTGCCCTCCAGGGAGCGGACATCCGCAAACTCCGGGTTGTTGATGATGATGCCGATGGCCTTGCCGGTATCCATGGAGGAGCCGCCGCCTACGGTGATCATGTAGTCCGCTCCGCTGGCCTTATAGGCCGCCACACCGGACTGAACGTTCTCGATGGTGGGATTGGGCTTGATGTCCGAGTATACTTCGTAGGCCATGCCCGCCTCATCCAGCAGGTCGGTGATCTTCTTCGTCACCTGGAACCTGACCAGATCCGGGTCGGAAGCAATGAAGGCCTTATGGAAGCCCTTTGCCGCAATGATGCCTGGAATCTCCTGGATGGCGCCCTTGCCGTGATAGGAAATGCCATTTAAAACAAAACGATTCACTGCCATGTTTTTCTGCCTCCTGAAGTGAGTTTGTGGTGCGGGCCGGAAGGAATCTGCGGATTAGCGGCGCGCTCCCCCTGCCATGGTATCATAGTTGCCCGGTTCTGTCCAGACCTGTTTTCCGGCGGGACACCGCCATCCGCTCCCCCTGCATAAACCCCGCAATGAAAACGGGTCAGTTCTTCTCGTAGAGGAACTTCTCCGGCAGGGTAACATTGAAATCCTTCGCCAGGTGGCGGAACTCATCCGGCTGGATGGTCTGCCGCTTGCCGCCCATGGAGAGCACCTTCACCAGGATCTCGGCGGCCTTCTCCACCGTATGCATCAGCCCGAAGGTGAGGTCAAAATCCTCCCCGGCGCAGAACATGCCGTGATGGGCCCAGATGGCCACATCGTACTGCTTCATCAGTTCGGAGGTGGCTGCACCGATCTCCCGGCCGCCGGGCACCATCCAGGGCACCACGCCGATGCCGGAGGGAAACACCACCGGGCACTCGGTTGCCATCTCCCACAGCTCCCGGGTGAAGACCTCATCGGAGAGGGGCAGGACAAAGGTCAGGGCGATGGTGTTGGCAGGATGGGCGTGGTAGATGACCCGGCACTTTCCGCCGGTGACCTGGACCTTCACCGCATGGTTCATCAGATGACTGGGCAGCTCGCTGGTGGGACGGCCGCCGTTCACCAGACCCCAGCAGATGCGGTAGTTCTCTCCCTTCCCGTCCAGTTCGATGATGCAGATGGAGTCCTCCGGATCCAGGGTGACATTGCGCATGTACTTGCCCGAGCCGGTAACCAGAAAGTACTCCCCCGCCAGGGTGGGAACTGCGGTGCCGATGGCCCTCCACTCCCCCCGCCGGAACTGCTCTTCCACGCTCTCCACTTC
This sequence comes from uncultured Oscillospiraceae bacterium, assembly GCA_964468565.1. Lineage (GTDB taxonomy): Bacteria > Bacillota > Clostridia > Oscillospirales > Oscillospiraceae > Lawsonibacter. The sequence goes on along the minus strand of CAYXVN010000068.1, from coordinate 9,104 downwards.
CTCCGGACGGATGCGGTAGGAGAGGTTGCCTCCGTTGCGCTCGTGCCAGCCCTGGAGCCAGCCGTCATCTGCCATGCGCATGAAACCCTGTACAAATTTCGCATCTGTTACCTTCATGGAATCTGTCTCCCTTCCTGTCTCACCGGGTGACAATGTCCACCGGCACGTTGAAGATCTTTGCCACCTTCAGAATGGTATCGATATGTCTGCCTGCGGCGGCGGCCATGTGGTGGGTGGGGCCCGCCTCGCTCCAGCGGGTGCAGAACTCCCGGGCCCCGCAGGAAAAGCGGGTGCGCATGTTGGTATCGCCGAAGGTGAAAATGGGCCCCTCCTCGTTGACACCCTCTGCCACCACGAATTTGAAGTGTCCGTCCCGGTCCTGGGTGATGCCCAGATAGGTGACCGGCCCCGCCGGGGGATAGAACTGGGTCAGATACCCGCCGCCGGTCTTGCCGTGGAACACGGGGACGATCTTCATGGTGGGCTTCCTCGCCTGGGAGATGTCCGCGTCGCCGGAGCCGCTGTGGCCGATGATGCAGATATCCTCCTTGAAGTCGATGGAGTACATCTCGGACAGCTGCCCGGTGCCGGAAATGGTCTTGAGGATGCTCATGGCCATGGCCACCTTGATGTCCCCCTCCACGGCACAGGCGGTTCCCTGCTTGATCAGCATGGAGAAGGCGGGAATGAGCATGCTGTCCAGCTTCCCGGCCACGCCCTGGGCGAACCCGTCATAGTGGGAGGCCACAAAGCCCAGCTGCTCGTCCTTCACCCACTGCTCGAAGGCCACCACGTACCTGGCCATGTCCCAGACCTTCTCCACGGTGCCGCCGCCCTCTATGTCAAAGGTATCCAGGATATCCTGGGCCTTGGCCCGGATGCCATCCTCATCCGTAACGGAATCGGCGATGGCCCACATCTTCTCCCAGTCAAACTGCTTGGTATACACGAACATGCGGTGGTAGAGGTTGGTCTCATCGATATAGAGGTCCATCATGCCGGGGTAGGGCCGTCCGATCTGAGCCAGGTTGGTGTCCCGGAAGCGGCGGCGCACCTGGGCGGCCCGGCACCAGTCCTCGATCTCCGCCTGGGCCTGGGGATCTCCCCCCTCCACCACACCGGTGATGACGGCGTGGCGCTTGCCGGCCCGTTCCAGATCGGCCACCATCTCCCCCACCGCCCCGCAGGCGTAGAGCTCTCCCAGCCAGGTGGCGGTGTCGGTATTGGCGTAGTCCGGGGCCAGCTTCTTCTGCAGGTTCACCAGAACCACCGGCACATCCAGATCCCGCACCGCAGGGAGCATGTTATAGGAGGTGGCATAGGTCAGCAGCTGCAGGATCACCAGATCCACATCCGCCGCCCGGAAGCGGTCCCCCGCAGCCTGAGCCAGTTCCTTGGTGGTGACAATGCCCCCGTCCACAATCTCCACGCTGTCCGGAATCATGCTGCGGAACTGGGCATACTGACCCTCAAACTCCGGAATCAGGGACGGAAACTGGGGCAGATAAGCCCCCAGGGCGATGGCAAAGACCCCCACCCGCGCTTTTGTGTTGACTAACATGGTTTCTCCTCCTTGTTCAGGCCGGGATTTCCCGGATATCAAAGCTGACGCGGATCATGTCCCGGAAGGCCTGCAGGGAGGGGACCTCTCCCGCCGCAATCAGCTGCACCCCCAGATTGCCGATGGCCGTTCCCTCCACCGGTCCCGCATAGACCGGGAGCCCGGTGGCCCGGGCGGTCATGGCATTCAGGTACATGTCCTGGCAGCCGCCTCCCACGATGTTGATGCTGGTATAGGTCTTTCCCGTCAGGCGGGAGAGCTCCTCAATGGCATCCCGGTAGCAGCGGGCCAGACTGCGGTACACGCACTGCATGATCTCCCCCACACTCTGAGGGACCTGCTGCCCGCTCCGGGCGCAGAACTCCTTCACCGCATCGATCATGCTCTCCGGGGCCAGGAAGCAGTCGTCGTTGGCGTCCACCACGGAGGGAAAGTCCTCCGCCTGCCGGGCCGCTTCAATCAGATCCGGAAAGCTCCAGGTGCGCCCGTCGGCGTAGCGGCTGGTCCGTCCCTCCACATAGGCCGTGCCGCTGAGCTCCCGGCGGATGGACTGGATCATCCACAGCCCCATGATGTTCTTCAGGTAGCGGTAGCGGCCCCAGGCACCTCCCTCATTGGTGAAGTTCTTCCGGCGGGACTCCTCGCTGGTGATGGCCCTCTCATTTTCCACCCCCAGCAGGCTCCAGGTTCCGCTGGAGAGATACACCGCCCGGTCGTCCCGGGCGGGCACCGCCAGAAAGGCGGAACCGGTGTCGTGGGTGGCCGGCAGCACCACGGTGGCGTTGAAGCCCACCTGGGCCTGAATCTCCGGGGTAAGCTCCCCCACCACGGTCCCCGGCATGCTCAGTTCCCCGAACAGACGCTCCGGCAGTCCCAGCCTGGAGATGAGCTCCTTATCCCAGGTCTTCTCTGCCGCGTTGACCAGACTGGTGGAGGTGGCAATGGTGTACTCCTGCTTCTTCACCCCGGTGAGCCGCCAGTTGAAGTAGTCCGGAATCATCAGCAGGGACTGTGCCTGCTCCAGCTGCTGAGGATGCTCCTCTTTCTGGGCCAGCAGCTGATAGAGGGTGTTGAAGTTCAGATACTGGATCCCGGTCCGGGCGTAGAGCTCCGCCCGGGGCACCAGGGCGTCCGCAGTCTCTTCCATGCCCCGGGTGCGGCCATCCCGATAGGCCACCGCGTCCCCGATGACCTGGTCCTGGCCGTCCAGAAGCACATAGTCCACCCCCCAGGTGTCAATGCCGATGGTGGAGGGAATCCTTCCCCGGTCCCGGCAGGCCTTCAGCCCCGCCAGTATCCCGCTCCACAGGTTCTCCATGTCCCAGCAGTCGTGCCCGCCCCGGGAGACCTGCCGGTTGTCAAAGCGGAAGACCTCCTCCAGACAGAGCCTTCCGTTGTCCACATGTCCCAGGATGTGCCGCCCGCTGGAGGCACCGATGTCGATGGCCAGATAGCAGTTCCCCACGTTCTGTCCCCCTTTCGTTGTTCTGGGGAAAAGTCTACTGCGCCCCACCGGAAAAAAACAGGTCCTGAAGCGAAAAAGAAAGGGACTTCTCTTGCAGGGTGTGCTATACTGATGGGCAGGGGGCCTGACGGCTCCTCCAGGGAAGCGGAGGGACGGACATGCGAAAGGAACTGCTGGACCGGCTGCGGGTCATCACCGCCGAGGAGCGGGCCATCCTGGAGGGACAGGGCCTGCAGCGGGAGCTCTACACCACCCGGCAGGAGTTTGTGGTGGACAGCCGGCGGCTGCTGGAGAGGGGAAAGCTCATCGAGATCCGCCCCCACACCCGCTTCATCCACTTCCCGCCCCACCGCCACAACTACGTGGAACTGGTCTGCATGTGCGCCGGCTCCACCACCCACATCGTCAACGGCAGGGAGCGCATCACCCTGGAGGAGGGGGACATGCTCTTTCTCAGCCAGAAGGTCTCCCACGAGATTCTCCCCGCCGCCGAGGGGGACATCGCCGTCAACTTCATTCTGCTGCCCGAGTTCTTTGAGCGCCCCATATCCATGATCGAGCGGGAGAACGTGATGCGGGACTTCTTCCTGGCCGCCCTCACCGGGGAGTCCACCGGCTCCTCCTATCTCCACATCCAGGCAGGGGGGCTGGTGCCGGTGGAGAATCTCATGGAGAGCATGATCTGGACCCTCCTGAACGACCCCACGGACACCAACACCCTCAACCAGACCTCCATGGGCCTGATGCTGATGAACCTGTCCCGATTTGCAGACCGGATCCGGGGGGACTCCCCCATCCGGGAGGAGCAGAAACTGGTCTTCTCCATTCTCCGGTACATCGAGACCGACTACCGCAGCGCAACCCTGGAGGAGATCTCCTCCCGGCTCCGGCAGCCCCCCTACGCCATGACCCGCCTGCTGAAAAAGCACACCGGCCAGAACTTCAAGGCCCTGCTCCAGGCCCGCAGGCTTCAGCAGGCCGCCTACCTGCTGGAGAACACCCCCCTTACCATCGATGCCATTCTCTCCCGCATCGGCTACGAAAACGGCAGCTACTTTCACCGGATCTTCCGCTCGCGCTACGGCTGCTCTCCCAGGGAGTACCGCCTGCGAAGCCGCTAGTTCCACAGCGGCTCAGAACCTGCCCCCTTCTATGAAATCTGCCCTTTCCGGACCCTGGCAGGGCCCTCTCCCCGGGCAGTTTCCACAAAAACCGAAAAGGGGAATATCCCTCCAAAAAAGTTCTTGACAAACCCGGTACCTGTGGCTATAATGGTAAAGCTGTCCTGGCAGGACGAGCTGCGGCTGTGCTGGAATTGGTAGACTGGCAAGCTTGAGGTGCTTGTGTCCCATGGGCGTACGGGTTCGAGTCCCGTCAGCCGCACCACATCCCTGCCCCTGATGTTTTTCGATCGGGGGCAGGGATTTTCTGTTTTTGTGCAGCCCCTCCTCCTGCTGCCACGGACCTGCCGGGACCCGGTGGGCCCACCCTCTCTCCCGGCGGTGGCAGTCTCTCCCGCCCGGAGGAAAAACTGAACCGCTCCCTGTCTGTTCCGTCAGACTCACCGGAAAAACCGGACCATATCCCCGAAAGCAGCTCCTCTCTGCTGCTTCTGCAGCCCTCTTCGTGCATTCATCCCTGCATACCTCCTGCATTTTGCAGATTTTTCCCGTTTTTTGAATCACTTATTGCAGCAGGCGCCTTCTGCTGATATAATGGCGGATGGAGCCGGGATGCCGGGCACCCGCCCCCCCTGGCGTACAGCTTCCCACTGCTCAAGGAGGTTCCGTATTCTATGGCTATCGGTCAGGTAAACAGCGGATACCCTGCTCTGGACCAGACGCTGGACTACATCCGCATGGGAGACAGCCTTGTCTGGCAGGTCTCTCTCATTGAAGAGTTTCGTCTTTTCGCAAAACCCTTTGCCAAACAGGCCGTGTCGGAGGGCCGGCAGGTGGTTTACTTCCGCTTTGCCCAGCACAACCCGGTGCTCACCGATCTCACCGGCATCGATCAGATTGAGCTTGATCCGGAAGAGGGATTCGAGGTCTTTACGGTCAAGATCCACGAGGAGATCACCCGCCGCGGCCGGGGCACCTTCTATATCTTCGACTGTCTGTCCGAGCTGCAGTCGGCCTGGTACACCGACATGATGATGGGCAATTTCTTCTCCGTCACCTGCCCCCTGCTGGCCGAGATGAGCACCGTCTCCTACTTCCCCCTGATCCGGGGCCGCCACTCCTACGAGGCCGTGGCCCGCATCCGGGACACCACCGAAGTGATGCTGAACCTCTACACCGGCGGACGCACCGGCCGATACGTCTACGTGCTGCCCATGAAGGTATGGAACCGGTACTCCGAGCAGATGTTCCTCCCCCACTGCGTGGACCGGGAGACCGGGGAGTTCTTTGCCGTACGGGACGGGGTGGGCATGAGCCGCTACTACGCCGCCCTTCAGGAGGTGGCCTCCAACGAGAACCAGGATCAGAACTACGACAGCTACGACCGCTTTCTCAGCGAGATCCGCCTGGAGTATGCCCACAGCGGCCAGTTCAGCGAGGAGAGCGAGATGCAGCTCATCCGCAGCATGATGACCCGGGACCGGAAGCTGCGGGAACTGGTGCGCCAGTACTTCCGGCCCAAGGACTACTTCGCCCTGCGGGACAGGATGATCGGCAGCGGCTCCATCGGCGGCAAGGCCTGCGGCATGCTGCTGGCCCGCCGCATCGCGGAGAAGGAACTGCCGGAGGAGATGCTGGAGCACATGGAGCCCCATGACTCCTTCTACATCGGCTCGGATGTCTACTACACCTACATCGTCCACAACAACTGCTGGAAGCTGCGCATCCGCCAGCGGGCTGAGGAGGAGTATTTCACCGCCGCCGAGGAACTGCGGGAGCACCTGCTGACCGGCACCTTCCCCGTCAAGATCCGGGAGCGCTTCCTGGGCATGCTGGAGTACTTCGGGGAGAGCCCCATCATCGTCCGCTCCTCCAGTCTTCTGGAGGACGGATTCAACAACGCCTTTGCCGGCAAATACGAATCCGTCTTCTGTCCCAATCAGGGCAGCCCCAGGGAGCGTCTGGAGGCCTTTGAACAGGCCCTGCGCCGGGTCTACGCCAGCGCCATGGACACCTCCGCCCTGGAGTACCGCCGCATCCGCGGCCTGGAGCACAAGGATGAGCAGATGGCGGTTCTTGTGCAGCGGGTCTCCGGCTCCTACTACGGCAACTACTACATGCCCTCCGCCGCCGGCGTGGGCTACAGCCACAGCGCCTATCAGTGGTACCGCAACATGGATCCCGCCGCCGGCATGCTGCGCATCGTCATAGGGCTGGGCACCCGGGCAGTGGACCGCACCCGGGAGGACTATCCCCGTCTGGCCAATCTGGACCGCCCTGCCGCCACCCTCTACACCACTCCGGCTCAGAAGCACCGGTTCTCCCAGCACTGGGTGGATGTTCTGGATCAGCAGGCCAACAGACTGGTGGCCATGCCGGTGGATAAGCTGCTGCCCGCCCTGCCCCGCTGGTATCTGAACCAGGTGATGGAGCACGACTGGGACGCCGAGGAACACCTGCGCCAGCGGGGCAAGAACCGGGATATCTGGTTTGTCAGCTGCCAGAGGCTGCTGGAGAAGACCGAGTTCACCGACATGATGCGCAGACTGCTGAAGACGCTGGAGAAGGCCTACGGAAATCCGGTAGACATCGAATACGCCGTGAACCTGGACGAGGGGGGCGACTTCGTGGTGAATCTCCTCCAGTGCCGTCCTCTCTACCTGGGCCGTCAGGGGGAGCCGGTGGATCCGGAGTCTCTGAACCTGAAGACCGTTCTCTTCGATATTGTGGACTCCTCCATGGGCCCCTCCGGCAGGCGGGAGATCGACGCGGTGATTCTGGTGGATCCGGAGAAGTATTACACCTATCCCCACGCCCGCAAGTACGACGTGGCCGCCGCCGTGGGCAAGCTCAACCGCTCCTTCCGGGACCAGGGGAAGAAGATCCTCCTTCTGACCCCGGGCCGTATCGGCACCTCCTCCCCCGAACTGGGGGTGCCCGTCACCTTCGCCGAGATCACCGGCTGCACTGCAGTCTGCGAGGTCTCCGATTCCCGGGCCGGCTATCAGCCGGAACTGAGTTACGGCAGCCACATGTTCCAGGACCTGGTGGAGTCCGAGATCCTTTACGGTGCCATCTGGAACAACAGCAAGACCAGAACCTACGCGCCGGATATCATCCTGAAGTTCCCGGATCTCTTTGACGACATGTGCCCCGAGTATCCCACCCTCTCCGGCATCGTCACCGCCGTGGAGACCCCCGGCCTTGGCCTCTGGCAGGATACCGTCACCGGCCGCTCGGTGTGCGGCTGGGAGGAGGAGCCCGTCTTTCCGGAGCCCGTCCAGATTCCCCGGGAGCAGACCCCCGCCGAGCTCTACATGGACGTCACCCAGACCGGATATACCCGTTTCGAGTGAATCCCCCCAGTTGTCCGGCTCCCAGGGCGCACAGGCACAGTGCCTTCATGATGCGGATACCACATGCCACCTGTGGCAGTGCCCCCAGCCGGCCCGTTTTTCCCCGGGGCAGATCCCGATCCACTTCAGATATTCCCTTGCCATGCTCTGCCCTCTGTCATGCCCGCCCAATGCGGGAGAAACGCCCTTCAGGCCGGATCCCGGGCTCAGGTGTCCCGGGTGGTGCCTCCGCTGGCGTAACTGACCGGCAGGCAGATCAGACTGGGCACATCCGAGCGGTCTTCCTTCAGGACAATGTCCACACAGGTCTCGGCCAGCTGGGCCACAGGCTGGACGATGGTGGAGCAGGGCAGTCCCCTGCCCCAGACCGGAACCCCATCGAAGCCGATGAGCTGCACGTCCTGGGGGACCCGGAGTCCCAGATCGCGCAGCATGGTCCCCACATCCAGAACCAGGCCGTCGGTGGCACAGAAGATGCCGTCGTAGTCCAGATGTCCCTCCGTCATGTGTTCCCGCAGGAAGATGCGCAACACATCATAGCCCTCCTCCTTCTGCACACACAGGGAGTCACAGAAGATCCCCCGGTTCCGGCACCAGGACTCAAAGCCCTCTCCCCGCTTGTCCGATTCCCTGCGGATGGAGGAGGCGGTGCGGAAGAAGAGCAGGCAGCTGCAGCCCAGTTCTGTCAGCCTGCGGGCCGCCAGCTGACCGCCGCCGAAGTTGTCCGAGGCCACACAGGGGATGCCGGGACTGAAGTAGCGGTCGAAGCTGACGAAGGGGACGCTGTCGTCCGGCTGAATGCCGGGGCTGTAAGTGAGTCCGATGATTCCGTCCACCTTGTTCTGCTGGGCCATGCGGATGCAGTCGTGTTCCCTGTCCGGAGAGAAGTCGGTGAGGGCCAGAATCATGCGGTAGCCCCTGCGGCTCAGGGACTGGCACACATGCTGGGTCAGAATGACGAAGAGGGGGTGGGTCAGGTCGGGGATCACCAGGGCCACGGTGTGAGTGCAGTTGGTCCTGAACCCCCGCGCATAACTGTTAGCCCGGTAGCCAAGCCGGTCTGCGGCGGCGAGGACCCTCTCCCGGCAGCTGTCACCTACGGGAATGCCGTTGAAGACCTTGGAAACCGTACCCGGAGAGACACCGGACTCCCGGGCGACGTCCTTCATGGTGGGACGGGATCCGTTTCCTGTCATACGATCACCTCAAAGTTGGGATGAAATGTTTCATTCTTTTATTTCAACAAGTTTCAGGCCTTTTATTATAAATGAATCCTCCTGCAGGCAACCCCGCGGGAGGATTCTCTTCTGTCACTTCAGGTATCTCCGGGCAGTGCTGACGGCCGCCGTGCTGCAGAAGGCCTGCTTCGGTCTCCCCGGTGCTGTCTGCCCCTCTGAGCTGCTGATCCCCTCTGGGGGTCTGGTACATTCTCTTTCTCTCCCGGTTCCTGATTCGCGGCAGTCTCAGCCGGGAATTTCAGAGCAGGGAGCAGTCTGACAAATTCAGCGGCAGGCAGGACGAGGAGAACGATCCCTGAACCCCGGCTGCACCGCTCAATAAAATCGAATAAAACTCTATCGTCTCAATTCGACTTCGCCCCG
>CAYXVN010000067.1:5167-12694 GCA_964468565.1 uncultured Oscillospiraceae bacterium | reverse complement strand
AGCTCTTCGCCCTGGAGTGGGTGAAGCGGAACATCTCCGCCTTCGGCGGGGACCCCAGCCGCATCACCATCGCCGGCCAGTCCGCCGGAGCCATGGCTGTCAACTGCCTGCTCCACTCCCCCCTGCTGCCGGAGGGAGTCTGCGGGGCGGTGATGGAGAGCGGCGGGGGCCTGATGGGGTTCTCGGACATGAGCCATTACCGCACTCTGGCCCAGGCGGAGGCCCGGGGAGACCTGTCCGAATTGGGGGTCTCCTCCATCGCGGAGGCCAGGGCCCTCAGCGACATGGAGCTGTTCCGCCGCTGGGCGGAGAGGGGAATGGCCTCCAGCCTTCAGCTGTGTCCGGTGATTGACGGATATGTGCTGCCCAAAGCCATTGAGGAAGTTGCCCTGGAGGGGGGCTCCCCCCGGATTCCCACCATCGTGGGCTACAACGGCGATGAGAACGTGCCCACCATGCCCACCCCGGATGCCTTCCGCAGCGTGATGCGCAGGGACATGGGGGAGGAGGCGGCGGAGGAGTTCTTCACACTCTGTCCCCTCACCGATGAGGATGCGTGGAAGCAGTTCATGTTCTCCAACTGCACGGAGCTGCTGCGCTCCTCTGCAGAGGCCTGGGCGGAGCTGGCCCAGAAGCAGGGCAGACCCCCGGTGTACACCTACACCCTGACCCGGCACCTGCCGGGGGACGACCTGGGGGCCTACCACGCGGCGGACCTGCCCTACGTGTTCGCCACCTTCCACCGGCTCTGGCGCCCCTTCACCGGCCAGGACTATGAGATCTCCACCGCCATGAACACCTACTGGGCCAACTTCGCCAAATACGGCACCCCCAACGGGTCCAACGGCATCAACGACAAGGTGCTGCCCGCCTGGCTGCCCTGGACTTCAGAGACCCAGCTGACCATGGAGTTCGGGGACAGCATCATCGGGATGCGGCGTCAGCCGGACAATCCCAGAGTGGCCTTCCGCCGGGAGGCCATGGTCCGGCGCAGCACGGAGGGATAAGGGGAGCGGGAGGGGTGAAGCGGAGCAGGACACAGGGGATCCGGTGATCCCCCTGATTGCAGGTGCCATCATCCCCCTCCCCCTCCCTTCCCGGGCCCGGTTGGCCGGTACCTGAGGGGCATCACCATCACCAGGCCCTGGTCTGCTCCCTGCCGTGGGTCACCACCGCGAACGGCAGGCTCCTTCCGGACCTGCCCAAAGCGGCGGCCAGGGTGCCCTGGACCATGATCTTCTTCCTGGGTGCCGTCATGTTCTTCGCCGGCAACATCGGTCACGAGGATCTGGGCATCTCCGTATGGCTCCAGACCATCCTCGGACCCATTGTCAGCAAGATCCCTGTCACCATCGCCATGCTCCTCGGCATTGTGGTGGCCAGCCTCATCACCAACTTCTGCTCCAACACCGTCGCCGGTGTTGTGGTCTGCACCTCCTTCGTTCCCGCCCTGATGCAGGGCTCCAGCGCCAGCCTGGGCACCGTTCTCGCCTTCGCCTGCGCCGTCATCTGCATCTGCGGCACCGCCTTCTGCACCGTCAGCGCTGCCCCCACCATGGGCATCGTGTACTCGGACATCGGGCTGAAATACGAGGGCACCGCCAGGTACAGCGTCATCGTCTGTGCCGCCATGGTCCTCATCTCCATCTAAATCCGTAGGGTTTTCCCCCTGTGCAGCGGCTTCTACAACGGCATCATCGCCTGAAAATCCGGACGGAAGTCCAGGTTTACCCGGGCCGGCGGGCACTCCGCCGGCCCTCTTTCTGTCCCCTGGTCCCCTGTCCGCCCCTTCCCCGGCCAGGTGGGGACAGATGTCCCGGGGGCCTGTGCCCTTACGGAGAGGCTCCCCCTCCACCCCGGAGGGGGACCAGGCCGCGCCCTCCCCTGCCGGGCAGGGAGAGGACCCCCCATCCTCCCCCGCCGCACTGGGGAGAAGGTTTTCTTTTCGCATGATAATGATATGCTCTCAGAATCCCTCCCGGAGCCGCCGCCGGGAGAGGGGCATGGACCGGAGGCAGGCAGATCCGGGCTGTGGCCCCTCCCCCGGAGCCGGTGCCCCCTGCAGCCCGGGAGACAGGAGGGGTCCCCGGCGCCGGAGGAGAGGAGCGGGGGGAGAAGAAAACCCCCGTCTTCCCGGGAGGGAAAACGGGGGTTGCAGGTTTCCTGATCCATGAAGTCCGGCGCTTCCCGGAGATCCGGGGGAGAACAGCCCCGCCCTGAAGGGGAGGGAGGGCCAGAGCCTCCCTCCCGCCGGCAGGGCAGCGGGGGTTCCCCGGCTCACTCCTGGGGAGAGACCTCCTGGGCAGGGGCCTCGGGAGCAGCCTCTTCCACGGGAGCCTCCTCCCCCTCCTCCCTGGGAGGCAGACCGGCAGCCTCCCGGATTCTGCGCAGGCCCGGGACGCCGTGCTTTCCCCGGATGGGGGTGGCACCCTGGGAGATGAGGAAGCGGTTGCCTGTGGCCGTCTCCGGCGGCTGGGCGTAGTCCAGCACGAACACCGGCAGGTTCATGCTGAGGGCATCCTGGCCGGCGGAGGAGGCCAGGCTGGGGGCCAGGCACTCCGGCACGATCAGGGAGCCCGCCAGGGCGGCCATCACCCGGTTGCGGTAGCGGGCATTGTTCTGCTGGCGTACCGAGCGGGGCGGGAAGAGGGAGATGAACAGGTGGTTCTCCCCGGTGAACTCATTCCATATCCCGTAGTTGCCGGGGTTGCGCAGGCAGTCGGCGGGAACCAGAATGGTGCTGCCGCCGTGGTGGATGGCGGCGTTGTGGGCGTCCATGGCGGTGCCGCTGGCAAAGCCGGCGATGACGGTGGCCCCCTCGGAGACCAGCTGGGTGAGGATGGTCTCGGTGATGGCTCTCCCCCGCTCCGAGATATTCCGTCCTCCGCAGACGGCCACCGCGGGTTTCTTCAGCAGCTCCAGGTTGCCCCGGACAAAGAGGATGGAGGGGCTGCGGCTGCCCATGTTGCGCACCAGGGACTGGGGGTACTGAGGATCGCTGCGGATGAGATAGCGGGTGCCGTAGCGCTCCAGGTTCTGCTGGGTGATGCGGGCGTGCTGGACGCAGTCCTCAAAGGCGGTGACTGTGATGTCCCCTCCTCCGATGAGGTCCTTCACCTGGCTGGGATCGTCCAGCAGGGTCTCCAGTTCCACCCCCTTTGCCTCCGCCTCCTGGGTAAGTCTGGTCCAGTTTGCCCCGCGGAATCTCCGGTCCCGGTAAAGAAAGTATTCCAGTAATGCGATGGTTACAGCCTTGTCCGATTCCTGTTGCATGTCAATCTCCTTTCTGAATGCAGTCCCGCTCGTAGGCAATGTGCGGGCAGGCATCTTGGTCAACGTGAATCATTCCAATGCGGGTAAAGCCGGGTGCGTATCCATGGGCAGGAGTGCCCGGGAGATGGCGAATTTTCCCACCCCCCGGACGCCGCCGCCGCCGGCAATGGGGTGTACCACCGGATAAGGTCCCCGGGAGAGCCAGGGGCTCTGCTCCACCACCCGGCAGCAGGGCTCACAGTCCTCTCCCCGGTCAGAGAAGAAGGTTCCCACCGGCCGGGGCTGCCCTGGGACGCCAAGAAATTCCGGGCGTGCTCCTGGGTCTCCGGCATCCGGGGGAGATCCGCGCTGAGGGCCGGATGACCATGGACGGCTCCTCCTATCCCTGGGGGGCAGGGGCTCCGGGTGCCTCCCCCGGGAGGGGGAGAAGACGGGGGCCCTCTTCCTGACCGGGATATACTGTATCACAAGAGGGAGGCAACGGCAAGGGGTCCCGGGACAGTTTGGCATTTTCTTTGGCATCTTCAGCCGGGCCCCCGCCCCTCTCCCCCAGGGGCGGACAGGGAAAAGGGGGCCCGCCGCAGCGGGCCCCCCTGGGGAAACAGATGCCTGCAGGATCAGGCCGCAGGAACCTCCACGTTCAGCAGGGACGCCAGGGTCTCCGCAGACACGTAGTTGTTGTTGGCCAGGTTGAGAACGGGAATCTCCGTGGACTGTCCGTTTACCATGGCGGTGATGGTGCCGGCCGTGCCGGAGCCGCCGGGGGCGGCAGGAAGGGCCTCATCCTCATAGGCCTCGCCGGTGGTGATGACAATGCCCTCATCCGGAGTCCAGGACACATTGAAGAAGTCGTTGGTGCCCTTCACCGCATAGGCCATGTCACGCAGACGGTAGTACACGGTGCCGTCTCCCAGAGTCAGGGTGGCGATCTCAGGGGCGGGCTGCTCCACCGCACGGACTGTGGAGTCCACGTCCATGGTGGTGACACCGCTCTCCCGGATGGCCCGCAGGGCGGCGATGGCGCTCTCGTTGTCCACCGGTGCCTCGTTGATGTCCTGAACCGGGGTCAGGTTCTCAAAGACGGAGCCGGGAAGGGTGGCGTTGTACTCGTTGCACACCACGTTGAAGGTCTTGGTGGTATCCGTGGGGTCAATGGACTGGCCGTCATCCGTGGTGATGGAGGTGACGTTGATGCCGTTGGCCGTGCGGTAATAGGTGGCGGTGATGCCGGCAAACTGGTCGCCGAAGTTGGAGTTGTCATAGGAGCCCTGCAGGGCGTTCTCCAGCTGGGCCGCCAGCTGAGCGCCGTTGATGGTGTAGGTGAACAGGCGGTTGCCGAAGGGGGTGATGGTGTAGATGTCTCCCACCTTCAGATCCCGGGTGTCCGCTCCCTCATCCCGCTCCAGGGTGGTGCGGATGCCGCCGGAGTTGGTGAAGGCGGCGACGGTGTCAAACTCCTCGGTGGCCTTCAGCATCAGGGAGGCCAGGAAGGTGCCGGCGGTGCTGGTGGTGGTGTTCTCCACAATGCCGTCCTTGGTGAGGTCGCCGGTCATGGTGACCAGCACTTCACTCAGCAGGTCCTTCTGGGAGGCGTAAACCGCCTGGGAGATGGCTTCCACGTCCTTGTCCAGCTTGTCGTTGTTGCCGCCGTCATAGAACATGTCGGATTTCTTGTCGGTTTCCGTGTTGTAGTTGAATACGGGATTGACCACATCCACTTCCTTGGTCTCAGGGTTCACCATGATCTCCGCGGTGGAATAGCCCTGGGCCTCCTTGTAGCCCTGGATGTAGGGGATGCCGGTGTTCTCGGCTACGCCGTTGGTGCGGGTGTGGGTATGGCCGCCGCACACCAGGTCCACCACGTCCGGATCCATGGCCTCTGCGATGTGCTCAGGATCCGCATGGGCCAGAATGATGACGATGTCCGCACCCTCGCTCTCCTTCACCTCCGCGGCCTTGTCCGCCAGGTGGTTCAGGTCGTCGTCAATGGTGTAGGGGGCGATCTTGGCGGTCATGATGTCCTTGGAGTACTCCTCCGCATAGCCCACGATGGCCACCTTGTAGCCGGCCTTCTCCACCACCACATGGTCCTTCAGGAAGCTGACCGGCTCTCCGGTGGAGGCATCCTGCAGGTTGTAGGTGACTACGGGGATGTCCGAATCGCCCTTGAATTCCCCGATCTCGTAGGCGGGCATGGTGCCCTCCTCATCCACCGCATAGGTGGTGAGATCCCAGTCAAACTCGTGGTTGCCCAGAGCCACGGCGTCATAGTCCATGACGTCATAGGCGGCCCGCAGGGCTGCGCCGTAGGTCAGGTTGGACAGAGGAGCCGCCTGATAGATGTCGCCGCCGTCCAGGAGGAGCACGTCGTCAATGTCCTCATTGGCCCGGGCGTCGTCGACCAGCTTGGCGATGTAGGCCAGGCGGTACTGGAAGGAGTCCTCCACCCCGCTGGAGATGTCCAGCATCCAGCCGTGAACGTCTGTGGTTTCAAAGACCTGGATGGTATCCCAGCCGCTGTAGTCCTTCTCCGGCTCCTCCGGAGAAGCTGTCTCTGCTGCAAACCCGGGAATCGCCAGGGACACAATCATGGCCAGGGTCAGCAGCACAGAGAGAAGTGTCTTCTGTTTGCGCATCTCGTTACCTCCAATCGGAATCCGGCATGAATCCCATGCCGTATGCCCCCATTTTACCCGGGCTGCCGGGGGATGTCAACCGTTCTGTGAGAAAACTCCCTGAAAAAGACAGCAGAGGAAGAGTGTGATGGACCCCTCCCCCGCCGGATGGGGGCGCCCCGTCAGCGCCGGAGCACCCCCCGGACTGAAAACCCTCACCCGCCTCCCCCGGAGGGGATGGCAGGGAGGGCACAGATCTCCGATCCGGGTTCAGTCCAGCACGTCCCCGTCATCCATGTCGCCCAGGAGGAGGGCGGCGGCCTCGCAGCCCCCGATCCTGCCCATGAGCCAGGCATTCCGGACCTGATCCAGCTTCTCCTTGGGGATGTCCAGGGCGATGCCCAGGGCGGAGAGGGAATCCTCCTGGAAGGCCTCCTCCTCGTCACAGGACATGGCCTCGCATACCCGGCACATCACATCGAAGGCCTCCTGATCCCCATCCGCCCAGCACTCTTCCTCCCATTCCTGGCGGTAATCCTTCAGCGTCAGGGTGACCGCCGTTTCACGGTGGGCCTGGAAGAACTGCCGGAGGGCGGAATCCCGGGGCATGGAGCCGATGATGGCGTTCACCGCCTCCTTCGGGTCACCCGCACAGTCGTCCAGTTCGGCACGGACCTTCTGGACGTACCAGGCGAACTCGCTCAGGGGCCTGCACTCCCTGAGGTTGGCATCTCCGTCCGCCTGGACAAAGCTGACGGGGATGATGGGCAGCTCACACACAAGGAAGTCCAGCATCCCCTTCTCCCACGGGGTCAGCAGGTTCCTGTTGTGCAGGAGGGCACACCTGGGATAGGGTCTCTCCATCCACGGGACGTATGTCTCCATCTCCAGGACGTATCTCTCCTTGCCGAGCTCCTGAATCACGAAGAGAAAATCCCTGTAGACGCCCCGGGGGATCCGCCGTCCGAAGGGGGCTCTGAGCCAGTGAATGTGGATGGGGAGATCCAGACAGTCCAGGATGTAGAGGGGGGAATGTCCCTCCATGCGGATTACCAGACCGTAATCCATGTGGCGGACCGAGATGTCATCCGGATTGGTGAGGTCGGACAGGCCGAGGGTGTTGTACAGACTCAGGGCAGCCCACCGGTTCTCGGGATGACCGAAGGTATACTGGAAGAGTCTGTACACAGGTATGGGTAACAGCATTTATTTCCTTTCATCTTCCCGTTTGGAGTTGCATCCGGGTCCCCTGATCAGGGGAGACAGGCTGCCGCGGGAAGGCCGACCGTAATATACCCGATTCCGGACGCCCTGTCAACCCCCTTTTTTCACAGAATCCGCCCCACAGAAAAAAGAATCTGATTCACCCCTGGCAGGGGCTTTCCCTTCCAGGTCTGACCCATTTCAGAGATGAATCAGAAATCATGCCCATCTCTCAGGTATAATTTTCTCTGCCGGAGGAGAAAACTCCGGCTCCTGCCAGGGCAGGCAGCTGTCCCCTCTTTCCCACAGATCCCGGGGCGCCTGGATCACCTGTGTGGAGGTGAAACATTCAGCATCCCGATCTCCACCACCCTGCCCCTGCACGGCAGCTGGGGGGTCAGGGATGATGCCGGGAGCAAAGTCCCCCCGCTTCGCC
>CAYXVN010000067.1:0-5067 GCA_964468565.1 uncultured Oscillospiraceae bacterium | reverse complement strand
GCCGGGACCTGAGGGCTCCAGAACAATCTCCCGGATGACCCCCATCAGGTGACTTGGGCAGCGGCCCGGAAACCGGGCAAATACTGCTCCCCACAGTACTCCGGAAGGATCAGGTCTTTCAGCTCCGCCCTGTGGGCCTCCAGAAATCCCCTGATGAGGAAGTCCTGAGGCAGGGAACTGATTGCAGCGTCCACCGCCGCCTCCCGGTCCAGATCCGGGGTGGCCAGTGCGGTACGGACCGCATCCACAAACCGGGCGTACTCTCTGAGGGGCCTGCAGGCATCCAGGATCCTGTCGTCCTGTTCCCCGCTGATGTGGATCATGGTGACCTTAGCCTGGATGTCAGGCTCCCCCGGCCCGGGGCCGAAGGCGTCGCTGAGAAGAAGGGGCTGCCGGTCCCCGTTCCTGTCGGTGCCGCTGCAGAGGCAGACACACCTGGGGAAGGGCAGTCTGACCCGGGGCATGTACAGGAGGAACGGATTATTCCTGCCAGCATACCTCTCGTACAGCCTGGCCGCGTACATAAGAAAGAGGACGGGCATGTTCGGGTTCCAGGCGGACTGCCCGTTCAGATCCACCAGATCCACAAAAATGCAGGAGGCCCCGTTCTCCGCCTCCACAGACACCACATCGTACACCGGATCCTCCAGGGTGCTGATCACAATGTCCTCCGGGCTGGTGCAGCCGGTGCCGCTGACCGCGTTGAACAGGCTCAGGGTCCACTCCCTGTTCTCCTCACGGCCGAAAATGTCCCTGAAGCTTCTGCGTCCCTTGCGGTTTTCCATGGGGTATCGTCCTTTCATATGCCCCGTTTGAACTGTCGCCAGGTCTGATTGTTCACCGGGGCTGGGCTGGCAGGGGGTAGTAACCGTAGAATACCATACGGCCCCTTCCCTGTCAACCCCCTTTTTTTGAGACGATTTCCTCCGGAAATACGATGTTTTCCCCAAAACTGTGCCGCAAATCCCCACAGTCGGGGTTTTCCCATCCTCCACGGGGGACCCTGGCCCGGGTTGATGTCCGGGAGAATTTTCTGAGCAGATATTTTTCCCCGCCGGCCTCCGGGGGAGAACCCCGGGAGATCCGGCCTCCCCCCAGGAAGGGGAGGCCGCCCCGGTCCGGGGACCCGGTGCCCGGAGCCCGGCAGGGCCCTGGAGCAGCCGGGCGGGGGACGAAGTCCCCTGTCCGGAACTCTCAGGAGGGGGACTCCTCCTCCTCTGACCGGCAGTTCTCTGTGTCCGTACGGAGCCTGCCGGTCATCTCCTCCAGGCGGTCCAGGTCCTCCTCCCGGATCCGGTCCGGCTTCTCGGAGGAGAGAAACTTCTGTACGGCGGACAGATCCGCCTTGAGCTGCTTTTTCTTCTCCCGGGGCAGCTTCTTCTTCCCCCGGCTGAGGGCCTCCTCCGCCTGGGACACCGCCTGTCCCGCCTGTGCATTCAGGGCGAGAAGGCGGCTGCGGACCCCGTCCTGGGAGGCGTAGTGCTGCGCATCCTGGATGGCGGCCTGAATGGCGTCCTCGGACATGCGCTCGTTGTCCGTGATGGTGATGGACTGGGCCATGCCGGTCATCAGGTCCCGGGCGGAGACCTTGAGGATGCCGTTGGCGTCGATGTCAAAGGAGACCTCAATCTGGGGCACTCCCGCAGGGGCCCGCTGAATGCCGTCCAGGCGGAACTTCCCGATGCTCCGGTTGTCCCGGGCCATGGGCCGCTCCCCCTGGAGGACGTTGATGTCCACGCTGCGCTGGTAATTGCCGGCGGTGGTGAAGATGCGGGAGTAGTGGATGGGCAGGGTGGAGTTGCGCTCCACCAGCCGGGTGGCCACCCCGCCCACCGTCTCGATGGACAGGCTCAGGGGGGTCACGTCCAGCAGGAGAATGCCCCCGCCCCCTCCGGCGGAGACCACGGAGGTGGAGGCCCCGGAGAGGTGGTCCGCCTGGATGGCGGCCCCCTGGGCCACGCACTCGTCGGGGTTGATGCTGCGGGAGGGACTGATGCCGGTGAGCTGGCGGACCTTCTCCTGGACCGCCGGAATGCGGGTGGACCCGCCCACCAGCAGCACCCGGCCCAGCTCCGAGGTGGAGATGCCCGCATCTGCCAGGGCGGTGTGTACGGGACCGGCGGTGCGGTCCACCAGGGCCCGGGTCAGCTCGTTAAAGGTAGCCCGGGTGAGGGTGTACTCAAAGTTTACCGGGCTTCCTCCGCTGACAGACAGGTAGGGCAGCACGATGAGGGCCGACTCGGAGGAGGACAGCTCCTTCTTGGCCTGCTCCGCCGCCTCCCGCACCCGCTGCCAGGCGGCGGGGTCGTGGCGGACATTGATGCGGCAGGTGCTGCGGATCTGCTCGGCCAGGAAGGAGGCCAGGGCCTCGTCAAAGTCGTCTCCCCCCAGATGGTTGTCTCCGCTGGTGGAGAGGACCTCGATGACCCCCTCCCCGATCTCGATGATGGACACGTCAAAGGTGCCCCCGCCCAGGTCATAGACCATGATCTTCTGGGCAGCGCCGTGGTCCAGACCGTAGGCCAGGGCGGCGCTGGTGGGCTCGTTGATGATGCGCAGCACATTCAGCCCGGCGATGCGCCCGGCGTCCTTGGTGGCCTGGCGCTGGATGTCGTTGAAGTAGGCCGGCACCGTGATGACGGCCTCCGTCACCGGCTCCCCCAGGTAGTTCTCCGCATCCTTCTTCAGCCGCCCCAGCAGAATGGAACTGAGCTCCTGGGGGGACCAGGACTTCCCGTCCACCTGGAACTTCCAGTCCGTGCCCATGTGGCGCTTCACCGAGCGCACCGTGCGGGCGCTGTTGGTCACCGCCTGGCGCTGGGCGATGTCGCCGGTGAGGCGCTCTCCCTCCCGGGAGAAGGCAATCACACTGGGAGTGGTGCGGCCGCCGTTTTCGTTGGGGATGATGACCGGAGAGCCCCCCTCCACCACGGCCACGCAGGAGTTGGTGGTACCCAGGTCGATTCCGATTGCTTTTGACATGGCGATTGCTCCCTTCGTTCCGGAGGGGAGGGCACAGCGCCCTCTCCCGTTGGGGCAGGGTGCCGGACCGCCCGGGCCGGTTTCCCCTGCCTTTTCTGATTCTACCAGGAAAATGTTACGGATTTTTGAACGCCCGGGAAATATCTGACCCCGAAGGGTGGAGAAAAAAAGGAAGGCGCCCTGCACCGGAAGCACAGGACACCTTCCCGAGAATGCTCAGGAGAACAGTCCCCCCAGACTGAACACGCCCAGGGCAGTCATGATCATGTTGACCGGCACGTCGGCCACAGACAGGAGGAACAGGTTGCGGAACAGCCTGTTCATCTCGTCGTTGGTGGTCTCCTTGGAGGCGGAATAGGACGACATGATGATGGCTCCGCCGGTGGACAGGGGGAAGATGGCGGCGAAGGAGGTGGCGGTGATGGCGGAGATCAGTTCCACACAGCTGACGCCGGCGAACTGTTCCGCCACCTGGGCGGCCACCGGGTAGAGGGCCGGCATGACCACACCGGTGGTGGAGCTGACCCAGGAGAGGATACCGGAGGTGGCGGCCAGGATGGGCACCGCGGTCTTCTCGCTCATAAAGCTCTGGAGGAACTCGGACACCATGGTGATGCCCCCCAGCCTGTCGATCACACCCACCAGGGAGCCCACGCCGCAGATGAGGATCAGGGTGCCCCAGGGAATGCCCTTGATGGCGGCCTTCTCATCGGCTGCCCCCGGCAGGATCAGGATGGCGGCCATGATGAAGGCAAACAGACCGGTGTCCAGCCTGAACCCGATGCAGCACACCACCATGATGACGATGGCGGCCATGGTCAGCTTCCGGTTGCGGTTGAACCTGGGGATGTCGGCCCGGATGATGTCCTTCTCCCGGTCGGTCAGTCCCCCCATGCTCAGTTCCAGGGGATGGATGTCCTCCCCGATGACCCAGGCGGCAATGGCGCTTCCGTCCCCCTCCAGGGCCTCCCGGATGCCGGGCACGAAGATGCAGTCCCCGTCCCGGAAGTCGGGCTCCCCCCTGAGCACGAAGGGCACCATGCCCCAGCTGATCAGGTTGGAGCGGTAGCGCCTGGTGGCGTACTCCTTCACCAGGTTGGCCCCTCCCAGCGCACCCGGCAGATCATGGACGTGTACTGCAGGGAGCACAATCTGAAGTTTCAGAACGTGGTGTACACCAGCAACATGCCGGCCATCATGGAACTGGTTTCCATGGGTTACGGGGTGTCCTTCATCTTCGAGACCCACCTGTGGCACCGGCCCGTGCAGGAGCCCATCGACATGTACAGCTTCGGGGAGCCCATTGTCACCTCGGATTTCGTGGCCGCCTCCCGGAAGGGAAGCTACATTCCCCAGTACGCCCGGGACTTCATCGACATCGCCCGCTCGGCGAAAAGCTCCCTGGGGGGCCCGCCGGAGGGCTGAAACCCCCCGGGAGAACCTGCCCTGAGGGCACCATGATCTCCATACATACCTGCCATGAAGGGAGGGAATGGAGATTTCCCTCTCCATTCCCCCTCCCCATGAATTTTCCCCGCCGGAGGGACGACGGCCCTCTCAGCTTCACAGGGCGCAGGGTCCTGTGCCCCATGGCCCTGACCCCGCCGGATTTCCCCACATTTCTCCTGCAGCCAATCACCGGACAGCTCCCGGCGCCGGCCATGAATCCGGCCCCGGGGGCTGTTGCTCTGTCCGGAGCGGTGAGTGATTTCTCCCCGGTATCCCCGGCGGGCTCCCGGAGGGGGGAAGAGGAATTTCCCCCGGGACGCCCAGAGGGAATCTGAGGGAAAAATGCCCCTTCCATGGGGGCTTTTCCCCCGGAAGCCCCTCCCTCCCCCATGGTACCTGGAAGGAAGTTAAAACAGGTCTTGCCATTTGCCTCACATTGTGCTATACTGGTTGCGCGCCTTTATCATCTTCCGGCCAATCCGGGGCCCGCCGGCGGGCCGCTCCCTCTCCCCTGCCCCCGGAGGCCGGAGGAGGGGGACCGCCAGAGTTCCCCCGGCCCTCCCCAGCCGGATCCCGGACCCATCTCAACCTGGGCCTGGGGGCATGGGAAAACGGCAGGCACTGCTCTGTTCCCCC
>CAYXVN010000066.1:0-12755 GCA_964468565.1 uncultured Oscillospiraceae bacterium | reverse complement strand
GGACGGTCTGGCCCTGGGCAAGGGGGTCACCGTGGCCTCCACCGTGCAGGAGGCAAATGAGGCCCTGCAGGAGATGATGGCAGGGGGAAAGTTCGGCACCGCCGGCTCCACCGTGGTCATCGAGGAGTGCATGACCGGTCCGGAGGTCACCGTTCTCGCCTTCTGCGACGGGGAACATCTGGTCTGCATGCCCTCCAGCCAGGACCACAAACGGGCCTATGACGGCAACCGGGGACCCAACACCGGCGGCATGGGCGCCTTCGCCCCCTCCCCCAACTACACCCCGGACATCGCCCGGCAGTGCATGGAGGAGATCTTCCTGCCCACAGTGGCCGCCCTCCGGGCCGAGGGCCGCCCCTTCAAAGGGGTCATCTACTTCGGCCTTATGCTCACCCCCGACGGCCCCCGGGTGGTGGAGTACAACGCCCGCTTCGGCGATCCCGAAACCCAGGCGGTTCTCTCCCTGCTGGACAGCGACCTGATGGAGATCTTCCAGGCCTGCGTGGACGGCACTCTGGATCAGGTGGACATCCGCTGGAAGTCCGGCGCCGCCTGCTGTCTGGTGCTGGCCAGCGGAGGCTATCCTGTCTCCTACAAGAGCGGCTATCCCATCACCGGTCTGGAGGAGGCGGAGAAATCCGCCCTGGTCTTCCACGCCGGCACCAAGGCCGGGGAGGACGGCACCATTCTTACCGCCGGGGGCCGGGTCCTGGGCGTCACCGCCCGGGGCGACACCCTGGAGCAGGCCATCTCCGCCGCCTATGAGGCCGCCCGGCCCATCTCCTTCCACAACATGCACTTTCGCACCGACATCGGGCGGGTCTGAGTGCTCCCAGCAGGCCGCCGGCGAACTCCGCCGGCGGCCTGTTTTCACCATATTTCAGGGCGGCACCGGAAATTCCCTTGCAAGGGAAGGGGTTTTCCGGTACAATATTCCTGCCCGGTCCCCTTCCTCCGGGTATCTTCCCGGACTCAGAGAGAACTCTGATCCCACGGGAGCGGGCCCTGGGGGCTCAGACGGGCTGCCCACACGGGCGTTTTCATCCCCGGTTTTCCCATCATGAGCACAGAACAAGACCAAATTCGGCGGGTTTCTCCAGATTTCGCCCCGGACACCTGGAAAGGGCCTGGTCGGCGAAGAGACCCGACGGATTTCTGAGAGGAGGAAATCCCTTGGAAGATGAACCGCTGGATCTTCTCGACGAATCCATGCTCCCGGACGAACTGAAGAATATGGATGAGACCGATTTTCTGCTGCGGTTAGTGGATGTCATCGGGAACATCCATCAGATGGTGGGCCCCCGGTACTGGGCGAATCATCCGGATCAGGTTCCGGACTGGTTCACCTGCTCCGGCGAGGAGCAGGGTCACCTGGTCACACCGGAAGACTGCATCAGAGCCGAGCAGATTCCTGTCTCCACCCTGGATCTGCCTCCCGACTGTACCAGCCTACTCGCCCGTACCGGAGCCACCACCCTTGCTGTACTGCTCAGTCAGCTGGATACCTCTACCTTCCTGCCAGATACCCTGCCTGCATGGCACCTGCACAGGCAGATGGAGAAGGAGACCCTGGGGAAACTGGTGGAGGCTCTGGATCCGGAACTGAACAGCGTCATCCTGGACTGCTGGCGTCTGGCCGGACCCTATGGCACCTGGCGGGAGACCTTTTTCCGGGATGCCATCTCCCGCCTGAATCCCGAGGACGCTTCTCTTCTGGAGGGCATGACGGAGCGGGAGCACGCCGAAGTGCTGGACCTGCTCTCCCTCGCCATCATGTGCCCGGACGCTCACCAGGAGATCTTCACCGACGAGCTTACCTGCACCGCCGTCTCCATGTACTACCGCTACCGCTACTCCAGAGACTACATCTGTCAGTCCCTGAATCTGAGCGACAGGGAGCTGGAGCACCGTCTGGACGACTCCCTCAGCGGCGCAGGCCCCGCCTGTACCCTCTTTCTCCTCTCCCTGCGCCGGGACGAGGCAGAGGCCCGACGGATTCTCGACGGCGAAACCCGGCCCTGGTTCTGCTCCCTGCTGGGGGAACTGTTCCCGGACGTGTGCACTGACGCCTTCTTCCGCACCTGGTCTCCCCCGGGAGGCCTGCATGTCCAGGAGCAGGCGGTGATAGGCTGTATCCGCTCCGTGGCCTGCGACATCCCTGAGGCCGGAGAGGGGGAACTTTTTCTGTGCACTGTGCGGAACGGAGAACCCCTTCGTGCCGTCTGTGAAGAGCTGAACGTCCCCATCTGGGAGGCCAGACGGATTGAGACGGCCATCCGGGCCGGCCTGCAGGAGGAACCCATGAGGGATATTCTCCTGAACGGCTTTTCCATCGGGTCCCTGGCCCTGCGCCAGCTGCTGCAGCGCAGTATCTATAACCCGGAGTGGATCTCCCACCTCCTCTTTCAGGTGGTCCGTCTGCCCTGGAAACCCACTGCCTTCCTGTATCTGAATCTCGCCCGACGGGATCTTGCCAGCCTGGCCTCCATCCTCTGGCCGGAAGAGACCCTTTCCGGCATCATTCGGGAACGGCTGGGCCCCTTCTTCCCGGCTCTGCGGGCCTGGCTCCTCTCCAGCGGTGCCAGGGGCGTTCTGGAGAAGCGCATTACCGAAATCCGCACCTCCTCCTCCGTGGCGGGGATGCACTCCCTTCTGATTTCCATTCTGGAAATCTCGGAGGACTACGATGAAATGCTGCACCTTCTGAAGCAGTCGGACCCGTCCATACTGGAAGAGTACCTTCCCCAACTGCGCGGCTATGTATGGGGCACGTCTCCCAACTCCATTTTTCGCCCCTCCCCGGAGACTTCCGGATATCTGGAGCTTGCCCTCTACTACGAAGGCATCTCCTTCACTTCCCTGGCCATGCTGGCCTCTCCCAACTGCTGGACCATGGCGCTTGACCAGATGAAGTCCGCCTCCCGTCTCCTGGCCCATAACATCGCCTCCACCCTGGAGCAGGTCTTCTTCGGCGCAGCGGGCGACACTGCCCCTGCCGATGAGGAGGAAGAGGAGTATTCCCCCCGTGAACCGGCTGCCGCAGCCTCCTCACCCGCGCAGCGCAGTTCCCCCTCCCAGCAGGAGAAAAAGTCTCAGCTCAGGGGTATCCGTACCCGCAAAAAGAAAATGAAGAAGGGAAGGAAGAAGAAATGAGCCCGGCAGCAAAAGAGGTTCCTCTCTCCAGACTCAACCTGCCTTCGGATCTGAATGCCATCGCCCAGGAGATCGGAGCGGAGACCGCAGCGGATCTTCTGATCCGGCTCACCCCCTCTCCCTTTGCGGAAGACCGGGAAAAGACCCTGCCCCTGCGTCTGGAAACCCGACTGACTGAAACGCAGCGCTCCTGGGTGGAGATCGCCCTGGAAAGGCTTCGCAAAGGCGAGCGCACCGCAGTCCGGGAGGAGGCCGACCGCTGGACCGCCTGCTGCGGGGGCTGGTGTGAAGCTCTGGTCCGGGACGGGACTGATCTGCTGCAGACCGATTCCGGTACCCAGACACTCTTCCGGAACCTGAAGTGGCCCCGCAGCGGCTGTATCCATCCTCCCCGTCCTGCATCTCCCACTCCCTGGGCCGCTCTGACTCCGGAGCAGCGTCAGGCCCTTCTCTCCTGTGCCGCCTGGCTTCTCACCACAGGAGAGGTGCGGACTTTTTTCCCCGTCGGCTCCCTGAAAGAGGGCGATGTCTCCCTGGCAGTCACCCTCTATCTGCAGAAACTCCCCCCTGAATACGTCCTCCGCATCAGACAGGAGCGGGAACCCGGGCTCACCATGGAGGAACTGCTCCAGCGCAGAAACCGTCTGGTCATGCGCATCGCCGCCATCGGGTTGGACATCCTGGCCGCCCCTCCCATGGCCAATCAGACAGAATGGAGTAAATTCCAGAAAAACCCGCCTCCCCTGCCCACCGCGGCAGTGGACAACCCCACCTGGTACGTCGACACGATCCGGGACCTGTTTCCCCGCCTGCCGGTGGGCTGGACCCCCCCTGACATCCCTTTCTGCGATGAGTGGTACGGCTCCGTGATGGAGGAGGTCTCCCAGCCCGTGGCCGGCTCCCTTCCTGAAGGCAGAGTCTTCCTCTTTGATCCCAGCTTCAGCCGCCGCACCCTGGCAGACGCCGCCCGAAAGGCCCAGGTACCTCTGCGCAGGATAGAGAACTTTCTGACCGATACCCGGCAGCTGCTGAAAAAGAAGGAACTGCGGGACCTGTTTCTGGAGCCGCCCCCTCACGGTACCTGCTTTGAGTGGAACTTCATCCGCTACATTCCCGGCGAAATCTACCCCTCCACCCAGCTGGAAATGCTCCATCTTGCACCCAAGACCCTCACCCGGCTGCGGCAGACCACCTCCATCCGCACGGTGTCTGACCTGGCCATCTTTCTCTGGGGGGACGAGGACTGGCGGGAGACCGGAATCGAGATTCTGGGCCTTCACAACTATTACAGTCTCCGGGCCTATCTGAACTACCTGAACCTTCACGCCGGCGCCGATTCCCTCATCCGGCAGCTCAACCACACCGGCCGCTACCGGATGCTGGGTTCCTACCTCCTGCAGCCGGACATGGAACTGACCCAGGAGGATGAGCTTGCCCTGTCTCTGGCTGCAAAGCGCTGCCTGCTGGGCTATCAGGAGGTAAAGGACTTTGATCCCTCCCAGGCGGGCTGGATGGCCATCAATGCGGTGGCGGTCTTTCACATTCTGCCCAAGACCACAGACCGGATCCTGCAGAAGCGGGACCTCAGCCTGGGTACCGATGTGCAGACCTACCTGGACTCCACCTCCCGCCTCCTCACCCCGGTGCTGCTGGAGGCCATCCACCGCAACCGCCAGGACCTGAGCCGCTGCACCGACTCTGAGCGGACAGAGCTCCTTCAGCGTCTCACCGACCGCATTGCCGGCTGAATGCCGGAACACCCCCTGCGCGAACCGGAACCGTCCGCGCAGGGGGTGTTTTCTCACAGCCGCATGCCGCCGCTCAGCTGCTGCATGGTGCTCTCCATTTCGCTGTCTGCCGCGTGGGAGGCCTCATTCACGGCAGCCATCACCAGATCCTGAAGCATCTCCACATCCTCCGGGTCCACAGCCTCGGGGTCGATGGTGAGGCTCTTCAGGACATGCCTGCCGGTCACCACAGCGGTCACCACGCCACCGCCGGAGGAGGCGGTGTACTCCTTTTCCTGCAGTTCCTGCTGCTTCTTCATCATCTCCTGCTGGAGTTTCTGGGCCTGCTGAAGCATGCTGTTCATGTTGTTCATGCCGCCTCCGCCGCCGTTCATCCTGCGGCCATAGCCTTTCGCCATCGTCTCTTCTCCTTCCTGAGCCTCCCGGCCCGGCACCGGGGAGGGTCACTCTATTTTGATATTGTCATATGCGCCAAACTGCATGAGATCATCCATCATATCCCGCTCCGGCTGGAGTTGATCCTCCGGCTCGGGGGGACAGCCCACAACAATCTGAATGATGGGTTTCACCCCGAAGATCTCCTCTGCCACCTGGGAGAAGCGGGAGATGTTGAAGGGGCTGCCTACGATTCCCCGCACCCACTCCTTCTCCACCCAGAGGGTAAGGCGTCCCTCATTCCAGATGCCCCCCATGCAGGTGGGACTCTCCAGCATGTCCCGGAGCATGGGGTTCACCCGCTTCTTTGCCCTATCGGCAAAGGCAGGCCAGAAACTCCGGTCTCCCGCCACCGGGGCAGGCCGCCCCGGAGAGAAGGGGATCACCCTTCCGGGACCGGAGGCCGGAGCCGTGGCGGTGGTGGCAGCCTGCCGGACCGGAACAGCTTCCGTGGGAACCGCCGCGGAGGCCGGCCAGGCATAGCGGCCGAACCGGAAACCGGAGGGGGGCTGGGAGACCTGCCCTGCGGCAGCGGCCTCCCCGCCGGCGGGAATCCCTCCTTCCACCGGGGGCAGGTCCTCCAGGGAGTAGTCCCGCTCCTCCAGTTCCGGCGGTTCCTCCGGAAGGGGAGGCATCTCCTCCTCCCAGTCCCGGAACTCCTGCTCCGGAGACAGGACAGAGGGGGGAGTGGCCTGGGATGCGGGGGGAACCGGCCGGGAATCCCCAATCTGAGGGGAGAAGACCGCCGGAGCCGCTTCGCTCCTGCCGGAAGAGGCGGGAGCCGGAGGGACTTCCGGAGGGCGCTCCGGCACACTCTGCCGGACCGGGGATCCCCCGTCTGCCGGGGCAGTGGCCGGCGGGGCGGGAAGTGTCCCCCCTCCCCGGGCCAGCTGGGCCTCCAGACGCCCCACCCGGGCCGAAAGGCCTTCCAGGGAGGTGTCCAGGGTCTCATCCGTAAGGCGGAGCAGACACAGTTCCCCGTCGGTGCGCCGGCTGCTGCTGCGGGCCAGGTCGGCCAGGGCACTCTGGAGGGTGGTGAGTATCTGCATCAGCCGGTCCGCCTGGAACTGCTCTCCCAGAGTGCGCAGGGTGGTCTCATCGTACCCGCCGGTCATCAGAGCCGCGCCCCCTCTGGGGGCCGTCTTCTGCAGAAGCAGGTCCCGTGCCAGGGTGGACAGCTCCCCCAGAACCGCACCCACATCCCTGCCTCCGGCATACATCTTTCCGAACATCTCCAGGACCGCGGAGGTGTCCCGGGCGGCAATGCGCTCCATCAGCGCCGCCGTCTCCACATTGCCCGCCAGGCCCAGCGTCTGCAGGATGCTCTGCTCGTCCACCTGGCCGGACCCTCCGGAACACTGGTCCAGCAGGGAGAGGGCGTCCCGCATGCCGCCGTCCGCCAGACGGGCCAGAAGGCCGGCACCGGAGGGAGTCAGCCCGATGCCCTCCTCCATGGCAACATAACTCAGCCGCCGGGCAATCTGTTCCGGTGCGATGCGCCGGAAGGAGAACTGCTGACAGCGGCTCTTGATGGTGGCGGGAACCTTGTGCACCTCGGTGGTGGCAAGGATGAACATCACGTGATCCGGAGGCTCCTCCATGATTTTCAGCAGGGCGTTGAAGGCCGCCGAACTGACCATGTGCACCTCGTCGATGATGTAGACCCGCTTCTTCACGGACGTGGGGGTGTATACCGCCTCGTCCCGCAGGGCACGGACGTGCTCCACCCCGTTGTTGGAGGCACCGTCCAGTTCCAGAACGTCCAGAATGGAGCCGTTTTCAATGCCCCGGCAGGAGGGACACACATTGCATGGGTTGCCGTTTTGCGGGTTCTCGCAGTTGATGGCCCGGGCAAGGATCTTGGCACAGGTGGTCTTGCCCGTGCCCCGGGTGCCGGTGAACAGGTAGGCATGGCTGAGCCTGCCGGAGGCCACCTGCCGCTTCAGCGTCTCGGTAATATGCTCCTGTCCCACCACATCGTCAAAAGTGCGGGGCCGCCACTTGCGATAGAGGGCCTGATACACAATGCCACCTCCCTGACAGAAAAAGCTTCGGTACAGGGCGCGACCGCACACCGGCCTTTGAAGCGCCCGATATACCCGGAATCCGGAGAGCCGGCTCAAGGACAGTACCCCCGCGGCACACGCGGTTGTCCGCTTAGTGCTGCTCGGTTCCCCGCCTGACACGGTTCACGGAGCCGCGTTGCGCGGGACCGGCCTATCATCACTGCTTATCCAGGGCAGTCAACACATCGCACGTCCGGGGACCGGGATTCATCCCTGCTGTAGCGGGTTGCAGGTTACAGGGCACCGCTATCTCCCCAACTAGTGCGGCCACGCCCCGCACCGAAGCGGGGCAAGGACTGGACTGTATTTTACTCCTGTCTCTGGAGATTTTCAACTCCCTTTTTCAAATTATTCTTCCCCAGCCTCCGGCTTCTGGACCTGCTGCCGGGCAGAGACACCGTGTTCCCTATTCATCCAGTTCCCGGTCCTCCAGGGCATGGCCGTCATCCAGGAAGGAGAGGTACTTCTCCTGGTAGTACTGCAGCCATCTGTGCACCTCCGGCCGCTCCCCCTGGTCCACCAGTTTGCTGTAGACGTGGGCCCGCACCTTCTCGTCCTGCAGCTGCAGCACCGCCAGGGCGATGTTGGAGCAGTGGGCGGAAATCCGGTCGTAGTCGTTGATGCAGTCGTTGAAGACGAAACCGGTCTCCAGAGTGCAGGACCCCTCCTGGAGCCGCTGGACGTGGTGGACCTTCATGGCATCCAGCATGGCCCGGATCACCTTGTCCAGAGGAACCACCTGTCTGGCGGCCTCGATGTCGTCCTCCGCCAGGGCCTTGCGGGTCAGGGTCACAATCTCCTTCAGGGCCCGGATGCAGATCTTCTGATCCCGGATGCTGGCCTCGGAGAAGGACATCTTCTTGGTGTGCATCTCCTTGGCCAGGTCTGCCAGGCTGACGGCGTAGTCGGAGATACGCTCCAGGTCGGTCAGACTGTGCAGATACTCACTCACCAGCCGGGACTCCTGCTCGCTGAGGTTCTTGCCGCTCAGCCGCACCAGGTAACGGCCCAGGCTGTCCTCGTAGCGGTCCACCCGCTCCTCCCGGCTCATGATCTTATCGTACTTGATCTGGCTGAAGGTATCAAAGAGCTGCAGGGCACGCTCCAGATTCTTGACGGCGGAATCGGCCATCCTGTTGATGGTCTGCCCGCTCTGCTCCACGGCCAGAGGGGGGTAGTTGAGGAAGCGCTCGTCCAGGAGGGCAACCTCCTCATCCTCGTCATCGTCCTCGGAGGGCGGCTCTCTCACAGTGAGCTTGGCCAGATTCACCAGCTGGTTGGTGAAGGGAAGCTGAATCAGGGTGGCGACCACCTTGTAGACCGTGTTGACCACGGCGATGCCGAAAGAGGTGGCCGTCTGGGTCATGAAGGGAATCCCCACCAGGGCATTGACCGCATAGAAGGGGATGCAGAGTACCACCGTACCGATGATGTTGTAGTAGAGGTAGATCAGGGCGGTGCGCTTGCCGTTCACGTTGGCCCCGATGGCGGACAGCAGCACCGGCACGGCAGCGCCGATGCTCATGCCCAGCACCATGGGCACCGCCACATCGTACCCGATGGCTCCGGTCGCCGAGAGGGCCTGCAGGATGCCGATGGAGGCGGAGGAGGACTGTATGATCGCCGTGACCACCACCCCGATCAGCAGCGACATAAAGGGATTGGAGACGGCGGAGATGAAGTGCAGGAAGGCGGGACTCTCCTTCAGAGGGTCCATGGCCCCGCTCATGCTCTGCATGCCGCTCATGAGCACGGAAAAGGCCAGGAGAATCATGCCCACGTTCTGCTGGGTCTCCCCCCTGCAGAAGAAGTAGAGAATGATGCCGATGAAGGCGATGAAGGCGAAGACAGTGGCGGAACTGAATCCGGAGTCCCCCTCCACACCGGCCAGGGTCAGAATCCAGCCTGTGGCGGTGGTACCGATGTTGGCACCCATGACAATGCCCACGGCATTGTTCAGTTTCATGATGCCGGAGTTGACGAAGCCCACCACCATGACCGTGGTGGCGGAGGAGGACTGGATCACCGCGGTCACCGCAGTGCCCAGCAGAACGCCCTTGATGGGGCTGGAGGTCAGTTTTCCCAGAATGACCTCCAGCTTGCCGCCGGCCACCCGCTTCAGTCCTGTCCCCAGCAGGCTCATGCCGAACAGGAAGAAGGCGAGACCACCCAGCAGCGAGATGATGTCTGCAATACCCATGGATACCTCCCAGTCAGACTGTGAAATGGCGGATGCTTTCGTATGGGACCTCCGATTTCCGGTCAGGTTCCTGTATTGTACCACAGAACCCCACCGTTTTCTCCCCTCATTCCCTTTTTTGAGCATTTTCTCATGGGGGGAAGATTCCTCTCCCCGGGGAGTCCCTGTTTTTGGCACTTCCCACAAAGGGAAACTCCCCCTTTTCCGCAACATTCCTGTCCTGCACCGGGAGAAAAAAACCGCCCGGACATGAGTCCGGACGGTACACTGGGCGCTTCGCCCTCAGGAGGCCTCCTCCTTCGGGGCAGAGAGAACATCATAGTTTTTCATGAAATACTCCACACCGGAGTAGATGGTGGTGAGAACGATGACCGCCACGCAGATGGTGTTGACGATAGGCGGAAAGTGCAGAGGCTCCACAAGCAGCATCAGGCAGATGCAGATCATGGTGGAGGCGGTCTTGACTTTGCCGGACCAGCCGGCGGCGATGACCCGGCCCTTGTCCGCTGCGATCATGCGCAGACCGGAGACCCCGAACTCCCGCACGATGACCACCAGCAGCGCCCAGGCCGGCATGGCGCCGGTCTCCACAAACCACAGCATGGCGGCGGTGACCAGGCACTTGTCCGCCAGCGGATCCATGAACTTGCCGATGTCCGTGATCTGGTTGTAGTGGCGGGCGATGTAGCCGTCCAGGGTATCCGTCACACTGGCGGCAATGAAGATGGCCAGAGCCCAGTAGTTCGCTCCGGGTATGTCCAGGTAGAGCACCACAAGAAAGGCGGGGATCAGAATGATCCGCAGCAGGGTCAGCTTGTTTGCCGTATTCAAGACAATTCCTCCACTTCTTCTTCCACTTCTCCCACGAGATCGCCGTCGGCGGTGCCGGTGATGCGCACCGGCACGAAGGCTCCGGCGGGAACCGGCTCCCCGGAGGTGAACAGCACCCGGCCGTCCACGTCCACCGAATCGGCGTAGGTGCGGCCCACCCAGCATCCCTCCGTCTCATCGAATCCCTCGCAGAGAACCTCCATGACCGTACCGAGGTGTTCCTCATTGAATTCGTCCATGATCCGCGACTGCAGCTGCTCCACCAGCTCCACCCGCCGCCGGGCGGTCTCCCCGTCCACCTGGCCGTCCATCCCGTATGCCAGGGTCCCCTCCTCCGGGGAGAACTGGAAGACCCCCACTCTGGGCAGCTTCTGCTCCTGGAGGAATTCACACAGTTCCTCGAACTCCTCCTCCCCCTCTCCGGGCAGACCGCAGATGAGGGAGGTCCGGATCACCACATCGGGCATGGCCCGGCGCAGCTTTCCCAGCAGTTCCTCCAGCTGGGCCCGGGTGGTACGGCGGCGCATGGCACGGAGGATGCCATCGTTGGCGTGCTGAATGGGAATGTCCAGGTAGTGCAGGATCTGGGGGTGGGAGGCGATGGTTTCAATGAGCTCATCGGTCACCGCCTCCGGGTAGAGGTAGTGCAGACGGATCCAGTGAAAGTCCAGGGTGCACAGCTGTTCCAGCAGCCCTGCCAGAGTGGACCCGTCCCCCAGGTCCTGGCCGTAGCGGGTAATGTCCTGGGCGATGACGATCAGTTCCTTTACTCCCCGCCGGGCCAGCCCCCTGGCCTCCTCCAGAATCCGGTCCATGCTTCTGCTGCGGTAGCGGCCCCGCAGTCTGGGAATGACGCAGAAGGCACAGCCGTTGCTGCAGCCCTCCGCGATCTTCAGAAAAGCGGTATAGGGGGGTGTGGTCACCCACCGCTCCCCCTCCTCCCGGGAGGCGTGAATGTCACCGAACCGCTCCGGCCGCTCTCCGGCCATCAGGGCCTCCACGGCGCTGACCACATCGCCGTAGCTGCCTGTCCCCAGCAGGCCGTCCACCTCCGGCAGGTCCGAGCGGATTTCCTCCGGATAGCGCTGGGACAGGCAGCCCGTCACCAGCAGCTTCTTCAGTTTCCCCTCTTCCTTCAGGTGGCCCAGTTCCAGAATGGCTGCAATGGCCTCGCTCTTGGCGGACTCGATGAAGCCGCAGGTGTTGAGAACCGCCACATCGGCTCCCTCCGGTTCTCCCGTCACGTCATATCCCGCATTCCGGCACAGTGCCATCATCTGCTCGGTGTTGATCAGATTCTTGGCGCAGCCCAGAGAGACAAAGGCAACTTTATATGGCATCCCTTCGCTCCTCCCCCATGATTCCTCAGTCTTCCCCGCCTCCGCACCGCCGGGGGTGGCGGTCCTGCCGTCCGGGTTCAGTCCCCGTCCTCCCAGGAGTCCCCATAGCGGTGTACGGCCTCCTGGATCTCCTCCCAGAGAAAGCCCCGGCGGGCCAGCCAGGAGGCCACCTTTCCCAGCTCTTTCCGGTCTGCCTCTTTTCCCCGCATCCTGCCCGCCACCAGGGCGTCCAGTCTCTCCTGGGGGTTTTCCGCCTGTGCCAGGGCGGGCTCCCACAGTTCCCGGGGCACGCCCCGGCGGTAGAACTCATCCCGCACTTTCAGCACCCCGTACCCCTGCCCGGTGTAGTACTCCACGATCCGGGCGGCATAGGCCTCCTCGTTGAGGTAGCCCAGCCGGGTCATAAGGGCGCAGATCTCCTGGCACTCCCCGGCGTCAGCCCCCCACTCCTGCAGCTTTCGGCTCAGCTCCCGGCGGGACTGGGGTTTGCGGCTCAGCAGTTCCAGGGCTCTCCCCTGGAGGGAGGCGAAGCGGACACTGGCCTGGACGGCGGCAATCTCCTCCTGGGACAGGTCCCGTCCCGGGTAGAGGGAGAAATCCGCAATCTGATTCTCCCCCACCCGCAGGACGGTTCCGTCCTCCAGTTTCGCCAGCCAGCGCCCCTTCACCCGCTGGGAACGCTTCAGCTCCCGGATCTCCATCGTCAGCGGTCGTCGTAGCTGCCGTCGTCCTCGTCGAAGCCCTCCGCCTCCACATAGACCGGGTCTCCGGCGCTGCCCTCACCGTCATCGGGGGAGCCGAAGTCACTGCCCTCGCCGCTTCCCCCGGCCTGGTCCTGGGAGTCAGCCTCCTCCTCGGCAGCTGCCCGGAGCAGGGTGGCGGAATTGGCCCGGATCTGCTTCTCCAGCCGGTCCGCCTCCTCCGGGTGATCCATCAGGTACTGCTTGGCCGCGTCCTTGCCCTGACCCACACGGGTGTCTCC
>CAYXVN010000065.1:0-12806 GCA_964468565.1 uncultured Oscillospiraceae bacterium | reverse complement strand
CCCCTGGACCGGTCTCCTCAACCCGGGTCTGCCGCCGGACTTTGGCCCGGATGCACAGTCAGCCATCCCCTCTTCCCTCACCGGAAGCTGCGGGGTGGTTTTTCTGTCCCCCCCGGAACCGCTGCCAGCATCCTTTCCCCCTGAACCCGGCCCGGGCGGGTCCGTTTTGCCTCCGGAACGGGCCCCGCAGCCCAAATTCAGACCAGCTGCATAGAATGAATCAGAGAACACCCAAGTCAGAAACCGTTTCAGGAGGAAAAGGGTCTTCCGCAGACCCGCCGGAAGAAGGAACTCAGAAGGAAGAACCGCTGTCAGGCGTGAGGGTCATCCCCACGCCCCTGGAAGACGGGAGGGGAGGCGGCTGCGGGGAACCGGCCAGGCACATGGCCACCGGTCCCATCCCCGGTTGCGTCTCTCTCCACCCCCCCATCGGGCCACGGTCCCCGCTGCCGGCAGGCAAAGGGGGTCCAGGTGGCCACACCGGAAGAAAAGGGGCACAGCTTCCCTGCCCTCCGGCGGAAGCTGCTGCTCCCGGAGGAAAAACGGGCCTGAAAGCATCTGAGGCACCGGGTGACACCGTGCCCGGGCAGGAGAGAGGGGCGGGCGCCTTCAGGGCAGCCGCCGGTCTCTTCCGGGATATGGCCCCCAATCTGTCATGCGGAAAAGGAGGAAAACCCATGGATTATGCCATCACCATCGTGGGGTCCTACGAGACCCCCCACTACCGGCATCTGCAGACGGGGGACGTGCTGATCCTCCGGCGGGAGCCGGACAACCCCCATGACCCCTGCGCCGTCGCCGCCTTCTGGCAGGACGGAACCCGGGTGGGTTACGTGGCCAACTCGGAGGACACCGTCCTCCCCGGGACCATGTCCGCCACCCGGCTGGGAAAGCTTCTGGATCCCCGGCGGGTGGCCATGACCACCGTACGCCTGGGGGCAGCGGCCCCCAACCCCTCCCGGGGCGGGAGCCAGAAGCGCTTTTCCGGAACCTGCTTCTTCGTCCCCCTGCGCACCCCGGAGGAGCAGGAACACCCCAGGCGCACCGTCATCCTGACGGTGGCCGGGTCTCACGCCCGCCACGGCCACAAGAGCCAGATGCTGGCCGCCCTGAAGGAGCGGGGCGAGGCCTCCGGCCTGCCCCTCACCCTGCGGCGGGTGACCCTGGGAGAGAGCACCCGCTACCTCTTCTTTGAGGAGAACGAGAGCTCCCTCTCCTGCGGGGAACTGGACCCGGGCCGCAGCGGGGAGGACCCGGAGCCGGTGATCTCCTGGTTTGAGGACCATCCGGAGGGCTCCCTGGGAGCCGTCACCCTGGGTGCCCCCTTCCTGGAGAGAACCGGAGACTCCCCTCACTCCCCCCGGCTGCGGCATGTGAAGGCGGAGATCACCCTGGCGGAGGAGGAGAATCCCTCCCTCTGGAGTGACGCCGTGGACCGCTGCATCGCCCGGGGCTGCGGACAGCTGCGGGAGATCGAGGAGCGCATCGCCGTCATGACCGCCAACCGGGTGCGCCCCGGGGTCATCTCCCGGGTGCTCGCCGCCATGAAGCCCTGCAGCCCGGAGGTGCCCGGAAAGCCGGCGCGGCCCTACCGCAGCACCTCCATGATCCTCAGCGATGCCCTGGCCTTCTCCCTGGCCTCCATGCCCCTGCGGCTGATGGGGGAGAAGGGCTCCGGGAAGAACACCCTCATTGAGACCATCTGCTGGCTGCTCAACCAGCCCATGGTGCGCATCCAGGGCTCGGTGGAGCTGGACCGGATGGACCTGATGGGCTCCCCCCAGCTCACCGGCGGCAGCACCACCTTCCGGCTGAGCCAGGCCATGGAGGCCCTGCGGGACGGCAAGACGCTGGTCATCGACGAGGCCAACCTGGTGCGGCCGGACATTCTGGCCCTGCTCCACAGCGCCACCGACGACGCCCGCTCCGTCCTGGTGCCGGGCTACGGCCCTGTCCCCCTCCACCCCACCTCCCAGGTGGTCTACACGGTGAACGAGGGGTACATCGGGACGGGGGACATGAACGAGGCCACCGTGGACCGGACGGTCACCTTTGAGCTGCCCCAGGAGAGCAGCCTGAAGCACATCCTCAGCGGCTTTCCCCCGGACAGGGTGGAGATCTGCCAGAAGGTCTCCGACGCCATCCGCAAGGGGGTGAAGGAGGGGACCCTCCCCGCCCAGGCGGTGACGGTCCGGGGCTTTCTGGACGCCCTGCGGGTGGAGGATGTGGATCTGGGCCGGGCGCTCCAGGTCTGTGTGGCCAACAAGGTGCCGGACAGCGCGGTGCGGGAGGCCCTCATCAGCATCATCAGCCTCTACTGCGGCTGACTGCCCCGGAGGGGTCCGGGCCTGCCCCCCGGACCTCTCCCCCTCAGGAAGAACCGGCCCCGGAACTCCGGGGCCGCAGGAAAGAGAGAGGAGAACCTTATGACCAGGGAAGAACTCTCCTGCAGGCAGCGGGCCCTGCGGGACTACATTGTGGCAAACCGCCTGCCCGAAGTGCTCCACGGCCTCACCAGCGCCCTGCTCACCAGGGACGCCCGCCAGGTGGAGCTCCATGTGACGGACGATCTCCAGCCCGCCACGGACGGCGTCTCCATCTGGGTGTCCATGCCCCCCGGCCTCCTGGGCCCGGCCTGGGAGAGCTGGTGGGGGGTGCTCTTCCGGCCCATCGTGGCCCACGAGTGCCAGCACCTGAACTCCAGCGACTTCGGGGACCTGGAGCACACCTGCGCCTGGCTGGCCGGGGAGCTGGAGCGGCAGGGCCTGCCCCCTGCAGTGGGGAGGCAGGTGGGGGGAAGGATCCACAACATCCTGGAGGACGCCCGCATCGAGCAGATCTCCGTGTCCCGCCACCCCGGCCTCCGCATCCCCTACCAGTACCTGAACGACGCCCTGCGGCAGGGCTGCGCCATCCTCCGGCGGGCTCAGGAGCCCCCGCAGGAGTACCGGGACTTCACCGCCTGCCTGCTCTCCTACGCCAAGACCGGGCGCTGCGCCCCCGGGGCCCGGCACTACGCCGGCACCGCCCTGGAGAAGGCCTTTTTCGCCGCCCTGCCCTGGGTGGACGCCGCGGCGGGGGCCGTCACCTCGGCGGACTGCCGCCGGGCGGCCCAGGGTCTGCTCCGGGACATCCTGCCCTACCTCACCGCCCTGCTGAAGCTCTCCCCTGCCCTCCAGCGCCAGCTGGAGGAGGCCGCCCCGGCGGAGGAGTACCGGGGCTGCTGCCAGGAGCGGGAGTACAACGACAGCCCCGGGGAGGCCGCCCGCCGGCTGCGGCATCCCGCCGCAGCTCCCGGAGCCGCCTTCCCCTCAGAGGCGCCCGCCTCCCCGGACCGTCCGCCTCTCAGCCCCCGGAGGGGGCAGGGGGACGCCCCCGGGGATCACCCGGGGGGATTCTCCCGGCCGCCCCGGGAGGGGCGGGACTACTCCCCGGAGGACCTGCAGGCCCTGGAGCGCTCCTTCCGCCGCAGCGTGGAGGCCCTGGACCGGCGGGAAGTGCCCCGGGAGGGCCTGGATGCGGACCTGTCCCGGCAGCTCACCGCGGCCTACGGCCCGGAGGGCCCCCTCCATGTGTGTCTGGAGAGGGAGAGCACCGGCAGCCTGCCGGTGCCCCAGGACATCCGCCTGGAGGCCCGGCAGCTGCATCGGGAACTTGCCGGCCTCCTGCGCAACCGCAGCGCCTGTCTCCGGGACCAGCACTCCGGAGCCCTGGATCCCCGGGCCCTGTGGCGCTGGGGCTTTCAGGACCGGGACCTGTTCTGCCGGCCCGGCCGGAGGGACACGGGCAGCTGCGTGTTCTACCTGCTCATTGACTGCTCCGGCTCCATGGGGGCGGATGCGGGGGACCCCCCGGGCTGCTCCAGATCCCAGGCCGCCCTCCGCTCCGCCGCCGTCATTGAGGAGGCCCTCCGGGGGCTGGTGCCCCTGAAGATCGCCCTGTTCCAGAAGGTCAGCCACTGCCGCCACCGGGTGCTGAAGGATTTCCCGGACCGGCCCGCCAACGCCTGCTGGAACGCCCTGTACACCGTCACCCCCCTGGGCAGCAACGCCGACTCCGTGCACATCCGGCTGGCCGCCGCAGAGCTGAAGCGCCGCCCGGAGCGGCGCCGGGTGCTGGTGGTGCTGTCAGACGGCATGCCCAGCGCCTACCTCTCCCGGGGAGACGGGGAGGCGGAGGTGCGCCGGGCGGTGGAGGAGGCCCGGCGGATGGGCATCACCACCGTTCCCATCCTCTTCGGAGACAGGGAGACCCGGGCCGCCTGCCTGGGCACCTGCCGCCGGATGTA
The DNA here is from genome assembly GCA_964468565.1 of uncultured Oscillospiraceae bacterium. Classification (GTDB taxonomy): domain Bacteria; phylum Bacillota; class Clostridia; order Oscillospirales; family Oscillospiraceae; genus Lawsonibacter. Next base: position 8,518 of record CAYXVN010000065.1, on the reverse strand, counting down.
CGGCGGCCCGGTGCTCAGCGCCGACCCCGCCTGCATCCGCCGGGCTCTGCCCGCCCTCTTCCGCACCCTGGTGTTCAGCCGGGGATGACCCTGCGCTCCCGCCCTCTCCCCCCGGGGAGGGCGGGGCTTTCCTTTTTCAGAGAATTTTTATGCGAAACAGGGAATCTGATTTGCATAATCTATCTGAATATGGTATTATCATAGTGACGCATACACAGGGGGGGCCGTCCGGAGGGGACGGCTCAATGACGTGATGGGAGGAACGAGCGCATGACAAACAGGCCCCTGGCACCCCGCCACCCGGCGGAGGGACAGAGAGACTGCCCGGTATGTGAGAAGATGAACACTCCCCCGGCCCGCTGGACCCAGGAGGAGAAGATGCACTGGCTGGAGGAGAATCAGGGACTTCTCCAGCAGGCCATGGCAGCAGGTCAGGGCCTCTGGGAGGAGGAGGACCTGATGCAGACCGCCCTGGAGACCGCCCTCATCTGCTTTCAGCACTTTGACCCGGAGCGGGACGTGATGCTGACCACCTACGTCTACAGCGCCATCCGCAACCGGCTGAAGGCCATGTGCCGCTGGGAGGGGGCCCGGAAGCGCAGCGTGGAACTGCTGCAGATGGGGGCGCCGGCGGAGGGGGACCCCCAGGAGATCTGCCTGGAGATGACCGGTCCCCTGCCCTGGGACCCCTTCCGCCCCTGGGATCCCGGGGTGGAGGAGGAGATCCTCCACCGGGAGGAGGGGGAGTACCGCAACAGCCTGATCCGCCGCAGCCTGGACGGGGAGGAGCGGTACTGCTTCACCCTGCTGCTGGAGGGCATCCCCCAGGCGGAGATCGCCCGGCGCATGGGCTGCTCCCGGGGCCACGTCCGCACCCTGGTGGGCACCATCCGCCGCAAGCTGGTGCGCACCATTCTGGAGGACGGAGTCATTGAGATGAAGGGACAGCGGCTGCAGAAGGCCAGCCGCATCCTGCAGGAGGAGGAGAGCCCCCGGCGGGTGGGGCTGCCGGACTTCTGGTGAGAGACCCGGGGGAGGAGACCGCCGGAACCCTCTGCCCATCCCCCCACCGTTCCCCTGGGGAACTGCTCACCGCTGCCCGATGGATCCCTCCCGGGAGGGAGGAAAATCACGAGAGGAGTGACTCATGAGATATTCTGCCAAACTGCCCGGTGCCCTCCGGGCCGCCCTGCTCCACCGGGCCGGCCCCCTCTTCCGCCTTCCCCTGGTGACTCTGGGGGCGGGGATGGCCCTGGCCCTTCTGCTGCCCCGGCTGCCCCTGGTCCCCTGGCTGCTGCTGGCTCCCGCTCTCCTGGGGCTCAGCGCCCTGGGCTGCCGGCTGGACCCCTCCCCCCGGAGGACGGCCCTCTGGCAGGGGGCGGCGGCCCTGGCCCTGACCTGGGGGTGCACCGCCCCCCTACTGCGGCTGGCGGGGCCGGGAGGGCTCTCCGCCGCCCTGCCCCTGGGGGTGCTGGGGCTGCTGCTGGCGGGGGTCTTCTTCCGCAGTGACACCGGCCGTGCCCTCACCGCTGCCCTGGGCCGGCCTCTCCCCGGCCCGGAGCCGGATGCCCGGGAGGAACTGCAGCCCGGGGACGTGGTGATCTGCCGGCGCAGGGAGGAGGAGGGGGAGGGCCCCCCGGAGATCCTGCGCTACCGGGACCGGTTCCTCCACATGCTCATTCTGGGCGCCACCGGCACGGGCAAGACCTCCCAGGTGCTCATCCCCATGATCCGCCAGGACCTGGCCAACCGGTCCATCGGGGTGATTGTGCTGGAGCCCAAGGGGGACCTGGCACAGAAGATCCACATGCTCTCCCGCCACTGCGGCCGGCCCTCCCTGTACTTTGACCCCTCCATGGACATCTGCCCCTGCTTCAACCCCCTGGCGGGGCGGGAGCTGGACGTGGTGGAGAACATGGCCACCACCTTCCGCATGCTCACTCCCGACTCCCCCACCTTCTTCCTGGATCTCAACGAGCAGCTCATCCGCAATGCCATCAAGGTGCTGAAGCGGCTGGACCGGGCCCAGGGGGTGGAGGGGAAGAACGCCACCCTCCTCAACCTCAGCCGGCTGCTGCAGAACACCGGAGGCAGCGGCCGGGCCCTGGTGCAGGCCTTCTCCCGCATCCCCGCCCTTACGGACTCCGAGGAGTCGGAGAACAGGGCCATCTCCGGCTGGTTTCTCAACGACTACTTTCTGGAGAAGTCCAAGGTCCACGAGAACACCTCCGGCCTCCGCTCCCAGGTCTCCCGCATCTGCTCCAACGCCCTGCTGCGCCGGGTGCTCAACCCGGACGTGACCCGGGGGGAGCACAACGACATCGACTTTGACGCCGCCCTGGCCGGCTGTCAGGTGCTGTGCATCTCCACCGCCCAGGGGGCCCTGCGGGACCTGTCCCGCTTTCTGGGGTATTTCCTCATCCTCCAGCTCCAGTCCGCCGTGTTCCGCCGGCCGGGCAATGAGGACACCCGCCCCGCCTGCATGCTGTACATCGACGAGTTCCAGACCTACTCCACCCCCGGCTTTGCGGACATGCTCACCATGGGCCGCTCCTATAGGGTGGCCTCCCACCTGGCCACCCAGACCCGGGACCAGATGGCCATGGGGGGCGGCCAGGACGGGCGCAACTTCGTCTCCCTGGTCTCCACCAACGCCCGCAACGTGATCCTCTTCCCCGGGTGCAGCATCGAGGACGCCCGCTACTACTCCCGCCAGTTCGGGGAGTACGAGAAGACCGAGACCCAGATCAGCATCTCCCGGCGGAAGTTCAGCCTCTCCGGAGGGCTGGATAAACTGGGTCACCCCACGGAATCCCTGCGGCAGGTGAAGAAGATGACTCCCCGGTTCTCCCCCACGGACCTGATCTACCGGCCCTTCGGGGAGATCGTCTACTGCATCATCCGCAATGCCACGGTGCAGATCCCCAGGGTGGGCCTGGTGTCCTACATCCCGGCGGACCTCAATGCCGCCCTGGACCGGGAGATGGAGGAGTATGTGGCCCTCCACCAGCGCAGGGAGGAGGAGACCGGCCCCCGGCCAGGTGGGAGGGCACCCCGGGAGGAGGGGGACTTTCCCCCGCCTCCCTCCGGCCACCGGGAGCCCTCTGACCCGCCCCCTCCCACACCGGGCCTGCGGGGGGACCTTCCCCCCTGGGACCCCGGTGCCCCGGATGTGCCCGAGGCCCCCTCCTCCGGGGAGGGGGATATGCCCATCTTCCTCCCTGAGGAGGAGGACGACCTTCTGGGACTGTGACACAGGAAAGGAGAATCTCTCATGAGCCCTCACCCCGGAATCCCTCCCGCTCTCCTGGCCCTCCTGGTCCTGCTGGGCCTGCCGGCCCTGCTGCTGACCCGGACCCCGGGGGAGGCGGCAGGGGGCACCCGGGATCTGCCGGGCCTTCTCAACCGGCAGGGGGAGCCGGAGCCCCTGAGCCCCCGGACAGAGCAGGACCTGGCCCGGGAGGACGCCCGGCGCACCCCCTTCACCCCCGCCGCCGCCCGGGCCCTGGAGGGGCGCATGGCCTCCCTGCTGTCCCGGGGGGAGTTTGCCGCCCTGGACGCCCTGCTGTCCCGCACCGCCGCAGCCTGCCGGGACGGCGGGGAGGAGCAGGGCATGACCCTCAGCCTCCCCGCCCTCATTGAGCCGGTGCGCCGGGACCTGGCCCTGGTGCTGAGGGAGGGGGCACCCCTCACCGGCTTTGCCCATCCCCGGGTGCTGGCCGCCGCCTTTCTCTACGCCCCGGTGTCCGCCAAGCTGGATGCCCCGGTGCACCAGGACTCCTGCCTGCTGCCCCCCGTGCCCCAGGGGGGCGGGGTGGACCTGCAGCGGCTGGAGCTGTCCTCCCCGCAGCTGCTGGAGGCCATCTCCCGGATCCGCAGGCGCATGCCGGAGGGGGAGGCCATCCTGGGGCTGGAGGTCTTCTCCTTCCGGGCCCTGGGCCGGAGGGGCACCCTGGCCCTGATCTGCCGGGGAGATGGCACCTGGCAGCCCTACCGCCTGGAGGTGGAGGGGGACAGCTTCCCCCGGGAGACCTGGACGGTGTCCGCCCTGAAGGACCTCCGGGAGGCGGGGTCGGCGGTGCCCGGGTTCTCCCTGGACAGCTGGTGCGCCCGGCACCCGCCCGCCGGGGAGGTCACCCCCCACTGAGGCCCTCCGGCCCCGGAGGGACCCCACTCCGCCCTGGAGCCACCGGGCCTCCCCCCATACCCGGGGGGGCGGTTTTCCCGGAGAGCCCGCCTGCAGTCCTGAATCCCACCGGAAAGCGAAACCGCCGGATGCTCTCCCTTCCGGGGAGGCCATCCGGCGGTCTGTCTCTTTTCGGGGATATCCGGGCCCGGGGGGCTCAGGGGTAATTCCGGCTGACGAAGGGGATCTCCTCCACCCCCTCCGCGGCATTGCACCGGAGGGCCACCAGGAAGAAGTACTGGGAGAGGAGATGGCACACATCCACCAGAGTCTCCGGCACCGGATGGCCCTGGTACATGTGGCGGTACAGCAGCCGCACCAGGCATTTGGCCCGGACCCGCAGCAGGTGGGCCACCCCGGCGGCGGGGCAGCCCTGGGGCAGCACAAAGGTCTTCACCCCCGCGGAGGTCTCCAGGGCGGCAATCAGGTCCTTCAGCCGGCGCACCTCCTCCTCCGTCACCGTCAGCCGGGTGCGCAGGGTGGGGTTCAGGTGGTAGATCAGCTCCCCCACCCACAGCAGCTGCTCCCTCAGAGTTTCCTCCCCCACCAGGGACCGGAGCAGGCCGGTGAGGCTGGACAGCTCATCCGTCAGCAGTTCGAAGTCACAGCGCAGATCCTCCGGGGGATCCGCCAGAAAGGGATATGCCTCACAGCCGCTGCGGTACATGGTCTCTCTCCTCCTTGTCTCTGGTCAGGTCCAGGGCTTCATAAGCCCCCTCATGCATTTCCGCACATCCAGCCCGTAGAGCCTGTCCAGCAGGGACAGGTCCAGGGAGTCCCGGGGCTCCAGGGCCAGCACCCGGCCCTCCTCCAGCAGCAGGACGGTATCCGCAAAGTTCAGGGCCAGGCTGATGTCGTGGAGCACCGCCACCACGCAGCGCCGGCCCTGGCCGCTCCAGGCGCGCAGGGCGGCCAGCAGGTCCATCTGGCAGCGCAGGTCCAGGTGGTTGGTGGGCTCATCCAGGGCGATGATGCCGGGGTCCTGGGCAAAGGTGCGGGCCAGGAAGACCCGCTGCAGCTGCCCCCCGGACAGCTCCAGCACCGAGCGGTCCCGCAGCTCCCACACCCCGGAGCGCTCCATGCTCTCCCGCACCGCCTGCCGGTCCTCCCCGCCGGTGGCGGAGAGCAGGCCACCCTTCTGGCGGGCATAGCGCCCCAGCATCACCGTCTCGTAGACGGTGTAGTCAAAGGCGGCGGAGGAGAACTGGGCCAGCAGGGCCAGGGCCCGGGCCCGCTCCCGGGGCCGGAGCCGGGTGAGATCCCTGCCCTCCAGCTCCACCGAGCCCTCACAGGGGATGAGCCCCGCCAGGGCCCGCAGCAGGGTGGACTTCCCGCTGCCGTTGGGACCCAGAATGCACAGGTGCTCCCCCGGGCGGACCCGGAAGGAGATGTCCCGGCACACCGGCTCCCCTCCGTATCCGCAGGTCAGATGCGACACCTGAAGCACCCTCACCCCTCCCTTCTCCGGGTGGCATAGAAGATGTACAGAAAGAAGGGGGCCCCCAGCAGGGCGGTGATGGTCCCGATGGGGATCTCCCGGGGCGGAGTGAGGGTCCGGGCAGCCAGGTCACACAGCACCAGGAAGGCCCCGCCGAAGAGGGCGCTGGCGGGGAGGCCCCGCCGGTGGGAGGCCCCGAACCAGCGGCGCACCACGTGGGGGGCGATGAGGTCCACGAACCCGATCACCCCGGTGAAGGCCACCGCCGTTCCCGTGAGCACCGCCACCGCCGCCATCAGCAGCTGCTTCACCCGCACCAGGTCCACCCCCATGGCCCGGGCCTGGTCCTCCCCGAAGGTCATCACGTCCAGCTCCCGGTGCAGGTGGCCGAAGAGCAGACCGGAGGCCAGCACCACCGGAGCCAGCACCCACACGGCGCTCCACTCCTTCATGGAGAAGCTGCCCAGGGACCACAGGTGGATGCGCTCGGCATAGGTGGGGGACAGGGTGGCCAGGGCGTTCATCACCGCATTGCAGAACAGGGACAGCACCGTCCCGATGAGAATCACCGTCACATTGGACATGCCCCGGTCCAGCCGGGAGGACACCGCCATCACCAGAAACACGGTGCCCAGGGCGAAGAGCAGGGACACCGCCGGCAGGAAGAAGACCCCCAGGGCGGCACTGCCCAGCCCCAGCACGATGACCAGGGCGGCCCCCAGCCCCGCCCCGGAGGACACCCCCAGGCCGAAGGGGGAGGCCAGGGGGTTCTGGAGCAGGGACTGCATCACCATGCCCCCCATGCCCAGGGCGGCCCCGGTGCAGAAGGCCAGGGTCACCCGGGGCAGGCGCATGTTCAGCACCATGGGGGCGTAGGAGGGGGGCATGCCGGCGGGCAGAGGGGTGCCCACCAGCCGGTGGGCGATGATGGCGGCAATCTCCCCGGGGGAGACGAAGACGCTTCCCATCCCGATGCCCAGCAGCAGGGCCCCCAGAGCCGCCGCCAGCAGCAGCACAAACCGGGTCCTGTGACTCATGCCTCCGGGAACAGGTCCGGATACAGGGCCCGGGCCATCTGGGAGACGGCGGTGACGATGTTCTCGTTGGGCAGGGAGGAGGCGAAGTTGTCAATGTAGTACACATCCTCATTTTTCACTGCCGTCAGGCCGGCCCAGCCGTCCCGGCCCAGAATCTCCCCTACGGGGTCGTCTATGTAGTTCACGTTGGTGAAGATCACGTCCGGATCCAGGGACACGATGGTCTCCCCGCTGACGCTGAGCCAGCCGGACTGGTCCCCCAGCACGTTCTCCGCTCCCGCGGCCTCCATCAGCTCGCTGAGGTACACATCCCCCCCGCAGCTGTACATGTCCGGGGCGGCGGAGATCTCAAAGTAGGCGGTCTTCCGCTCCTCCTCCGGGATGGTGTCCACCACGGCGGCGATGTCCGCCAGGGCGGCGTCCATCTCACTGAGGATCCGCTCCCCCTCCTCCCGGGCATCCAGGGCGGCGGCCAGGAAGGAGATGTCCCCCCGCACGTCCTCAATGCTGTCGCTGGTGGGGATGCACAGCACGCAGATTCCCGCGTCCAGCAGGGGCTGGTAGGGGTCCTCCTGGTCGTAGAGGGACAGGCTGGACACCAGCAGCACATCCGGGGCCAGGGCGGCCAGCTGCTCCACGTCCGGAGTCATGATGTCAAAGACGGGCACGTCCTCCGGAAGGCCCTCCAGCCCCACGCAGTTGGTGTCGTAGGCAATGACCTTGTCCCCCAGACCCAGATCCACCACCGTCTGGGCGATGGAGGGGGCCAGGGTGATGATGGTGGAGATGTCATCCGGAATGGACACCGCCGCCCCGCTGGGATCCGTCTCCGGCTTGCCGGAGCTCTCCTGGGACGATCCCCCTCCGGAGCCGGAGGCCGAAGACCCGGAGGCCGAGGACCCGGACACGGAGGAGCCGGACCCGGCGGAGGAGGGGCTGCTGCCGCCGTCCCCGGAGCCGCCGCACCCGGCCAGCCCCAGAAGCAGGGCGCAGACCAGAACAAGAGATTCAATTCGTTTCATGGCAAAGGGATTCCTCCTTGATGATGGCCGTTTCCGGCCGGATTGCCCCATGGAAGTGCAAAAGCACCGCTTCCCGGGAAGCGGTGCCGACAACACAGATCCAGGGCGGCAGGTCCCCTGCCGTCTGAAGCTGTGCACCCGTACCGTCCGTTGCCCGCAAACCGTACCAGGCAGACGCAGCGACCCGGCTTGGCATGTTCGGGGAACATGCGTCACGGTGGCGGAACCGTGCGGGACTCTCACCCGACTTCTCTGCATCTCTGTCTGCCCAGGCCTGCGAAAGCCGCAGGCCCTGAATGCTGTTCAATTGTCCTCCGGAACACCACGGGGGTCTTCCCTGAGCAGCAGATACTCTAGCACAGCCGGCAGCGGCTGTCAAGCCCGGAAGAGACAGGTCTCCCGGTCCCTCTCCCCCGGGAAAAAAAGATCCGCAGCCCTGTGACATTCTCCCCCGCAAAACCGAGTTCCCTGCAGAAGGAGATCCGGACCCGGACGCCCCCGGCGCCGGGAGCATCTCCCTCCTGCCCCGGCCGCCCTCCGGCCCCGGGGCAGAAATCCCGGAAAGGAGAACTCAGATCATGAACGAAAAGAGGCATCGTTTCCTCCCCGGAAGACGGCTGGCCCTGGTGGCCTGCCTGGCCCTGCTGCTCACCATTCCTGCTGTCTACGCCCTCTCCCCTTCCCCGGAGCCCACGGACCTGCCGGTCCAGGCGGGCGCACCCCTCTGGGAGCGCCTGATGGACTCCTTCCGCCCCCCGGAGGGAGGGGATCCGGTGTGGGCGGACTGGTACGGGGGCTCCTATCTCAACGACCAGAACGGCCTGACGGTTGTCCT
>CAYXVN010000064.1:1380-12807 GCA_964468565.1 uncultured Oscillospiraceae bacterium | reverse complement strand
CAGACCATACCGACGGTGTAGGCGGGGACGGAGTAGGGGATGCCGGCCTTGACGGAGACCTGACGGGCCACGTTCTGACCCTGGGCAGCCGTGAGAATGCAGCCGAACATGACCTCATCCACGTTCTCGGGGGCTACATTGGCACGCTTCAGGGCCTCCTTGACCACGATGGCGCCCAGATCGGCGGCGGGGGTGTTCTTCAGAGAGCCGCCGAAGGAGCCGACGGCGGTACGGCAGCAGTTGACGACATAAAGATCTTTCATGGAAAAAACCTCCAGATGTAATGTTAGGCAGCACTGCGCAGACAGGCCGCCTGAGCCGCTCTTGGAAGCCATTATATAGGAGCCAGAGCAGAAAAGCAACTGATTCTTGCCAAAAAGGACCGGGAATCTTTGGAAAGAAAAACGCTCAGGGAGTAATGGTGGTGCCCTGAACCCGCTGGTGGAGCATGTTCAGCAGCAGGGCGTGCTCCACCCGGCCGTCCAGAATGGAGACTTCGCCCACACCCGCCCGCACCGCATGGATGCAGCCCTGGACCTTGGGGACCATTCCCCCGGCGATAAGACCGGTCTCGATGAGTTCCTCCGCCCGGCGCACATCCATGTGGGGGAGACTGGTCTTGCTGTTGTGGCTGTCGATGAGAATGCCGGCGGTATCGGTGAGAAAGATCAGCCGGTCCGCCTTCAGGGCCTCGGCGATGGCCCGGGCGACGTCATCGGCGTTGCAGTTCAGGCCCCTGCCGTCCTCCCCCTGGGCGATGGGGGAGATCACCGGCAGAAATCCGGCGTCCAGCAGGGTCAGCAGGACCCTGGGGTCCACCCGGGTGATGAGACCCACCCGGCCCAGTTCCGGATTGCGGACTGAACCGGTAATCAGGTGTCCGTCCTTGCCGGAGAGGCCCACGGCGTTGACCTCCAGACGGGCCAGATCGGAGACGATGGCCTTGTTCACCTGGGCGGTCAGGGCAAGTTCGGCGGCCTCCAGTGCGGCGTCATCGGTGACCCGGTAGCCGTCCACAAAGCGGGTGGGCACCTGGAGCCGGTCAAGCAGGGCGGTGATGTGCTTTCCTCCCCCGTGTACCAGCACCACACGGACCCCCACCATGCGCAGGGCGGCCACATTGGCAAGGGTGGTGTCGTCCTTGGCATCGGCCCCGATGGCGGAGCCGCCGTACTTGATCACAACGGTCTGGCCTTCGGCCCGCTTGAGAATGGGAAGGATGGACAGCAGGGAGCGCACCTTCTCCAGGCCGTCCAGGCCGTGGAGAACATCGTACTCCCGCAGAGCGGACTGGACAAAGTCCACGTCGGAGGGGGTGTCAATGTATTCGGTACCCCGCTTCTGCCGGGTTTCCGCCCCCTTGCCGGTGATGAGCAGCACCGAGGGCTTCTGACAGTCCCAGCAGTTGAGAATGGCGTGGCGGATGGCCTCCCCCCGGTCGGGCTCGATGGAGCATTCGCAGCCCTGGGCGGTGACATGGCCGGCAATCTCCCGGCAGATGGAGACCGTGTCCTCCTCGCCGGAGTCCTCTTCCGTCAGAACCACGTAGTCGGAATAGCGGCCGGAGACCTCTCCCAGATCCCTGCGGCGGTCCAGAGCCTTTTTGCCCGGACAGCCGAAGATGGCAACAATCCGGTGGCCGGGGTACTCCTCCAGGGTGGAGCGGAACAGGGTTTCAAAGGACATGCGGTTGTGGGCGTAGTCCACAATGGCGGTGACGGATTCGTCTGCGTTGGTGTACACCTCCATGCGGCCGGGCACCCGGGCCTTCATCAGGCCCACATAGATGCAGCGCTCCGGGATGTTCAGTCCCTCGCAGACGGCGATGGCCGCCAGGGCATTCTCCACATTGAACAGGCCGGGCATGGTCAGCCGGAACTCCCGGTAGTAGCGGCGGGTGCGCACCCGGAAGAGGATGTCGCTGCCCCGTTTGCGCACCTGGGAGCCGTAGACATCGGCCTGGGGATCTCTCTGGGAGAAGGTGAACACAGGCCTTCCCGTGGCCCGGGCGGCCTCCAGCACCCGGTCGGCGTGATCGCAGTCCAGGTTGACGCAGCTGATGTCCGCCTGGGAGAAGATGCGAAGCTTGGAGGTGAAGTAGTCCTCAAAGTCCGGATGTTCAATGGGGGAGATGTGGTCGTCGCCGATGTTCAGGAAACAGGCGGCGGCGAAGCGGGTGCAGAGGGAGCGGTGGTACTTCAGGGCCTGGCTGGAGACCTCCATGGTGAGGTATTCCATGCCGGAATCCAGGGCGTTGGCAAAGTGGCGCTGCAGGTCCACGGCGTCCGGGGTGGTCAGATGGGACTCAAAGCGGTTTTTGCCGTCGTAGGTCTCAATGGAGGAGATGATGCCCGAGTCGTGGCGGCCCTGGGAGAGCAGGAACTCGTTGAGAATGTAGCTGAGGTAGTAGGTGGTAGAGGACTTGCCCTTGGTTCCGGTGATCCCGATGACATGCAGTGTTCCGGAGGGGTGGCCGAAGTAGAGATCGGCCAGGGGGGCAATGGTCCGGCGCATGTCCCGCACCAGAATGCAGGGAATGTCCACGTCCGGCCAGGGCGTGAGGCTGACGCAGGCAATGGCCCCCTTCTCCCTGGCGGAGGCGAGAAATTCCGGGCGGAAGTGGGCGCCCTTGCACAGAAAGAGGGTGCCGGGGATCACCTCCCGGGAGTCGTAGGACACCAGAGACACCGGCAGATCCGGGTTCAGAGTTTCCGGAGGAGGACCGGCAAGCAGGTCCAGGCTCTCCAGGAGGGAGAGATAATCCCCTATGGTGTGGTTGGGAAGATTCATGGACACCTCCAGACAGGGCCGAGTGGGAACCCGGCTCAGTGCAGCTGTTCTTCGAAGATGGTACGAAGGGGTCTGTGGCAGGCCTCAATGGCCCGGTCCGCCAGCACCGCCATGGCGTCGAGATAGAAGGGGGGGAGGCGGTACTGCACCGAGAAAACGGACAGTTCCGTGCAGGCCAGAACGGCGCAGTCACAGCCCCGGGACACCAGATCCCGGTGGATGCGGTCAAACTTGGTGGGATCGCCCTCCCGCCCCGCCTTGACGTCATCGTAGATGAGAGACATAACCAGTTTCTGGGCTTCCGGTCCGGGCACCACCCCCTCCATGCCCAGAGCGGCAAATTCTCTCTGGTACAGACCGGTGCGGATGGTCCCGTCGGTGGCCAGAATGCCGGGGCGTCTGCGTCCCCGGGCGGCCAGAACCCGGGCGGTCTCCCGGATCATGTGGAGGATGGGGATGCCCACTCCCTGCTGAACCCTGTCCAGGAAGTAGTGGGAGGTATTGCAGGGGACGGCGATGACGGTGCAGCCGGCGGATTCCAGCAGTCTGGCGTCTGCCAGCAGCCGGCGGTAGGAGGGCTCCGTGTTTCCGCTGAGAATGGCGCTGGTGCGGTCCGGCATGCCGGCATCGGAGAGAATCAGGGCATTGACGTGCTCCTGATCGGAATGGGCATCGGTGCGGTCGATGATGAACTGGTAAAAGGTATTGGTCGCCTGGGGGCCCATGCCCCCGAGGATACCCAGTCGGTATTCAGACATGTGGCGAACTCCGTTCCAGTGTGATGGTAAGGTCAGTCCTCGGGAACCCGGTTGAAGCGGGTGAACCGCCGGATGTTGCCCAGATGGTTCTTCATGACCCGCAGGCGGCGTTTCAGGGAGGCATCCCGGGAGTAGACCAGAGAGTGGGAGTCCGCTCCCTGGCGCATCAGGGCGCGCATCTCCTCGTGGTATTTCTTCGGGGTGTACCGGAAGGCCACGACGGGGGGGATCATGCGCCACAGAGAGCGGTTCTTGGTGATCTCAAAGGGCAGATCGTGGTGAAGAATCCGGTCCTCCACCACCAGGCGGGCAATGTTGTGGCCGGAACCGGTGACATAGTAATTGCTGCGGCCCTGGCGGCAGTTGATCTCAAAGACCTTGTACTTCCCGTCCCGGCTGTCGAATTTGATGTCGAAGTTGGAGAAGCCCACAAAGTGCAGGCCCTCCAGAAGGCGGCGGATCTGAAGTTCCAGAGTCTCGTCATACTCCGTGATGATGACGGCGTGGTTGCCGATGCCGTGGGGGGAGTGCTCCTCCAGCAGCACGTGTCCCAGGCACATGGTGGTGACCTTTCCGTTGCGGTCGGAGTAACTGGTGAGGACCCGCATGTAGCTGTCGTCTCCCGGGATGAACTCCTGGAGAATCATGTGGTCCGGATAGCCGGCGGCGTAGACATGGTCCAGGCTCTGGAGAAGTTCCTCCCAGGTCTGACAGATATACACCTTGGCCAGGGAGTGGTCTCCGCAGGCCCAGTAGGCCACGGAATCGGCGGGTTTGGCGATGTAGGGGGGACCCCAGGGCAGGGTAAAGTCGTGTCCCATGGACCGGTCATAGATCACCGTGGCGGGATGGTCCACGCCGTGGCGGTCGCACAGCTCATAAAAGCGCTCCTTGTTCACCAGGGTCATCAGGAAATCCTCGGTGATGTAGGGGGCGATGACGTTGTCCGGCAGGCTGTCCCGGTACCGGCAGGCCAGCTGCACGTAGCTGTCGCCACAGCCCAGGAGGATCACGGTACGGTCGGAACATTCCGCCGCCACGGTTCGGACGTTGCGCAGAAAGGCCTCGTCGCTCTCGTTGTCAGGGCAGACCCGGTAGTCCAGGATGGCACTGCCGTAGCAGGGGAAGGCGGGGTATTTCCCGAAGGCCACGGAGCGGACTCCGTAGGCCTCGTGAAAGGCTCTGGCAACGCTGTAGACGTTGATGTCGCCACCGAACAGCAGCGGCTGGAAGGATTGGCGCATAAAGAAAACCTCTTTCATGCATGTGAAGTGGGGAAGGTCAGCGGTACTCCACCTGAAAGCCCTTGGCGAACAGGGGATCGATGTCAAAGACGGCCACATCTCCGGCGGAGCACTTGACGTTGGAAACATTGAGAATGGTCTCCGTGGCCCCGATGGAGGAGAGAATCCGGGCCTTGTGGCCGTTGATGTGCACGCAGCGGTGGCGGGAGGCCCTCCACTGGCGCAGAAGGGCGAGAAGGCCGGGATCCCGGGGGCGCTGGACTCCGAATCCGTTCAGATAGCCCACGGGAATGATGGCCACCCGGGTGGCCTTCTTCAGGGTGACCGGCCGGTCGGTTCCCAGGGTATGTCCCTTGGGCAGCCAGCGGACTTCCTGCAGGGGCACCTCCCCATACCCCACCGTCTGCAGACCGTCATCCCGGGTGCGCCGGCAGCGGCCGAGAATGGCGGAGCCGGCCCGCACGCCGTCCAGATGGGAGTCCTGGTCATGGAGCAGGGAGAAAGAGCCGGCGGCGTGGACGATGCCGGTGTCAAAGCCGGCCTCCCGGATGGCGGTGAGGGCCTCCTGGAAATGTTCCAGCTGGGCCCTGGCGGAGGGGTCGTTGGGTTTCACCGAGTGGATCTGGGTGTAGATTCCCTCCAGGGCCACTTTGGGCAGGGACCGGTAGGCCAGAAGGATCTTCTCCGGCTCCGACACCAGAAAACCGCCGAACCCCAGGCCGGTGTCCACCTGAATGTGGGCAGGGGCCACCGTGGAGCGCTCCTGGGCCAGAGCATTCAGAGCCATGCCGGTATCCACGGAGGAGATGGTGCACACCACATTCAGATCCAGCAGCTGCTCCAGCTCGTCCCGGTCCGTGGTGGAGCGGAGCATCAGGATCTCTTCGTCCACGAAACCTGCCTTGCGCAGGGCGGCGGCCTCTGCCACCTCGGAGACGGCGAAATGGCCGATGCCCATGTCCCGAAGGAGGGAGGCCAGGGGGGCCGTGCCGGCACCCCAGCCGTTGCCGCTGAGAACGCCGTAAATCGTAATTCCCTCCGCCGCTTTCTGTATGATCTCCAGATTGTTCTTCACGGCAGAGCGTTCGATGACCAGCCTGCGCATATGGAAGGCCCCTTTCCTGTTTTCTGGTTTTTCCCCATTCTAGCACGCCCACAGGGAAAAGGCAACGAGCACCGGCCTTTTTCCCTTGTGTTTTGCGGGGGGAGATGATATGATGCTGTGGAAAAATCACGCCCTGCCCCGGGCGTCTCCAACGGAGGATACAGTCATGGAACAGAAGACACAGGTCATCTCCCCCGATGAGATGGACAGACAGCTGGAGCTGTGCGGGAAGATTGCGGAGATCACCGCCACCTGGGAGCAGCCGCCTCTGGCGCTGGTGATTACCTACGGCTGTCAGCAGAATGAGGCGGATTCCGAGCGGCTGCGGGGCTATCTGGCCCGCATGGGCTACGGGTTTACGGAGGACCCGGAGCAGGCCCGGCTCATTCTGATCAACACCTGTGCCATCCGGGAACATGCGGAGCAGCGGGCTCTGGGCAATGTGGGCGCGCTGGTCCACGGAAAGCGGCGCCATCCGGAGCAGCTGATCTGCCTGTGCGGCTGCATGGTGCAGGAGCCCGGCATGGCGGAGAAGATCCGTCAGTCCTACCGCCACGTGGATCTGGTCTTCGGGCCCCAGGCCCTGTGGCGCTTTCCGGAGATGGTCTACGAGCGTCTGCGCTACCGGGGCCGCACCTTCCAGGTGGCGGACGAGGCCGGTTCCATTGCCGAGGGGATCCCGGTGGTGCGTCAGGACGGGCGCAAGGCCTGGGTCTCCATCATGTACGGCTGCAACAACTTCTGTTCCTACTGCATTGTTCCCTATGTCCGGGGGCGGGAGCGCTCCCGCAGGCCGGAGGATATTCTGAGGGAGATCGAGGGGCTGGTCCGGGAGGGATACCGGGACATCACCCTGCTGGGGCAGAACGTGAATTCCTACGGCAGGGACCTGCCCGAGAGGGTGGACTTCTCCGCTCTCCTGGAGCGGGCCAACGCCATTCCCGGAGATTTTCTCCTCCGGTTCATGACCTCCCACCCCAAGGATGCCACCCACCGGCTCTTTGAGACCATGGCCCGCTGTGAAAAGGTGGCCCCGGTGCTCCACCTGCCCTTCCAGGCGGGAAATGACCGCATTCTCAAAGCCATGAACCGCCGGCATACCCGGGCGGAGTATCTGGAGAAGATCCGGGATCTGAAACGTCTGATTCCGGATATCGTCCTCACCTCGGACGTCATGGTGGGATTCCCGGGGGAGACCACCGAAGAGTTTGAGGATACTCTGAGGGTGCTGGAGGAAGTGCGTTTTGATGCTCTGTTCACCTTCCTCTTCTCCCCCCGGCCCGGCACCCCGGCGGCCCGCCTGGAGGACCCCATGCCCCGGGAGCAGAAGCTGGCCAATTTCAACCGTCTGACGGCGCTGCAGGACCGCATTTCCGAGGAAAAGCATGCGGCTTATGTGGGAAAGACCCTGCGCTGCCTGCTGGATCTCCACCCGGAGGACCAGGCCTGGCCGCTTACCGGCCGCACCCCCGGCAACCGTCTGGTGCGGATTCAGGGCGACCCGGGGGCGGCGGGCGAGTTCCGGAACGTGAAGATCACCGGATCCAACCGGTGGTCCCTCTATGGAGAGCTGACCTGAGACCGGCCAGACAAAACCGGAAAGATTCCGGACAGCCCCATGGGGCAGCAGCGGGCAGGAGAGAAATTCTATTCCGGATACCAGAACCCCCTCTGCCGGCGGTGTCCGCCGGGGCAGAGGGGGTCTGCTGACACAAACGGGGCCGGTCCGGTGGGGAACCGGCAGGGAGAAGGCAGAAAAACCTACAGGGCGGAGTAGCCGTAGCGGTCCACCACCGCGTCCACTTCAATGCCCTTTGCGCACATGGGGCAGGTTTCAGGGGAGTGGCTCTCATAGCCCGGCAGGTCCGTTGTGTGGAAGAGAGACACAATGGGCACGCCGTCAATCTCATCCTTGTAGCTGTAGATGGAGGCGATGCCCACCACGTTGCCGCCGTAGTAGCGGACAGTCCGCATTGCCTGCTCAACCGTTCCCCCGGTGGTGATGGAAGCCAGGAGAATGAGAACGTTCTTGTCTTTCAGCATGTAGTGGGTGTTGTCCCGGAAGATGAGCTTGCCGTTGATGTACACGTTGTCCCGAAGGAGATAGATGTCCTCGCCGGAGTTCATGGAGCGGAACCCGCCCTTGGTCAGCTGCTGGGCGAGGCAGGTGCCGATGACCCTGGTGTTGTCCATGCAGATGATGGTGTCGATCATGGTCAGCTGCAGCTGGGACTTGAGCTGGGTGGCAACCGCATCCGCCTGCTTGAGGCTGCACCTGGTGGCAGTTACATCAAGGAAGTAGTTGATGTGGCTGTTCTTGGTGGCGAAGTGACCTCTGGCGACCCTCAGTGTAACATCACCGGAGCTGGTACGGATGTTGTAGAATCTCGGTTCCATAGTCTGACTTCCTCCTATCATAAATTGATGAAACAAAGAACAACTGTGAAATTAACCAAATTATAGCACGACAGAAACGGGATGTCCAGCACTTTTTTGCTGAAAAATCCCGGCCGCCTGCAGATTTTGCAGGCGGCCGGAGGACAGGTTTCAGATTGAGGGGAAGGTGCCGGTGGTGCCGTCCGACCCGAACAGGCCGGAATCAGCCAGATCCACCACCTCTGCTCCGGCGGGAGGCTCAGAGGCGGGGGTGTCCCTGGACGGGGAGAGGGTGCCTCCCAGATCCAGGGAGAGGGAGAGATCCGGAGTCTGGGATCCGTCCTGGCCGTCCACGGCCAGTTCCAGGGTGATATCCATGCCCTGGTCCTTCTGGGCAAGGTCCATGCGCAGGGTGATGTCTCCTTTGCCCTCCTGGGTGGTCTTGAGATCCGAGGTCACCCCGATGCCGGTGATCTTATCTTCACTGGAGTACAGGATGATCTGAGAGGAACCGGCGCCGTTCAGCTGGTCGGTCATGTCGTTTACGTAGTCGGAGCCCTGCTTCTCAAAGGCGCTGTCCCCTGCGGTGGCGCAGAGGATCTTCAGGTAGTCCGAGGTGGTGGCATACATGCTGGTGACGGGGAGACTGTGGAGAATCTGAGGCAGCTGCTGCCGGAAGGGGACATCCGTCCTGGCCATGGCAAGCAGGTCGCTGAAGCTGAGGTTCACGTCACTGCCCAGCTGGTCCGCAATGGTGTCCATGTCAATTCTGTACCAGGCATCCTTGACCGGGTTCCCGCTGACGGTGGCCATCACCTGCTGAAGGCCGGGAGAGTAGAAATAGAAGGTGCCGGTGCTCAGGTTGCCCCGCATGGCCAGATCCAGATCCGTGGGCACGGAGATCGTGGGGAGACCGGGAATCTGGCTGAGGCCGGAGGTGAGATCGTGGCCCCCGATGCTGATGTGGGAGCTCACTTTCGAGGTGGAGTCAAGCTGGAAGCCGCTGTTGAGGGCGGTGAGAGCGGTGTAGGGGCCTTTGGCGGACAGGGTGATGTCCACGCTGAGGGGGGAGGAGGAGCCGCTGCGCAGAGAGAGATCCAGGTTGCTGTCCCCGGTCTGGCTCCAGGCCCCCTTGCCGAACTGTGCCACATAGGCGATGACCCTGTCCATCAGGGAGAAGGATTCACTGCACTGGGCCAGGAGCTGATCCACGTTGTCCAGGATGGCCACTCCGTTTTCCGCATCCCAGCCCACGTTGAAGTTGTCCAGAGCCCGGGCAATGAGGCCCACCGGGATGAAGGTGCGGCCGATTTTCGTGTCCGCATAGGCGGCCGTATCGGTCTCCACCCTTCTGGTCTGGCCGTTCTCCGTAATGGTGAAGGCCTTCTCCCCCAGTTTCACGCTGACGGAGAGGCTGCCCTGGGAGGCGACGGCGGTGGAGGTCTCCTGATGCCACTCGATGTGGTCGAAGCCCAGAATTTCAAAGGTGTGGCGGAAGGGCAGGAAGGAGCGGTTGTCCTTCGCCTGAGGAAGGGCGTCGGTGAAGGATGTGACGAACTCACCGTTTACCATCAGATAGAAGTCGCCCTGCTTTTCCGGCAGTGTGACCGGTGTTCCGGAGATGGAAGACTGGGCAGCAAAAGCCGGCAGGCAGAGAGACAGCGCCAGAACTGCGGTGCACAGCAGCGCACGAAGGGACTTTTTCATGGAAACACTCCTTTTCAGTTTTTGGGGGAACCACACCCCAGGGAGCATTTTACCCGGTCGGAGGGGAAAATGCAAGAGAGTCCGGGGAATGTTTCCCGGCTGTGCCGGGGAAATGGGGGTGGGATCCGGAAAAAAGGTGTTGACAGGGCGGTAAATCGTGTTAGAATATACGGGCAAACGCGATGAAGGAGCCAAGCGCGCAGTCGGAGGCCAGCAGCGAGAGGGGACGGTGAAAGCCCTCGGCGGTCCGGGCGCGCAAGCCACTCCGGAGCAGCCCGGGAGGACCGGGACGGGGTGTTCCCGTTACAGAACGGCTGAGAGGTCCGGCCCGGTCCGGACAATCAGGGTGGTACCGTGGATATCTCCGCCCCTGACGAAGGTCAGGGGCGTTTTGTTTTCTGGAGGAGATCTTATGTACAGACGAACTGCTGCCGCCCTGCTGAGCGTTCTCCTTCTGCTGAGCCTGTGCGGCTGCAGAAAGGGGAAGGGACATCCCCTGCCCGAGGGCATGGAGGAGGAGACGGTGCTGGAGGCCGGCCGGGACATGGTGAAGCTGCTCAATGAGGAGAAGTGGCAGGAGGTCTACGACCGCCTGCGCAGCGACGGGCAGGCCGCCTGTACCGTGGAGGATATCCGGTCTCTTATGGAGGGTATCTTCGAGAAGGCGGGGGAGATGGGCCGGGAGACCGATGCCATGGCCACCGGCCAGACCCTGGACAGCGGAGAGGAGTACGCCTCGGCCGTTTTCTATTACAAGCACGCCAAGAAGGACGTGTACTACCGCTTTGCCTTCAGTACGGACATGGAGCTGATGGGCTTTGAGGCGGCCGCACGGTAGGACAGAGTAAAGCGATCCGGATCAATTATCATTTTGGAGGTATACAGCATGAGCGAACCCAAACCCTTCGGCCTGAATGAGCTGCGCGAGATGTTTCTCTCCTTCTTTGAGAGCAAGGGACATCTGCGCCTGCCCAGTTTCTCCCTGATTCCCAGAAACGACGCCTCCCTGCTGCTGATCAACAGCGGGATGGCCCCCATGAAGCCCTGGTTCACCGGAGAGGAGGAGCCGCCCCGCCATCGGGTGTGCACCTGCCAGAAGTGCATCCGCACCGGGGACATCGAGAACATCGGACACACGGCCCGCCACGGCACCTACTTTGAGATGCTGGGCAACTTCTCCTTCGGCGACTACTTCAAGGAGGAGGCTGTCACATGGGCGTGGGAATTTCTGACAAGTCCCGACTGGGTGGGCCTTGAACCGGATCGGCTCTACCCCTCCGTCTTCGCCGGGGACAGTATGACGCCGGCGGACGACGAGGCATGGCATATCTGGCATGATGTGGTGGGCGTGCCGGAGGATCATATCGTCCGGCTTGGCCGGGAGGACAACTTCTGGGAGCACGGCTCCGGTCCCTGCGGCCCCTGCTCCGAGATCTACTACGACCGG
>CAYXVN010000064.1:0-1370 GCA_964468565.1 uncultured Oscillospiraceae bacterium | reverse complement strand
TGGTGTTCTCCCAGTTTGACAACGACGGCGAGGGACACTACACAGAACTTCGGCAGAAGAACATCGACACCGGCATGGGTCTGGAGCGCCTCGCCTGCGTCTGTCAGAACGTGGCGTCTCTCTTTGACGTGGACACCGTTATGAACATCACAAACAGGGTCTCGGAGCTGACCGGCACGCACTACGGCGAGAGCCGCGGGAAGGACGTGTCCCTTCGCGTCATCACCGACCACATCCGGTCCTCCGTCTTTATGATCTGCGACGGCGTTCTGCCCTCCAACGAGGGGCGCGGGTACGTGCTTCGCCGTCTCATCCGCCGGGCCGCCCGCCACGGCAGACTCCTGGGCGTCGCCGAACCTTTCCTTTGTGAAATCGCGGAGACGGTCATTCGGGAGAACGAGGGCCACTACCCCGAACTTCGGGAGCGTCAGGACTATATCACCCGCGTCATCCGGGTGGAGGAGGAGAACTTCTCCAGAACCATCGACGGCGGAATCAGGATCTTCAGCGACATGCTCTCCGCGCATAAGGCCGAGGGCAGGAGCGTCTTTTCCGGCTCCGACGCCTTCCGGCTCTACGACACCTACGGTTTTCCCGTGGAGCTTACCCGCGAGATGGTCGGCGAACAGGGTATGACGGTGGACGAGGAGGACTTCAGAAAGCAGATGGAGGAACAGCGCGCCCGCGCCCGAAAGGCCCGCGAGGCGCTGGGGGATCTCGGCTGGGCCGGTGTGGAATTCGGCAAGGACGTGCCGGAGACCCGATTTGTGGGCTATACCGAAAATTCCGTCAGCGACGCCAAAGTCGTGGCGCTGGTGGTGGAGAGCGAACAGGCGGAGGAGATGATGACGGGCATCGAGGGCATCGTGGTTCTCGACAAGACCCCCTTCTACGCCGAGATGGGCGGACAGGTGGGCGACCGGGGCGCGATCTCCACTGGCGCCATGACCTTCGAGGTCAGCGACGTGAAGAAAAACAAGGGCGGAAAGTTCATGCACTACGGCAAGGTGACGCGCGGCGTTCTCAGGCTTGGGGACACCGTCGCCGCCGCCATCGACACTGAGCGCCGCGAGGCCGTCAAGCGCGCCCACAGCGCCACGCACCTTCTCAACGCCGCCCTCCGACAGGTGTTGGGCGACCATGTGCACCAGGCCGGGTCCCTTGTGGAGCCGGACAGACTGCGCTTCGACTTCACCCACTTCGCCCCCCTCACCGGCGAGGAACTTCTGAGGACGGCGGACATCGTCAACCGCGAGATCCTGACAGGCGACCCCATCGTCACCAGGGAGCTACCCATCGCGGAGGCCAAAAAGCTCGGCGCTCAGGCCCTTTTCGGGGAGAAATACGGCGACATCGTCCGGGTCGTCACC
>CAYXVN010000063.1:0-12811 GCA_964468565.1 uncultured Oscillospiraceae bacterium | reverse complement strand
TTTCACAGAACCTTAACACTATTGTGCGCCTTTTGGGAACTGTCAATGAACCCTCCCGGTGATCCGTCACCGGGAGGGTTTTTTGCTGAGAGAGACCGGACCCCAGCCGTCGGAAAGAGGCAGACCTGGGGAGGGTCTGCAGGGCCGATTGTGAAGACTTTCAGCCCTGGGTGATGTACTTGAAGGGCTCCTGCTGATACCAGCTCTCCCGGAAGGGCCTGGGGCAGAACTGGGCCAGGTGGCGGTTCAGAGAGGGATTGCGAATGATCCGGTTCAGACGGCGGGCCATCTCATACTCCCCGGAATATCCCAAATAGTTGATGGAGGGGCTGAACAGGGGCAGCAGGGGCAGCCCGTGCTTGGCGGAGATGCTGTTGCCTCCCGTGTGGATAATGATGACGTCCGGTCTGACCCGTTCAATCACATTGGCCTGCTCAAAGGGGTGCTGTGTGGCAATGTTGACGGGAATCTCATCCGGATCCTCCAGGGTATCAAACAGCGGCAGCAGGAACTCATCCACATGGTGTCCCTTCAGACCCACGATTTCCATGCCCAGATCCTGAACAATGGAGGCAGTCGCCAGAACCCGGACCTCACCGCCCCCGATGTACACCCGTTTCCCCTGGAGCCGCTCCCGGAAGGGGGCAAGCCCCTCCTCCAGCGCCGCCTCCTCTACGGCAATCACAGCCTCCGCCTCCTTCTCCAGGTGGAAGAAGGCGGCGATCTTCCGCAGCCAGCGCGCCACATTCTTTCTGCCGATGGGAATGGTATCAATCAGGAAGGGGATCCCGAACTCCTCCTTCAGGTACTTCAGGTAGTAGTCGTCGTGGGTGCCGCAGACGGATACGTTAAGGGCCGCCTCCAGCCCCCGGCGAAAATCATCCGGCTGGGCATAGCAGGGCAGGAACCGGACGGTCAGGCCAATGGCGTTGAGCAGGCGCTGCAGTTCCAGCTCATCGGCACGGCTCATGGAACCCACATTGAACACGTTGACGGTCCGGCTGACAAGCCGCTGCCGGTCTGCCTGCTCCTGCTCGCTCTCGGTCAGCTTCCTCCACTCCCCGTAGGGTCCCGTGATCCCCTTCATGATGCCGTTGTAGGCGGCATCGTAGGCCGTGGCCATGACTTTGGTCTTGAATCCCTCACAGCTGCAGGCGGTCAGAGTGGCTGCCGTCTCGCTCTGAAGATTCTCCAGAATGGCATCCACATCATCTCCCACCAGAGCCGGAACGCAGGAGCTGACCACCACGATGATCTCCGGGCGGTACTCCCGGTCCGCGAACAGCACCGCCTCCCTCAGCTTCTGCTCCCCGCCCCCAATCACATCGCTCTCATCCAGATTGGTGCTGAGCCAGATGGTTCCCGGTGACTCGGGGTCCCGAAGGCGCTTGAAGGTTTTCCCCGTTCCCACGGTTCCTGTTGAGCAGAATCCGCAGCCGATGGGGCCGTGCATGATCACCACTGCATTGCGCAGGGTGTTGATGATTCCCAGGCTCAGAGTGAACTGGCAGCCGTAGGTCTCGGAAAAGGTCCGGTTGGGGGCACTCAGACAGGTTCCGCCCTGATTCAGGCTGCAGCGCAGCTCCCCGCAGGTTCCGCCGAAGGCAATTCCGGCGTGAAGCCGCTCCTCCCGTGGCGGTGCCGAAGCTTCGATGGTATGTTTCATGTCCTCTCCTCCCTCATCGTCCGGCCACAAGAGTGCCGAAAATGTCCTCTGCCAGAGTCAGCCCTCCGCGCACCCCCGCATAGGCACGGTCAAACACCACCCGGCTGGTCACCGGGAAGGCCACAGGCAGGAAGGAGAATCCATACTCCTCCGCCAGATCCTTCTCGATCACACTGCCCAGCACATAGCCCGGGCTGAGGGCATCAAAGTATCTGGCATTGCGGTCCTGGGGCCAGATTTCCTGCAGATAGTGCCGGACGGAAGCCGCATCGGTATCAAACCTTACCGCCGGGCGCAGACCCGATTCCCAGTGATCAAACCGCTTCTCCAGGGCCTGTCTGTGGGACTCCTCCAGAAAATCGGTGATGACGGTCAGTTCCGGCAGCCATCCCAGTTCATCCGCCGTGAAGCGGGCCAGAGCCGGAGCATAGCTGGAGTCCGCCACAATGACTGCATAGCGCTGCAGATCGATGTCGTTGTAGATGTCGGCCAGCCGCTCAAAGTAGTCAAAGTAGATCCGCCGCTCTCTCTGCAGCACCTGCCCGACCCTCTCAGCCGGGATATCCATGCGCGCCGCCACCCGGCTCAGGAACTCCGCAGTCTGGAAATATCCGATGGGCAGGCCGGTGGTGATATAGGGGATGTGGTGCACCCGTTCAAACTCCCGGGCGGTTTTCACGCCGTGCACATCGGACAGGACAATGGTCAGGGCGGCGTCGCCTGCCTGCCGGAAGCTGTCCAGGGTCTCCTCCTCCCCGATGAAGGTATTGACACTCAGGCCCAGTTCGGTCAGCAGCCGCCGGATCTCCCTCAGGTTGCCCCGGTAGAACACATCCTCTCCCGGGACAGGGCCCAGCACATTCACCTTCAGCGGATTCTTCTTCTCCGTCTTCCGCACGTATTCCCTGGCCAGGGCGGAGAACAGAAGCTCATAGCCGTGATAGGAGTTTCCCTGAAAGCTGGGGGTATTGACGGCCAGGACGGGCTCTCCCTGATCACGGAACTCCTGGGCAACCGACTGGACATCGTCCCCGATCATCTCCACCATGCAGCCGGTAACCACCACATACAGGTCCCCATCCATCACCTCCAGCGTGGAGGCGATCTGCTCCCTCAGCCGGTCCTCTCCCCCGAACACCACATGGCGCTCCACCACGTTGCTGCTGGGCGTGGCCGCCCCGCCGCAGTAGCCGCCTCCCAGATATCCGGCCCCGGCATTGGTTCCGTTGTAGCAGTTGAATCCGCATCCGGTGGAGGAGTGAATGATGGGGATGGTCCTGGGGATTGCCCGCAGCAGCGCCAGCGCTCCCGCCATTGCGCAGCCGTACCGGGGCCGATCGACAAACTTGCTCACCTGAACCCCCTCCTCATATCCGGAATGACTCGAAACTGCCGGAGAGGCCGGCCACCTCGGCGACGCCGCTGCGGATATAAAACGGCTTCAGCTGGGGGCCGTCCTTCTGGCTGTACTGGCCGCGGAGATGGGGTTTCAGACGGAAGATCTCCTCCAGCAGGGCCGGGTCATCGTCAAATGCGGCCTCTCCCCGGATGCGCAGCCAGTTTCGCTCACCATCCACCGCACAGATCTCCAGGGCAGGCTGCTTCAGCAGCTGGCGGTAGCTGGCCTTCTGGCTTCCCACCCCGAAATAGAGGCGGTTCTCATACTCCAGCACCAGGCCGAAGGGACGCACCCGGGGGTAGCCGTCTTCCACCGTTGCCACAAAAAAGGGACCGGAAAACCGGGTCAGAATTCTTTGTATGCTCATTTTGACTGCCTCCTTTAGTGAATCCAGCGGAACAGGTCCGTGGAGAGATACCGCTCCCCGCTGTCCGGCAGCAGGGCAAGGATGTTTTTCCCCCGGTTCTCCTTCTTTCTGGCCAGCTGCGTGGCAGCAAAGGCGGCTGCTCCCGAGGAGATTCCCACCAGGAGCCCCTCCGTTCTGGACAGATCCTGCGCCGTCTCAAATGCCTCCTCGTCCCTGACTCTGTAGATTTCGTCAACCACCGAGGCATCGTACACCCCGGGGACAAACCCTGCCCCGATGCCCTGAATTCTGTGGGCTCCGGGCCGCCCGCCGGACAGCACCGGAGAGCGGAAAGGTTCCACCGCCACAATCCGGACCGCCCGGTTGTGCTCCTTCAGGGTCTTTCCCACCCCGGTGACCGTGCCTCCCGTACCCACTCCCGCCACAAAGACGTCCACTGCTCCATCCAGGTCCCGGAGAATTTCCCGGGCCGTGGTGTTCCGGTGGACCTCCACGTTGGCGGGGTTGTTGAACTGCTGGGGGATAAAGGAATTGGGGATCTGAGCCGCCAGTTCCTCCGCCTTGCGGATGGCGCCCTTCATGCCCTGGGCTCCGGGGGTCAGGACCAGCTCCGCCCGGTGGGCAGCGAGGAGACTGCGGCGCTCCAGGCTCATGGTATCCGGCATGGTGAGGATGCAGCGGTACCCCTTTGCCGCTGCCACAAAGGCCAGACCCACCCCGGTGTTGCCTGATGTAGGCTCAATGATCACCGTATCCGGATTGAGAAGTCCCCTGGCCTCTGCGTCCTCGATCATGGCCAGTGCAATCCGGTCTTTCACGCTGCCGGCAGGGTTGAAATACTCCAGCTTCACCAGGAGATTTCCAAGGACCCCTTTCTCTGCCCCATAGCGGTTAAGCTGAAGCACAGGGGTATTGCCCACCAGATCGGTAAGGCGCTGTGCAACCTTCGGCATCCTGTCTCCCTCCTTAAATTGCTTCGCCGTCCCGGATGTCATCCAGAATGCCGTACTCCAGCAGGATCTCTTCCAGCCGCTCCTGGGACATGGGATTGGGAATGGTGAAGAAGTCATTCTCCTCGATGGTTCGGGCCAGCTGGCGGTACTCCTCGGCCTGCCTGCACTGGGGGCTGTACTGTATCACCGTCTGCCTGTGGATCTCCGCGTGCTGCACCACGTTGTTGCGGGGAATGAACCAGAGCAGCTGAGTCCCCAGCTCCCTTGAGAAGGCCCGCAGCAGTTCGTTCTCCCGGTCCACATTGCGGCTGTTGCAGATGATTCCCCCCAGGCGGACTCCGCCCTTGCTGGCATAGCGGCGGATCCCCTTGGCAATGTTGTTGGCGGCATAGAGAGACATCATCTCCCCGCTGGCAACAATGTAGATCTCCCTGGCCTTCCCCTCCCGGATGGGCATGGCAAAGCCGCCGCAGACCACATCCCCCAGAACATCATAGAAGACGTAGTCCAGATCCTCCGTGTAGGCCCCCAGCCGCTCCAGAAGCCCGATGGCGGTGATGATGCCCCGTCCGGCACAGCCCACGCCGGGCTCCGGCCCTCCGGATTCCACACAGCGGATCCCCATGTAGCCTCTCTTCAGGATTGCGCCCAGGTCAATCTGTTCGCCCTCCTCCCGCAGGGTATCCAGCACCGTCTTCTGGTGAAGTCCCCGCAGCAGCAGGCGGGTGGAGTCCGCTTTCGGATCGCAGCCCACCACCATCACCTGTTTCCCCATCTCCGCCAGTCCGGCCGTAAGATTCTGTGTGGTCGTGGACTTCCCGATTCCGCCCTTACCGTAGATTGCAATCTGTCTTGGCTGTTTTGCTGCCATGGTACGATATCCCTCTCATTCATGTCTGTCATGTCTGAATTTTCTGTCATACTGCACCACCTTTTCCATTGCATAATCAATGAAATGGGTGGTTTCCAGAGGCGTGATTCCTCTGGCCCGGAGTGCGGCCTGGGCCCCGGGGCCGATTTTCGCGCTGAGCACGTACCGGCAGTCGGACAGTGCCTCCGCCGTCCGCTCCATCTGCCCCTCGTCATGCTCTCCCATCCGGCATACGGCAGGTATGGGCCGGGTCTCCACATGGTGGTAGCTCCCGTCCTCCTCCACCCCATAAATCTGGAAGGCCTCCGTATGCCCGAAGTGCTGGTGGACCATGACCTGGTCCCTGGAGGAGACGGCAACAAGATATCCCATGCCCTCACCCCCTCAGCCGTGGGAGAAGGTGGGCTCTGCCTGGCGGATGCCGTAGAGTCTGTCCGCCACATCCGCTTTCCCCGGGATTCCGGCGGCATCTGCCCGGCAGTGCTGACAGTGCCGGAAGACGGGCAGGTACTGCTCTGCCCTCTCCCTGGCCCGGCAGAGTTCCTCACAGGTGGGCTCCCGCAGGCCGGCCAGTTTGTACCGGGGGATCAGGGGAATGAGATTGAAGAAATGGGCACCCCATTCCTTCACCGTGCGGGCAACCTCCTCCACATGGGCGTCATTGATGCCCGGAACCAGCACCATGTTGATCTTCACCAGGGCCCCCAGGGCGGAAACTCTGGTAATCCCCCGCTTCTGAGCCTCAATCAGAATGGCCGCTCCCTCTGCACCCTCATACCTCTTTCCATCCTTCACCACCCACAGGCAGATCTCCTTCAGGATCTCCGGATCAACCGCATTGACCGTCACCGTAACGGTCCGCACACCGGCCTCCATCAGCTCCGATGCGTACTGCTCCAGAAGCAGTCCGTTGGTGCTCAGGCAGTTGATCAGCTCCGGGTGGCGCTTCCGGATGAGACGGAAGGTATCAAGGGCGTGGCGGGTGGCCAGGGTGTCCCCGGGCCCGGCAATGCCGGCAACCGTGATCTCCGGGCACAGTTCCAGGGCCCGATCCACGATGTCCGCAGCCTCCTGGGGGGTCACAACCTGCCTGGTGACACCGGGGCGCTGCTCCTGGGAGTTTCTGCTTCGCTCACAGAACGCACACTGGATGTTGCAGGAGGGACTGACGGGAAGGTGGACCCGCCCCCGGTTGCTGTCCGGTCCCCCGGAAAAGCAGGGGTGGCGGTTTGCCACCCGCGCCATGCGGTTTTGCCGCATCTCGTCAAATTCCTGAGAAACGTCGCGCATCTTTCAGACCTCCTTTGCGACACTGTCAGATGTAATATTCCGGCTGGGGCTGGGCACTGGCCAGGTGAAACCGGTCCAGAATATTTCTGCGCAGATTGGTGAACTCCAGTCCGCCCCGCTCCCTGGGATGGGGCAGCTTCACTTCCAGCACCTCGCTGATCTGTCCGGGCCTGGGCGTCATGATGACGATGCGGTCAGACAGATAGATCGCCTCATCCACATCGTGGGTCACCAGGATCATGGTGGCATCGTTGGCCGCACGGATCTCCAGCAGCTTATCCTGCAGATCCGCCCTGGTGAAGGAGTCCAGCGCTCCCATGGGCTCATCCATCAGCAGCACCGCCGGATCGTTGATCAGCGCCCGGGCAATGGCAACCCTCTGGGCCATCCCCCCGCTGATCTGGTGGGGATAGGCCTTTTCGAATCCCTCCAGGCCGGCAAGGCGGATGTACTCCGGCACCTTGCCCTTCTGACTGGCATACACGTGCCGGGCTTTCAGGCCGGAGGCGATATTCTGCTCCACCGTCAGCCAGGGAAACAGGCTCCCCTGCTGGAATACATAGCCCCGCTGGGGATCCGGCCCGGTGATGGGAACGCCCTCCAGCAGGACCTCACCACCCTGGGGCTGGTCCAGTCCGGCAATGAGCCGCAGCAGTGTGGTCTTTCCGCACCCGGAGGAGCCGATGATGGAGAGAAATTCCCCGCGCCGAATCTCCAGGCTGATATCCTTCAGCGCCTCCACCACATTGGCCCTGTCGGGGTCCTCCCCGTCCACATAGGTGCGGTCAATGTGCCGCAGTTCCAGAATCGTATCGTTCATTTGAACTGCCCCCTCTGCCAGCGAAGTACATGGGCCCGGATGACGCCAAGAACCGCCAGAATCAGACTGAACAGAATTGCCATGATCAGAATTGCGGCAAAGACCTTGTAGTAGGCAGCCCAGACTTTGACCACATTGATGTAATAGCCCAGGCCGCCGGGCTGGCCCATCATCTCCGCCATGACCAGGGTGGTAAAGGAACTGGCGCAGGCGGTTGTGATGCCGGTGAAGACCTGGGGCATGGCGTGGGGGATGGCCACATGCAGGACCAGAAAACGGGTATCCGCCCCCAGAGTCCGGGCCGCTTCAAACTGGGTCCTCGGGGTGGTCTGAATCCCGAAGGCAGTCTGGGAGGCCACCGGGAACCAGGAACAGATCGCAATGAGGAAGGTGGCCGCGGCAAAGGGGGTGGGAAACAGCGTCAGGGCGAAGGGCATCCAGGCCACGGCCGGAATGACCCCGGTGATGCGCAGAACCGGATAGGTCCAGTAGTAGACCTTGGGAAACCACCCGATCAGAATCCCGGTCCCCACCCCCAGCAGCACACCGCTGAGAAATCCGGCACCAAACAGGCGCAGAGAGTACAGCACGTTTTCACCGATGTAGGCCGGCTCCATCAGAAAGGATTCCAGGATCTGAGCCGGACCGGGGAAAAAGGGCTGGGGCGTCACCTGAAGCTTGGTCCCCAGCACATCATATGCCAGCAGGGCGATTCCGCAGGCAAAGCGGAAGTAGCACTGTCTGACGTACCGGGGTCTCCGGGATGGGTCAAGGTAGGCCCGGAGACCTGCCAGAAGGTAAATCACTATCACGGCGCCCAGCACCAGGCGGTAAAATCCGTTCATGTTCAGGGTGAAGGGACCCACCGCATAGTCCGTCAGCTCCACCTTCTCAGACACCTGAGGGAACAGGGCATTTCCCAGGATCGCAATGAGGAAACCGGCGGAGGTGATCACCGCCGCCCGGACCAGCTGCCGGACCGGTACGCTGCGCGCTGCGGAGCGCACCGTCTGCTCAGATGGTTTCGTCACAGTGGACAATGACAAATCAATCACACTCTTTTCCATGGAGAATGGGGTAGCGGGGGGCCGGACCTCCAGCCGGACACCCCCACAGACAGTTTCTCCCGTCACTCCTGCTGCCCCAGACTGAGGTCCACGTAGGTATAGGCCTTCTCCGCAAACTCGGCGGGATCCATGGTCAGATACCCGATATCATAGAGCGCCTGTGCAAAATACTCCACGTCCGCCTTCACGTTCACGGCACCGCTCTCATAATCATCGGTTGAAGGATAGCCGTAACTTCGGATCAGGTCCACCGCAACGCCGTGGTCCTCGATGGACACATACTGCTTCTCCGTCACCAGTTCCACCGCCTCTTCCGGATTTTCGTAGATCCAGTTCTGGGCCTTGTGGTAGGCACGCAGCTCGGCGGCAATCAGCTCCGGGTTTTCCTCAATCACCTTGGTGGAGGCGTAGAGGAAGCAGCAGTAGTGACCTGCAAAGGGTGCGTCCGTGCCGATGTCCAGAATCGTACGAAGCCCATAGGCATCCACGGAGGTGGTTGCGATGGGGTCCCAGAGGGCGGCCACATCCACCTGTCCCTGACGCAGGGCCTCCACCTCCAGATTCCCGTCGTTGAAGGGCAGGAACTGCACCTCGCTGGAGTCAATGCCCGCCTGGCCGAGCCACAGCAGCGTCACCTGATGGGGCGTTCCCCCGATCTCATCCACGGCAATGGTCTTGCCCCGCAGGTCCTCCACGGTCTGAATCTCCGAATCACCCAGCACATTGAGTTTGATGCAGCCCTGGTGCAGCCCCTCCACGATGGTCATCTCAATATCGCCCTCGATGGAGGGGAAATACTGGAAATCCCCGTTGATCGTGGAGATGGTCCCGTTGTTCAGCCCCACCTTCTTGGCCTCAAAGTCTGCCGTGATCAGTTCCACATCGATCCCCTCCTCGGCGAAGAACCCCTTCTCATAGGCCACATAGGTGGGGGTGTTGCACAAAGATCCGCTTTTCCCCGGAATTGTGATCTTCCACCGTGTCCCCTCAGCACCGGAACCGGAGGATTCTGCTCCCGAGGACTCTGAAGCGGAGGATCCTGCAACGGAGGACCCCGCACCGGAGGACCCTTCACTGGAGGCGCCGTCTCCGCTGCTGCTTCCGCTTCCGCCGCCGGAGGAGGAACTTCCTCCGCAGGCAGACAGCAGTGTGGAAAGAATCAGAGCTGTGGCAAACACTCCACCGATTTTTCTGACGTTCATTGTCAGCACTCCTTTATGTTTCTGTCTGGAGCAGCCGCCTCAGCCTCAGGCGGCCCTCCGAAAAAAAGACCGGAGATTTTCATGAGGCGGCGGCCCCATGGAAGATCTCCGGTCTGTCCAGTCAATTATGTGGTTTTGGGCAAGCGTATTTTTTCGCTCCTGTCAATCTGAATCAGAATCCCATCCTGAAATATCAGCGTGAGGGAACCGTAGCGGATGGTCTCCGCCAGTTCCTGCACCTGCCTGAGCTGCGCCGGAGTGACGGCCTGCCTCCTGACGCCGGTCCTGTTTTCCAAACTCATATTGATCTCCTCCCGGCAAAAGAGGCGCTGTCGGCAAAGCAACCGCTTCTGCCGATAGCGCCTCTAATCCGAATAGTCAGCACTTCTAGGATTGGATGGTGAAGCCGCGAAAAACGCAGCAGGGAATCTCTGCCCCCGCCAGGTCTGCCGGACGGCGGGAATGCCGCCCAGGGGCCATGTCCCTGGTGATGCCCTGATCCGGCAGTTCCATCCCGGCTGTCCGGAAGCAGGCGGGGTGCCCGGGCTCTTCCCGGCACTCCCGTCCGCCGGCAGGGCAGTCCACCCGTCGCCAGATCTGCGCCCACCCGGATTTCAGAGGGGACCCCCCGGACACCCTCATCTGGAAGGTACCCCGCCCGGAAGGACGTGACCGGCAGGGGCTCCGGACACCGCCACAGGGGGTTCGGTGTTCCGCAGAAGAATGGCCAGGGGGGAGAGAGCTCAGGTCAGGAAGATGACACCGTCTCCGTCTCCGGCCACGTGGCACCCGGGAACGGCATGGGGTTCTGCGCCCGGACCAGGTGCATCTGCACACCTCCAGGGAACCTCACTCCCGGCTCTGCCCCGTCCGTTTCTGCCTTTTCGGGCATAAAAAAGCCGGGGCCTTTACGTAAAGCTCCCGGACTGCATACGGCCATTTCCCCTTTGGGGACACTTCAGGGCGCAGCAGAGCACCCGGCCACAGAGACAGCCCGGGAGCACAGCATTCGACCACAGCGGAAGTTGCTGCGTAACAGTTCCTGAAAGTCCACGCTCATCCGGTCCGCCTCCTTCCCAGCGGTCCGCCTCTCTGACGGGCCGATGTGTATTAACCTTCCTATCCGGTAGGTTTGTGGGGATTATAGCACCGCCCCATCTCCCCTGTCAACCGGTTTTTTTCAAAATCGCCACAACTGTACTTCTGCACAAACGGCAGGTCCTGAGACAGGGTCCCTTGCTCCTTTCTGCCCAGGGAATGCATCTCCTCAGCACCTGTGCACTCCCTCTGTGCCTGTTTTCCCGCCTCTGCAGGCCCTGCAGTGGCCCCCCTGGCCAGAGGGCAACAGGGGTGTCAGACCGGCGGTTTTCCCGGTTTCGCCCCTCCCGATTTCCTCCGAACCCGGGGGTCCGCTGCTCCCTTCCGGCCGACCTGATAAATTTCCGAAATTTTTTTCATTTAGGTGTTGTCAACAATGCACAAACATGCTACAATCTGTAGCACCATCGGTTCGGGGGAGTTCCCCGGTGAGACGGTCCCGGGGGCGGGCGATCCGGCTGCCCGGCCCCGGAATCAAATGACATGACAACAGTCAGCAATTACCAGTTTTCAATGCAGACCTCTGGCACTCCCCCGGAACAAAATCAGCCAAAAGAGAGGAGCAGATTATGAGACACCACGCGCGCAACCTTCTGGCAGCGGTCCTGGCCCTGGCAGTATCCCTCTCCCTGGTCGCCTGCGGCGGCGGGGGAGGAGACAGTTCCGGCGATGAGGGCAGCAGCGCCGACGGCATCCGGGACTTTGTCACCTACGAGACCGCCGGACGCGACATTGCCACCTTCTTCCTTCTGAACTCGGAGCGGGGAGAGGACAGCCAGGTGCTGTGCAACCTCTACTCCGGCCTGCTGGAGACGGACAACCGGGGCCAGCTGGTTCCCGCCATTGCCAGGGACTGGTCCACCGACGACAACGGCCTCACCTGGACCTTCCATCTCCGGGAGGACGTCACCTGGGTGGATGTGCAGGGCAACGAAAAGGCCAGATGCACCGCTCAGGACTGGATCACCGGCCTGGAGTGGGTTCTGAACTTCCAGAAGAACCAGGGCTACAACATCTCCATGCCCTGCACCCTGATCGCCGGCGCCAGGGAGTATTACGACTACACCACCGGCCTGAGCGAGGAGGAGGGCAAGGCTCTGGACACCGCAAAATTCCTGGAGATGGTGGGCATTGAGGCCCCGGATGACTTCACCCTGGTCTACCGCTGCACCAAAAACGCCCCCTACTTCCCCACCCTCTGTGTCTCCGCCTGCATGTACCCCATCTCCCAGGAACTCATCCACCAGCAGGGTGTGGACGGCATGCCGGGCATCAGCAACGAGACCATGTGGTACAACGGCGCCTACACCTGCACCTCCTTTGTGAAGGACAACGAGAAGGTCCTCACTGCCAATCCCGCCTACTGGGACAAGGAGTGCACCCGCTTCGACACCGTCACCATCCGCATCGTGGAGGACGGCACCGCAGACGACACCCTCTTCCAGACCGGCGAAGTGGATCACACCGAGCTGAACGAGGCCACCCTGCGCACCATCATGCAGCAGGGGGAGAACAATGAGTTCTACGACAAGCTGGTGGAGACCCGGCCCAGGAAGTACTCCTATCAGATGCACCTCAACTTCGCCAAGAACAAAGAGGACGGCACCCCTGACACCAACTGGAACACCGCCGTAGCCAACGAGAACTTCCGTCTCGCCTGGTACTACGGCATCAACCTGGTCCCCTACTGGGCCTACACCAACCCCATTGCGCCCACCCACTGCGAGAACCTGGCCTATACCATGCGGGGTCTGCTGCAGTTCTCCGACGGCACCGACTACGTGGACCGGGTCATTGCCGGTCTGGCCATCCCGGAGGAGCCCACCACCTCCGGCGCCGGCCGCCGCTACGATGCCGCCAGGGCCGCCGACTGCAAAAACAGGGCCATGGAAGAGCTGAGGACCCAGGGGGTCACCTTCCCCGTGGAGGTGGACTACTACATCGTGGGGGGCAGCCAGACCGCACTGGACTCCGCCAATGTGCTGCGCCAGGTGTTCTCCCAGGGCCTGGGGGACGACTTCGTCACCGCTCAATAAAATCGAATAAAACTCTATCGTCTCAATTCGACTTCGCCCCGA
>CAYXVN010000062.1:10094-13147 GCA_964468565.1 uncultured Oscillospiraceae bacterium | reverse complement strand
CGCCGATGTCCGCCCGGGACAGCACCGGCGCATCGTTGATGCCGTCGCCCACAAAGACCAGTTTCTCCCGGGGGTTCTTCCTCTCCAGAAGGGCCTCCACCTGCTCCACCTTGTCTCCGGGCAGCAGTCCGGCGTGGACCTCGTCCAGGCCCAGTTCCTTTCCCACCGCCTGGGCCACCGCCGGCGCATCCCCGGTCAGCATGACCGTCTTCTTCACCCCGGCGGCCTTCAGTTCCTGCAGGGCCTGGGCCGCACCGGGCTTGGGCCGGTCCGCCACCGTGATGGAGCCGGCATAGACACCGTCCACCGCCACATGGACCGTGGTCCCCGCCTCCGGATCCTCCGGCACCCGGATGCTGCCGGAGGCCATCAGCTTCGCGTTTCCGGCCAGGACGGTCCGCCCGTCCACCACCGCCCGGATGCCCTGTCCGGCGATCTCCTCTGAATCGGTGACCCGGCTCTCGTCCAGCGTGCCGGACACCGCCGCCTGAATGGAGCGGGAGATGGGATGACTGCTCCAGTGCTCCGCCAGGGCGGCCAGTTCCAGCAGTTCCTGCTCAGTCCTGCCCTGAGGACACACCCGGGAGACCTCAAAGGTACCCTTGGTCAGGGTCCCCGTCTTGTCAAAGACCACAATGCCGGTGCTGGCCAGGGCCTCCAGGTAGTTGCCGCCCTTGACCAGCACCCCCTGACGGGAGGCGCCCCCGATCCCCCCGAAGAAGCTCAGGGGGATGGAGATCACCAGGGCGCAGGGGCAGGACACCACCAGGAAGACCAAAGCCCGGTGGATCCACTCCAGCCACTCCCCCGGGGCCAGAGGCGCCAGCAGATCCAGTCCCGCCGAGGCGCACAGCAGCTTGGCCACCGGGGGCACCACCGCCAGGGCCAGAGCCGCAAAGACCACAGCCGGGGTATAGTAGCGGGCAAACCTGGTGATGAAGTTCTCCGCCTTGGCCTTCTTGGCCGAGGAGTTCTCCACCAGCTCCAGAATCCGGGAGACGGTGGACTCACCGAAGGGCTTGGTCACCTGAACCCGCAGCAGGCCGGTGAGATTGACGCAGCCGCTGATCACCTCCTGGCCCGGTTCCACCTCCCGGGGAACCGACTCCCCGGTGAGGGCTGCCGTATCCAGGCTGGAGGAGCCCTCCGTCACCAGTCCGTCCAGAGGCACCCGCTCGCCGGGCCGGATGACGATGATGTCTCCCACAGAGACCTCCTCCGGGTCCACCTGTTCCACGCTGCCGTCGGTCTCCAGGTTGGCGTAGTCCGGACGGATGTCCATCAGGTCCGAGATGGACTGCCGGGACCGGGCCACCGCCACGTTCTGGAACAGCTCTCCCACCTGGTAGAAGAGCATCACCGCCACCCCTTCCGGGTACTCCCCGCAGCCGAAGGCACCTATGGTGGCCACCGCCATCAGGAAGTTCTCGTCAAAGACCTGGCCGTTGCGGATGTTGCGCACCGCCTTCCACAGCACATCCTTCCCGATGATGGCATAGGGAATCAGATAGAGCACCAGCCCCAGCCAGCCGGTGGGGTTCACCATGCGGAGTATGACAAAGAGAACCGCCGTCACAAGAATCTGGCGGAGCATCCGCTTCTGTTTGCGGGTCATCCTCACTTCAGCACAACCTCACAGTCCGGCTCCACCCTGTGAATGCATTTCACCACGTCGGGCAGCACGGAAGGGAGGTTCTCCGCCTCCAGGATCATCTTCTGGGTCAGGAAGTTCACGCTGACGTTTGACACGCCGGGGAGCCTGCGGATGGCGTCCTCCATCTTCGCGGCACAGTTTGCACAGTCCAGATCAATCAGCTTGTAGGTCTTCTTCATGGGAAACACACTCCTAATCTCATTCATTCCGGTCCCGGCTGCACCATCTGCGCCGGAATCCGGGCGGAGGGCGGACCCGGGGGTCCTCTCCGGATCCTGTCCCGGGCACTACTCCAGGATATGCTCCATTCCCTGGGACAGAATCCGCACCACGTGGTCGTCCGCCAGGGAGTAGTACACCGTCTTGCCCTCCCGGCGGAACTTCACCAGCTTGCTGGATTTCAGCACCCGCAGCTGGTGGGAGACCGCACTCTGGGTCACATTGATCAGGCTCGCCAGGTCACAGACGCACAGTTCCGCCTCCAGCAGGGCGTAGAGAATCTTCACCCGGGTGCTGTCTCCGAAGATTTTGAACAGCTCCGCCAGATCGTAGAGGACCTCATCACAGGGGAGCAGATCCTGAACCTTCTTCAGGATGTCTCCGTGGATCATTTCCTCCTCGCAGCAGGGGGTCTCATGGGCTTCCATCGTAACTCCTTTCGACGTGTGAGCATTTATTCATATGTACATGCTTAGATTACCACAGCCCGCTCCTCCTGTCAAGAGATATTTTTCGCCTTCCGGGAGGCCGGTGACAGTCCCGGCCACCCCGGGATATCCCCTAAGGCAACGAAGCGGAAGGCTCCGCCTGCCCCGGCCGGGCGGGCAGACCGCCTGTTCCCGCTGAGAGGGCGGTCCCCCGGGCCACCGGCCCCAGGGCAGGTCCCCTCCTTCTCCGGTCTCATCGGCAGGGGTATTGCCGGGTTCAGATTCCCTGTGCCCCAGGGATTTGGCTCTGCATCCCGTCAGATTGTATAAATAATAAGATATATTTCTCCATATTCTGTTTGAATTGCCAGTTGACAGGAACCTGCCCGGTGGGTTATTCCAATGCAGTCCCTCCCTGCACCAGCCGCTTCCCACCCTGCTGCCCTCCGGTCTCTCCCCGTCTCTTTTGTTGAGAATCACGAACCTCTCCGGGAGGGCGACAATTATTTCAAGATTATGGACAAAAAATTCTATGTTCATCATCGCCTGCCTTTCGTAAAATGGTGCTATCATTGAAAGGAGGGACCCCCTGAATGAAACGAATTTTCAACCTGAAACGCGCGCTGGCCCTGTTCCTGGCCCTCTCCCTGTCCCTTGCCCTCGTCGCCTGCGGCGGCGGCGGTGGCAGCAGCAGCGGAGCCCCCGGCAGCGGCAGCGTCTCCGGCAGCAGCTCCGGCGGCGGTTCCGGCGGC
>CAYXVN010000062.1:0-9994 GCA_964468565.1 uncultured Oscillospiraceae bacterium | reverse complement strand
AGCCCCCGGCAGCGGCAGCGTCTCCGGCAGCAGCTCCGGCGGCGGTTCCGGCGGCGCCAGCGGCGACAAGATTCCCCTGACCCTCTGGCACATCCAGACCGGCGGTACCGCCGAGGCAATCGACAATGCAGTCGCCCGCTTTGAGGCGGACAATCCCCAGTACGATGTCACCGTCGTTCAGAAGCAGAACGACAGCTACAAGACCGATCTGTCTCTCTCCGTCAACGCCCACACCACCCCGGACGTCTTCATCACCTGGGGCGGACAGACCATGTATGATTACGTGGACGAGGGGCTGATCTACGATCTCACCGACCTGATGAAGGCCGACGGGTATGCGGACCAGTTCCTGGATGCCGCCATCGCCCAGTGCTCCTACAACGACAAGATCTACGCCGTGCCCGTGGAAAATGTCTCTGTCGCCGGCTTCTTCTACAACAAGGAGGTCTTCGATCAGTACGGTCTGACCGAGCCCTCCACCATCGGGGAACTGGAGACAATCTGTGACACCCTGGTCTCCAACGGGGTAGCCCCCTTCGCCCTGGCCAACGCCACCCAGTGGACCGGCTCCATGTACTTCCAGTATCTGGCGACCCGCTACGGCGGTCTGGAGCCCTTCGCCGAGGCCGCGGCCGGCACCGGCTCCTTTGAGAACGATGCCTTTGTGTACGCCGGCAAGACCATCCAGGACTGGGTGAACAAGGGCTACTTCTGTGAGGGATACAACGGCATGGATGACGACTCCGGCCAGGCCCGCATGCTGTTCTACAGCGGCGATGCCGCCATGGACCTGATGGGCTCCTGGTTCATCTCCAACGTGGCGGATGAGTCCTCCATGCTGGAGGACGGCACGCTGGGCTACTTCCCCTTCCCCGCCAAGGAGGACTCCAGTGCCGACCAGACCCTGACCCTGGGCACCCTGGGTGACAACCTCTACTCCGTCTCTGCCCAGAGCGCAGATCCGGAAGGTGCCTTCAAACTGATCCAGGCCCTGCTGGACGAAGAGGCTCAGGCAGACCGCGCCGCCCTGGGCAAGATCATTCCTCTGAAATCCTTCACCTCCGACAACGACATCACCAATGAGGTTCTGGACTCCCTGAACAGTTCCGGCGGCGTACAGCTGTGGTACGACCAGTACCTGCCCGCTCAGGTGGCAGACGTCCACAAACGGACCAGCCAGGAAATCTTCGGCCTCACCATGACTCCCGAGGAGGCCAACAAGGAACTCCAGGATGCCATGACCGCCTATCTTGCCGGATAAGTCCGCCTTCCG
Organism: uncultured Oscillospiraceae bacterium; assembly: GCA_964468565.1. GTDB lineage: Bacteria > Bacillota > Clostridia > Oscillospirales > Oscillospiraceae > Lawsonibacter. The sequence continues at coordinate 8,721 of CAYXVN010000062.1, read as the reverse complement.
CCCCGCTCCGGTAACCCCGGAGCCCGGGGCGGAACCGGCACACATCCTGGAATACGGACCTGATTCCCTGCGGTCTGGGAACAAACGCCGCATCCGGAACCATTCCGCTCCGGCCTGCGGCAGAAAGGAATGGTCACTATGAAAAAAGGCACCATGGCAGACCGGAACCGGCGGGAAACGGCCATCGCCTCCGCTGTCTTCCTGGCACCGGCCCTGGTGGTCATTGCCGTCTTCATTGTCTACCCCATTGTTCAGTCCTTCATCACCAGTGCCTATGACTGGAACGGATACTCCGCCAGCAGAACCTTCATCGGCCTGAAGAACTGGATCACCCTGATCAAGGACAGCGACTTCTGGCACGCCTTCTTCAACAACATCCTTGTGATGGTACTCTCCATCATCATCCAGATGCCCATTGGCATGGCCCTGGCCACGTTCCTCAATTACGTGGGAAAGAAGGGTGACGTCTGCAAGGTCATCTGGTTCATCCCCATGCTGATGTCCTCCGTTGCCATCGGCTATCTGTTCCGCTACGCCCTGGATCCCTCCACCGGTTTCGTCAGCGCCATCTCCAAATTCTTCGGCGGTGGACGGGTGGATCTGCTGGGCAACCCGAAAACCGTTCTGCTGACGTGTATCCTGATCATCGCCTGGCAGTTCATTCCCTTCTACATGGTCTACTACATGGCAGGATACGGCGGAATCCCCAGCGACATCCATGAGGCTGCCATGGTGGACGGCGCCACCGAGGGACAGTATTTCTGGAAGGTCTCCCTGCCCCTGCTGAAGCCCTCCATCCGCAGCGCCATTGTCCTCTCCATCGTGGGCTCCCTGAAGTACTTCGACCTCATTTACGTCATGACCGGAGGCGGCCCAGGCAATGCCTCCGAACTGATGGCAACCTACATGTACTCCGCCGCCTTCGAAACCTACCAGATGGGCTATGCCTCCGCCATCGCCTCCGGCATGTTCATCCTGATCTCCGTCATAGCCATTGTCACCATGCGCATTCTGAATCGAAAGGAGGACTGAGCGATGGCCGGTGCAAAAAAAGGATTCAAACCCTCCACGATCGTCGTAGGAGTTCTGGTGGCTCTGTGGTTCCTGATCTGTCTGGTTCCCTTTGCCTTTCTGATCCTCTGTACCCTGAAGACGCAGAAGGAGATCATGAAGAACGGCGTCTTCTCCATCCCGGAGTCCTTCTATCTGGGAAACTTCGCCGAGGTCTTCAGCGGAAACATCTGGCACTACTTTCTTAACTCCGTCATCGTCCTGGTGGTATCTCTGGTGATTCTGCTGATGTTCAGCGCCTTCGCCGCCTACCCCCTGTCCCGCTGGAAGTTCCGGCTCAACAAGCCCATCTACTCCATGATCGTGGCCTGCATGTCCGTACCCATCCACGTCACCCTGCTGCCCATCTTCATGATGATGACCTCCGTCGGTCTCTACGATAGCATCTGGGCCCTGATCGGTCCCTACGTAGCCTTTAACCTGCCCGTTTCAGTCTTCATCCTCACCACCTTCATGGCGGGGGTCCCCAAGGACCTGGAGGAGGCAGCCAGCATCGACGGCTGCGGACGCTATGGCATCTTCTGGCGGATCATGCTTCCCCTGGCAAAGCCCGGTCTCTCCACCCTGGTCATCTACGACGGTGTGAACATCTGGAACGAGTTCAGTTTTGCCCTGACTCTCACCCAGACCTCCGCCAACCGCACCCTGCCTCTGGCCGTCAACGAATTCCAGGGGCAGTACACCATGAATATTCCAATGATCATGACGGTTCTGCTGATCACCATTCTGCCTATGGTCATCGTCTTCATCTTCTGCAAGGACAAACTGATTGAAGGCATGATGGCCGGCGCCGTCAAAGGCTGAAAAGGAGTTGCAGATCATGGAGCAAAGGAAAAGGGGCTTCTTCGGACGCTTCCGCAGCCTTCGTCTGTCTCATAAGACGATCCTCTCGCTGGGGCTTCTCATCCTTTGCTCCAATCTGCTGGTCCTGCTGCTGATCACCCACAGTTCAACCCGGACCCTGCAGCAAAATGCCTATGAACAGCTGCAGGGTCAGCTCTCCATCGCCCTGTCCACCGTGGACCGGGCGGTGGATGACATCTCCGACCTGATGATCTCCCTCTCCACCACCCAGGATATGCGCACCTATGCCGGCCTTGCCGGCCGGGACTGCCCCCTGGACACCCTCAACGGGGTCAACGAATCCCTGCGCTTTCTGGTGCGGGCCAGCAATCTGGTGGACTTTGCCGCCCTGCTGCAGCTGAGCGGCACGGACTACCTCTACGCCGGAGAGACCATTCCGGAGTACGAAATCCGGGATGACATTCTGTCCGGCTACCGGCAGTCGGAAACCCTTCCCAACAGTTCCATCCGCACCAGCCTGCTGCTGGACTGCTATCCGGAGCAGAAGCTGGTTCTGTACATTCCGGTGTGCATCACCAGCCGCACGCTCCGGGATCCGCCCTCTGCGGTTCTGGCCGTGGGCATCGGGGCCGAACGGATGGTACATTACCTGGATTCCCCGGACGGGAACCTCAACCTCCGCCTGCTTGACACCCGGGGCCGGGTTCTTGCCTCCAGCAATCCGGAGGAAATCGGCACCCGGGAGAGTCAGTTTGACTCCTACGCCGGCACCTGCGGACAGCTGCGCTCCGGGGAGAACCTCCTGGTGTATCAGCGCCTGTCCCAGGGCTTTCTCACTGCGGACAGCACCATCTCCCGGCACGTTCTCTTCGCCGAGGTCTACCGCACCACCCGCTTCATTGTTCTGGTCATTCTCTTCTTCACCCTGCTGGCCCTGGCCGTGGGCGCCGCCTTCTGCAAGCGCTTTTACGCCCCCATGCAGGATCTGACCGACGCCATGGAGCGGGTGGAAAAGGGGGATCTGGCCCTGCGGCTTCCCCCCTGGCCCGAAAAGGACTTCCGCCAGCTCTCCAGGGGCCTCAACCGCATGCTGGACTCCATCTCCTTTTACATTCAGGAGATAAAACGCAAGGAGCGGGAGAACACGGAAATCCGGCTCAACGCCCTGCAGAGTCAGATCAAGCCCCATTTTCTCTACAACGCCCTGGATTCCATCCACTGGCAGGCTCTGATTGCCGGAGATACCCAGGTCTCGGAGATGGTGCTGGCCCTCAGCCGCTTTTATCGGCTGTGCCTGAGCAAGGGGCAGGATGTGGTACCTCTCTCTCAGGAACTGGAGCACACCCGCAGCTACGTCCAGATTCAGAACATGCGCTTTGATGACATCGTCACCCTGGAATTCCGGATTCCGGAGAACCTGATGGACCTGCTGCTTCCCAAAATCACCCTTCAGCCCCTGGTGGAAAATTCCATCTACCACGGCTTTAAAGCGGAGGACGGCCGGAAAGGGCACATTCTCATCCGCACCGTGCAGCTTCCTGAGGACATTCTCCTTCTCGTGGAGGATGACGGAATCGGCATGCCGCCGGAGGAGATGGAGCACCTGAATCGCACCATGGATGTGCTGGTAAACGACGGCAGCTACGGCATCAAGAATGTGCACCAGCGCCTTTCCATCCGCTATGGCCCCGGCTATGGCCTCTCCTGCTCCACCAACGAGGCCGGCGGTGTGACGGTCACCATCCGTCTGCCGGGGGACGACCGGTCAAAGGAGGGAACCTGACGATGTACGGAGTTCTGATTGTGGACGATGAGCGGTACATGCGCGATGGCATCGCACGGCTGCTTCCCTGGGAATCCATCCACGTCTCGTGGGTGGACACTGCGGAGTCAGGCGCCAGGGCCCTGCGCAAGATGGAGGCCCACATGCCGGACATCGTCCTCACGGACATCGAAATGGACAACATCGACGGGCTGACGCTGATCCGGCAGATGAACCAGCTCAATCCCCGGCTGCGCATTCTGGTACTCACCGGTCACGATGATTTTGCCTATGTCCAGGAGTGCTGCCGGATGCAGGTCCATGACTATCTGCTCAAGCCGGTGGACGAGGCACAGCTCACCAGGGCCATCCGCAGCCAGATTCAGATTCTGGAGCGGGAGGCGGCGGAACAGTCCCGCCAGCGGACCCGGGATCTGGTGAACGGCCTGGCCGAACAGCGGCGGGTGGAAACCGCCTTCCGCCGCTTTCTGAAGCACCCGGAGGAGACCGGCCTGGTCACCGGCATTCTGGAGGACTACGGCTACCGGCCGGGAGAACCCCTTCAGGCCGCCGTTCTCACCCCCTCCGCTCCCATGATAAGCGAGTGGAGCGGCAACCATGATCTTCTGGACATCTCCATCAAAAGCGCCTGCATCGAGGCCATCGAATACCCCCGCTGCGGCATCACCTTCCGGGACGAAAACAGCCTGCTGGTGGTCATCCTGTTCTGCGGCCCCTCCCATCCGGACAGTCTGGAACAGGTGGAGCAGCTGCGCACGGTTCTGGAATACGAATACGGACCGGTGCAGAAGGCCTTCCTGGGCAGCAAGGTCCCCTCTCCCCGGCAGATTCCGGACTCCTACCGGGAGGCCCTTCATCTCTGGCGGGACAGCAGCCGCAGCGTGGTGCAGATCCATCCCCAGGAGGGGATACAGGTTCACCTTCAGGACCTGCAGCAGACCTTCCTGCAGGAACTGGAGGTATGCCTCAACAACCGGGATCTTGCCGTTCAGACCTTTCTGGACTGCTGTGAGGATCTCCACGCCTGCCGGATCCCCCTTCCCGCACAGAGACAGTTCTGCTTCCACCTGCTCAATGATACCTACTTCACCTGGATGCGCAGGGCAGGCCGTCCTGTGGAGCAGAACCTGATCGATCTCATCGCCCGCTGCCAGACCGCAGAGAGCGAGGAAGACATCCTCCAGAGCGGCCGCTCCTTCCTGGAGCAGATGCTGGGCGGTGAGACCCACAGCGAGGATGTGATCGACAGTGCCAAGCACTACATCGCACAGCATCTGGACGAATCTCTCTCGGTAAATCAGCTGGCGGAGAAGTTTTACCTGTCGGTAGCCTATTTCTCCAAGCTCTTCAAGAAAACCGAGGGCGTCGGCTGCAACTACTACATCATGTACTCCCGCATGGAGCGGGCCAAGACCCTTCTCCGGGGCAGCAATCTTCTGGTCCGGGAAGTGGCCGAACAGGTGGGATACAAGGATGTGAACTACTTCTCCCTCACCTTCAAGAAATATACCGGCCAGGCCCCTGCCGAATACCGGGAGCAGAATGGAGAACCGTCATGAGTGTCAACGATCTTAACGGAAAACTGGTGCAGATCATGAGCCGGGTGGGGGACGTTCTGATTCTCAATCTGCTGACCATCGTCTGTTCCCTCCCCGTCGTGACCCTGGGGGCCGCCTTCACGGCCGCCTACGACATGTCCCTGCGTCTGCTGAGACACCAGGAGGGCTACGTGGCCCGGGGCTTTTTCCGCGCCTTCCGCTCCAACTTCCCCAGGGCCACCGCGCTGTGGCTTATCTTTCTGGGAGTTCTGGTCATCAGCATCGGTGACCTGCTGGTGCGTCCCTACCTCCCCCAGCTTCACTTTCTGCTCACGGTGGCTGCCGTCGTACAGATCCTGCTGGTCCTGGCAATCGCCCTCTACGCCTTCCCCCTTCAGGCCCGGTTCGAGAACTCCATCTCCGGCACCCTGCGCAACAGCATCCTGCTGGCCGTATGCCGGGCTCCCCAGACGGCAGCCATGGTGCTGATCACCCTGGTGCCGGTCCTGATCTTTCTCTTTGTCCCCCTGCCCGACACCCTGCTCTCCTGCTTCATCACCCTCTGTGTGCTCCTCTGGGTGGGGGGCGCCATCTATCTGAATGCCCGCATCGTCCGGCAGATCTTCCAGCGCCAGTTCGGCTCGGAAAAGCCGGCGGAGGACCCTCTGTATGAAGGGCAGGAGTGTACATCCGTGTCCCTGCGGTCCTGACCGGCCACCGGTGGGTGCCACTGTCACAAAAACCGGATGCCTCCGGGGAAAGTTCCCCGGCGGCCATCCCGGAGGGCACATGGTCATCTGAAATCTTGCAGTTGCAAACCTGCTCCGGTTGGAGGTATAATGAGCAGGTATCGAATTGAAAGGAGACATCCTCCCCATGATCTATTATGTGGACGCCACCTGCAGGCGGGACGGGAACGGCTCCCAGGCAGCCCCCTTCCGCTCCATCCAGTGCGCCGCCGCCCTGGCAAAACCCGGCGATGAGATCCTGGTCGCTCCCGGGATCTATCGGGAGGCCGTGGATCCCTGCAACGGGGGCAGGGAAGATGCCCGTATCGTCTACCGCTCCCTGGTGAAAGGCGCTGCCGTCATCACCGGGGCGGAGCAGGTCCGCTCCTGGACCTGTTATGAGGGGGATGTCTGGACGGCCCGGGTGCCCAACGGCATTTTCGGTTCCCGCAACCCCTACACCACACCCGTTAAAGGCGACTGGTTCTTCGGGGACAGCCCCGTCCACACCGGAGAGGTCTACCTGAACGGCCACGCCATGTATGAGGTCTCCTCCCTGGAAGAGGTGCTGCACCCCACCATCTACCGCCCCTCCTGGGAGCCGGAGTTCACCCTCCACAAGTGGACCAGCCGGCAGGAGGACAGCTGCACCGTATTCTTCGCAAACTTTCAGGGGAAAAACCCCAATGAGGAGAACGTGGAGATCAGCGTCCGCCCCACCTGCTTCTATCCCTCCAGAGAGGGCATCGGGTACATCACCCTCTCCGGCTTTTCCATCCGGCAGGCCGCCACCCAGTGGGCTCCGCCTACGGCGTACCAGGAGGGCATGGTGGGTCCCCACTGGTCCCGGGGCTGGATCATTGAGGACTGTGAGATCTCCAACTCCCGCTGCAGCGGCATCTCCCTGGGAAAGTATCTGCAGCCGGACAACGAGAACAAATGGTCCACCCGCTTCACCAAGGACGGCACCCAGACGGAGCGGGACGCCATCTGCCAGGCCCAGCGGGAGGGCTGGACCAGGGAACGGATCGGCTCCCACATCATCCGGCGCTGCAACATCCACCACTGCGGCCAGACCGGAATCGTGGGACACCTGGGGGGCGTGTTCTCCATCATCGAGGACAATGAGATCCACCACATCAACAACAAGCAGGACCTGGCAGGTGCGGAAATCGCCGGCATCAAGATGCATGCTGCCATCGATGTGATCTACCGCCGCAACCACATTCACCACTGTACCCGGGGCCTCTGGCTGGACTGGCAGGCCCAGGGAACCCGGGTCACCGGGAACCTGTTCCACGACAACGTTCCCCCGGAGGGCACCGAGATCGCCAACGGCCTTGCCCTGGGAGAGGACATTTTCGTGGAGGTCTCCCACGGCCCCACCCTGATCGACAACAACCTGCTGCTCTCCCCCTGCTCCTGCCGGCTCAGCACCCAGGGCATTGCCCTGGTCCACAATCTGATCGCCGGCTCCTTCACCTTTGTGGGAAGCGGAACGGACAACGGCGGGGTCCGCTTTGCCACCCCCCGCTACACTCCCTACCATGTCCCCCACCGGACGGAGATTGCGGGATTCATGACCATCCTCCACGGGGACGCCCGTTTTTACAACAATATCTTTGTCCAGCGTCCCCAGCGGGAGGATCTGACTGCCTATCCCAGGCAGACCGGGGATTACGGCAAAACTCTGATGCATCTGCGGTGCGGCACCCATCCTTACGACGGCTATCCCACCCCCCAGGCCTACTTTTCCGCATTCACCCCGGAGTCCGGCAGGGACGGACAGTGCCGGGACATTTTCTATGACCACCTGCCGGTTTACACCGGCGGCAATGTCTACTTCAACGGAGCCCTTCCCTGTGATACGGAAGCAGACGCGGCAGTGGACCGGGAGCACACGGTCTCCCTGGAACTTCTCCAGACCGAAGAAGGTCCCCTCCTGAAAACCGATCTCTACCGGTATCTGCCCCGGCAGGAGCGCTCCATCATTTCCACCAGGGTGCTTGGCCTCGCCTTCGAGCCGGAACAGCCCTTCGAGCAGCCGGACGGCAGTCCCATCGTCTTTGATGCGGACTACTACGGCACCCACCGGGATCCCTCCCCCCTCTGCGGTCCCTTCGCAGAGGCTGCGGAGGAATATCTGCTCTGATTTCCCCCGTTGCTTCAGGGGATTTTCCCCTGGACATATATTTTCATGGCGCGGCTCCACTCCACTGCATGGACCGCGTACATTCCAGAAGGAGGTCCGTTTTCATCCGCGGGGCTCGCGGTGCGGCAGTGTGGAGACCTGCCGTAATGCAGTCCGGTCCTGGAGACCGGTGCGAGGTGTCCGGGCGGAGGCCCGGTCATCAGAGCCAGAACAGATGGCAAGTGTGACAATCAAGGGTCTGAAAAAGATCTACGACAACAAGGTGACCGCCGTTCACGATGTCAACATTGACATCAAGGACCAGGAGTTCATCGTCCTGGTAGGCCCCTCCGGCTGCGGCAAGTCCACCACCCTGCGCATGGTGGCCGGTCTGGAGGATATCTCCGAGGGCGACCTGTACATCGGGGACAAGCGCTGCAACGACGTGGCCCCCAAGGACCGGGACATCGCCATGGTCTTCCAGATCTACGCCCTCTACCCCCACATGACGGTGCGGGACAACATCGGCTTCTCCCTGAAGCTGAAGAAGATGCCCAAGGACGAGATTGACCGCAAGGTCAACGAGGCGGCGGAGATCCTGGGCATCACCCAGTACCTGGACCGCAAGCCCAAGGCTCTGTCCGGCGGCCAGCGCCAGCGTGTCGC
>CAYXVN010000061.1:0-13259 GCA_964468565.1 uncultured Oscillospiraceae bacterium | reverse complement strand
TCCTTCTCCCGCTCCAGGCCGCTGTCCTTCTTGGCCTCATCCGAGGCCAGCAGGGCCAGCTGAGTGTAGCGGTCCTTCTTTATGGCATCCCGGCGGCCCAGCAGGGCGGCGGGATCCAGACCCTTCACCTCTCCGGCCACCGTCACCTTCATCCCGGTGGGGTCGTAGCGGGTGATGGTCCCGATGCCGCACCGTCCGGCCCGTACTCCCTCCCAGGATCCGGCCAGGCTGTTGCCCACGGGATTCACGGTACCCATGCCGGTAATCACAACTCTGCGATGTTCCATACTCTTGTTCCTCTTTCCTCCCCTCTTCCTCCCTCCGGCGCACTCCGGCCGGGAACCGGGGCTCTCCGGCACCCGGCCGGAGAGAGGGGTGTGCAATTGTCGCGCAGGGAATTTCTGCCCCTGCGCCGCTGCCGGGAGGAGGCCCCCTCCCTCTGTCCGGATCCGGATTCCTCTCCCGCCGGTTCTCCTCAGACCGCCATGCCGCCGTCCACACAGAGAACCTGGCCGGTGATGTAGGCCGACTCCCGTGCGGCCAGAAACACCACCGCCCGGGCCACGTCCTCCGGGGTTCCGGCCCGGCCCGCGGGGATGGCGCTGAGCATGGCGGAGCGGACCTTCTCCGGCAGAACCGCCGTCATGTCGGTCTCAATGAACCCGGGTGCCACCGCATTGACCGTGATGTTCTTCCCCGCCAGCTCCTTGGCCGCCGCCCGCACAAGGCCCAGAACGGCGGCCTTGCTGGCGGCGTATCCGGTCTGCCCGGGGTTGCCCCGCAGCCCCACCACGCTGCTGAGACACACCACCCGGCCGTACTTCTGGCGGACCATGAACCGGGAGGCCGCCTTCATGCAGAAGTAGGCCCCCTTCAGGTTGGTGGCCATCACCTGATCGAAATCCTCCTCCCGGGCGGTCATCAGCAGGCCGTCCCGGGTGATGCCGGCGTTGTTCACCAGGATGTCCAGGCGGCCGAAGCGCTCCCGCACCCCCTTCACCAGGGCATCACAGGCGGGGGCCTGGGAGACGTCCGCCTGAAAGACCTCCGCCTCCACCCCCAGCTCCCGGCACTGCCGGGCGGTCTCCAGGGCTGCAGCCTGGCTGCCGGCGTAGTTCACCCCCACATTGGCGCCCTGGCGGGCCAGTTCCAGGCAGATGGCCCGTCCGGTCACCAGGGCGGCCATTCCCTTCATGTCGCTCATGTGGCCTCTCCTTTCAGCGCCCCAACCACCCGGCGGAAATCCTCCGCCGTATCAATGGACCAGGTCCGGATGGCCCGGGTGGTCTTCCGGAAGAACCCGCTGAGGGTCTTCCCCGGCCCGATCTCGATGACGGTATCAAAGCCGTCCCGCTCCAGGGCGCGGATGATGTCCTCCCAGAGAACCGGGGACTGGACCTGCCGCTCCAGCAGGGCGGGCACGGTCTCCCCCTCCCCCATCCGGTCTCCTTTGCAGTTGAAGTAGACGGGACAGTTCATGGGGCGGAAGGAGACACCGGCAAAGTAGTCCCGCAGCCGCTCTCCCGCCGGCCTCATCAGCCTGGTGTGGAAGGGGCCGCTGACCTTCAGGGGGGTGCACCGTCTGGCCCCCATCTCCCGGGCAAGTTCCCCCGCCCGGTCCACCGCCGCTTTCTCCCCGCTGATGACCAGCTGGCCGGGGCAGTTATAATTGCAGATCTCCACGGTGCCCAGGGCGGAGGCCTCCCGGCAGGCCTGCTCCAGCCGGTCCCGGTCCAGGGCCATAACCGCCGTCATGCCGCACTCCAGCCCGGCGGCCGCCTCCTCCATGGCCTGTCCCCGGAAGGCCACGGTACGCAGGGCGCTCTCCCGGTCCAGCACCCCGGCGGCATAGAGGGCGGAGTACTCCCCCAGGGAGAGGCCGGCGGCCCCCTGGGGAACCAGGCCCTCCTCCCGCAGCAGATCCGTCACCCCCAGGGCATGGCTGACCATGCAGGGCTGGGTGTAGCGGGTCCGGGACAGCATCTCCTCCGGGCCCTCAAAGCACAGCTTCTTCACGTCAAAGTCCAGGCGGACGGCGTCCATGGCAGCCCGGTAGATGGGGTACTCCCGGTAGAAATCCGCTCCCATGCCCACCTTCTGGCTGCCCTGCCCGGCGTAGACAAAGGCACACTTCATCCCCTATTCCTCCCCCGCCAGGCTCTTCACCACGGCATCGCAGTCGGCACACATCTCCTCAAAGATGGTCCGCAGGGGCCGGATCTCGTGGAGCATGCCCGCCACCTGGCCGGCCATCAGGGAGCCGTTCCGGGTGTCGCCGTCGAAGACGGCCCGCCGCAGGGAGCCCAGGGTAAACTGCTCCAGCTCAGCCAGGTCCGCCCCCGCCTTCTCCCGCTTCCGGTACTCCCGGGCCATCTGATTTTTCAGAATGCGCACCGGGGCGTTGACGCTGCGGCCGGTGACGGTGGTGTCGCTGTCCTTCGCCTTCAGCACCGCCTGCTTGTAGTTCATGTGGATGGGACACTCCTCGCTGACCAGGAGACAGGTACCCACCTGAACTCCGCAGGCCCCCAGGGCGTAGGCGGCGGCCATCTGCCGGCCGGAGGCGATACCGCCGGCGGCGATCACCGGCAGCTCCGTCATGTCGCAGACCTGGGGCACCAGGGCCATGGTGGTCATCTCCCCCACATGGCCCCCGCTCTCGGTGCCCTCGGCGATGAAGCCGTCCACTCCCAGGGGAGCCAGCTTCCTCACCAGAGTGGTGGCGGCCACCACGGGAAACACCCGGATGCCCGCCTCTTTCCAGGCGGGGATGAAGCGGCTGGGGACCCCGGCCCCGGTGGTCACCACCGTGACCCCCTCCTCCACCACCACTCTGGCAATCTCCGCTGCGGCGGGGTTCATCAGCATGATGTTTACGCCGAAGGGCTTATCGGTCAGCTCCCGGCAGCGGCGGATGTGGCTGCGCACCGACTCCCCGTCCATGGCCCCCGCCCCGATGAGGCCCAGTGCCCCGGCGTTGGAAACGGCGGCGGCGAACTCGCCGGTGGCGATGTTGGCCATGCCGCCCTGGATAATGGGAAACTCGGTGCCCAGAATTTCGTTGAGTCTCATTGCCCGACCTCCTTGATGTGTGCCGGAGGGGACACTCCCCCGCCGGTCTTCCGGATTCCCCCTCCCCCCGGGGACAGCGGCCTCTCTACCACCGCAGCAGCATGCCGGCCCAGGTCAGCCCGGAGCCGAAGCCCACACAGATGAGCCGCATGCCCCGCTGCAGCGCTCCCCCGGAGGCCAGCTCGTTCAGGGCGATGGGGATGCTGGCGGCGGAGGTGTTTCCGTAGGTCTCCATGTTCTTGTAGAACTGCCCCGGTCTGGCCCCCATCTTCTTCTCCACATGGTCGATGATACGGGCGTTGGCCTGGTGGCACACCACCAGGTCCACCTGGTCCAGGGTACAGCCCTCCGCCTCCAGCAGCCGGCGGATGCTCTTCTCCACCACCTCAATGGCAAAGCGGAACACCGCCTTCCCCTCCATATGGATGATGGAGGGCTCCGGCCCGGGGCCCTGGACCCAGATGGCACTTTCGTTGCCCCGGGTTCCCGCCTCCCAGCGCCAGGTCCGCTCCTCCCGGCGGCATATCACCGCGGCTCCCGCTCCATCGCCGAAGAGGATGCAGGTGTTGCGGTCCTCCATGTCCAGCATGCGGCTGAGCACCTCCACCCCGATGACCAGGGCATAGCCCCGGCCGGTATCCGCCAGCAGGGCGTGGGCGGTGCGGATGCCGTAGAGGAATCCGGCACAGGCCGCGTTCAGATCGTAGCAGATGGTATCCTGAGGCAGCCCCAGCCGCAGCTGCAGCAGGCAGGCGGTGGAGGGGCTTGCCCGGTCCGGGGAGCAGGTCCCCACCAGACAGACGGCGATGTCCTCCGGGGAGATCCCCGCCCGGGCAATTGCCTGGCGGGCCGCCGACTCCGCCAGGTCCAGACCGGACTCTTCGGTGACGAAGTGGCGGCTGCGCACCCCGGTGCGGCTGTAGATCCACCCGTCCGTGGTGTCCACAGTCCGGCTCAGTTCCTCGTTGGTCACCACACGGGGCGGCACGCAGCTCCCCGTGCCCAGAATTTCCGGCGCGCTCATAATGCCTCCCTGCCCGCCGGGGGCAGATCCCGTCCCATGTCCCGGAACATCTGGTACCGCTGCCGCACCAGAGCCCGGGGATCCATGCGGCTGAGGGCGGCCAGCTCCTTGGTCAGAGCGGCGTCCAGGGTGCGGTACACCGCCTCGGGGTCCGTGTGGGCCCCGCCCTCCGGCTCCCGCAGCACCCCCTGCACCACACCGGCCCGCCGCAGATCCTGGGCGGTCAGCTTCATCACCGTACAGGCCTCTCCCCCGCGGGTGGAGTCCTTCCAGAGGATGGAGGCAAATCCCTCCGGGGAGAGGACGGAGTAGACGGCGTGTTCCAGCATCAGGACCCGGTTGGCCACCCCCAGGGCCAGAGCTCCTCCGCTGTTGCCCTCCCCGGTGACCACGGCAATGATGGGAACGGCAAGGGAACTCATAAGGGCCAGGCTTTGGGCGATGGCCTCCCCCTGTCCCCGCTCCTCTGCCTCCTTGCCGGGGTAGGCCCCGGGGGTGTCAATGAAGGTGATGATGGGGCGGCCGAACTTCTCCGCCTGCTTCATCAGCCTCTGGGCCTTGCGGTAGCCCTCCGGCCCGGGCATGCCGAAGTTGTACTTCATCCTCTCCTCCAGGGTGCGCCCCTTCCGGTGGCCCACCACAGTCACCGGCCGGCCGTGGAAGCGGGCAATTCCCCCCAGAATGCTGCCGTCATCCCGGCACTGGCGGTCCCCCCGCTGCTCGAAAAAGTCGGTGAACAGATGCTCAATGAAGTCCGCGGTGCCCGGCCGGCCGGGGTTGCGGGCCAGCTTCACCTTCTCTTCCGGGGTGTAGGTGCTCATCCGCGCCCTCCTTTTTCGTGGAGTCCCAGCAGCTGACCAAGCACGCTGCGCATCTGCGGCCGGGGAACCACCTGGTCCAGAAACCCGTGCTCCAGCAGGTATTCCGAGCGCTGAAAGCCATCAGGCAGTTTTTCATGGATGGTCTGCTCAATGACCCGGGGACCGGCAAACCCGATAAGCGCCCCGGGCTCAGCCAGCATGATGTCCCCCAGGGAGGCAAAGCTGGCAATCACCCCACCGGTTGTGGGGTGGGTCAGGCAGGAGATGTACAGGCCTCCCCCGCTCTGGAACCGCTGAATGGCGGCGGCGGTTTTGGCCATCTGCATCAGGGAGAGGATTCCCTCCTGCATGCGGGCCCCGCCGCTGGCGGCAAAGATCACAAGGGGCAGCTTCTTTTTCTCGGCGTACTCGGCGGCGCGGGTGATCTTCTCCCCCACCGCCGTGCCCATGCTGCCCATAAGAAAGAAACTGTCCAGCACCGCAAAGACGGCCCTCCGCCCCTGGATCTCCCCTACGGCGGAGACGGCCGCCTCCTGCATGCCGGTGGCGGTTTCGGTTTTCGTCAGTTTTTTCTGATACCCCGGAAACTCCAGAGGATCCGCCGGCAGCAGATCCGGATCCAGCTCCCGGAAGGAGCCGGGATCAAGAATCAGGGACAGGCGGTAGTAGGCACCGATGGGGGCATGCCAGCCGCAGAGGGGACAGACCTGACCGCCTTCATGCCATTGGGCCGCCGTGCTCTCGCCCCCGCAGGAGGAGCAGGTCACGGGCCGCCGCGAGGTCATCTGTTCGTTCCACAGGACCTGGCCGGTCTGCATTCTGTCCCTGTGCCGGTTGAAAAACAGTCTCACAGGTGCTCCTTTCCGGCGGAAAAGCGGGGCGCGGCCCCATAGGGGCGGGAACATCCCTCCCCGCTTCCGGGTGCGTCCTTCGGCCTGCGCACGCCCGCTTCCGCCTGTACCTGTTTCGCCGCTGGAATTTCGCTCAGTTCTGATGGGCCCGGATGTAGTCAAGGACGTCGGCGACGGTGTGGATGTTCTCCAGGTCCTCGTCGGCGATGCCGATGCCCAGGGCGTCCTGCAGGGACATGGACAGATCCACAATCTCCAGGGAATCCGCCTCCAGATCCTTCACCAGGTCGGTGTCCATCGTCACATCGTCGGGATCGCAGCTCAGGGTGTCGACGATGACCTTCTTCACCTTGTCAAAGGTAATCTCCATCGTGATAGCTTCCTTTCGTTGTTCCAAGAATTCATTCTCATATTTTAGCTAAAAATTTTTAGGTAAAATACTCAAGGCCATTATAGGGACTCCACCGCAAAAGTCAAGGATTATTTTGCTCCTCTTCTTCCCGGACACCCGGCAGGGCAGAGGGTCCCCCCGGGCACCGGTCTCACGCCATGGGGGCAGAGTTCTCTCCTCCCCGGCCTGGGGCACGGGGGCAATCCGGACCGGCGCCCCCGGGAGAAGCCCGCCGGCGGCGGAACTCCGCCTCCCCCACCGTCTGCAGGGGAGACACTCCTCCCCCGGAGGGTCGCCGGAAGCTTCGCCTTATCATTTTCTCATATGAACACCTGTTCATATTTGTTCAGAAACCAGCGGTTTTCCTGAAAACCCCCTGTTTTTCCAGGGGAAATGTATGAGGAAAATTATTTCTGATTTTTCCGAAAAAGTTCTTGCATTTCCCGGGGGGCAGTGCTATAATGGGCAAGCTGTCAGGGAGCAGGCCTCCCGGGCACACCATGCGGCTGTAGCTCAGTTGGATAGAGTGACTGGCTACGAACCAGTAGGTCGGGGGTTCGAATCCCTTCAGCCGTACTGAGAGGACGATTCCCGAGGGAACCGTCCTCTTCTTTTTTCTCCCCGGACTCACCCGCTGGACTCTCCGTGGCCGCTGCCCCTGGGCAGCGGCCCTTTTTCTGCCCGCAGGGCTCCGGATTCCCGGATCCCTCCCCTAGACGATGGAGAGGGTCTTCTGCGCCCTGGAGTAGCGGTACAGGCTGTCGGTGAGGACGTCTTTGGGATCCACAGTCCGGGAGTTCCAGTTTGCGAGGCAGATGTTGTACTTCGCTTTCCTCACGTTGAAGTTCCCATCATCCGGCACGAGAGTCACACTGTGAATGCTGGAGGGCACAATGAAAAAATCCCGCCCCATTTTCCTGCCCAGGGACTCCAGAACCTCCGGAATGAGAATCAGCCCCGCCCCGTTGACGGCGATCCGGTTGGCCAGCACGTACACCTGAGGCCAGTCCGTCTTCTCCCTCCGGAAGGGATGTCTGGCCCCGCCATCTCCCCCCACAGGGACTCCCAGCAGGCCCATCACATCGGTCACCACCATCCCGAATTCCTTCAGCAGGTTCTGTCCCGCCGCCTGCCGGAGTTCCTCCTGGCTGATTCCCACAGCCTGGATCACCTCCTGGGGAATCATCATCGACACCAGGCCCTCATCGCAGTCGCCGATGGGGATCCCGAAGACTCCCAGCATGTCCAGCAGCACAAAATGGGCGTACCTCTCTGCGATGCCCGGATTCTTCACCCGGGACAGCGCCTGAAGCACCACACTGCGGAGAATGTTCTCCCGACTCATCTCCGGAATATCCAGACGATCCTGGATGCTGCCGCGGAACATGACCTGATATTTCGCTGCGGCGAACCTGGCGATATCCTCAACTGAGCCATCCTCCGGCATCTCCTCCAGGTAGACCACGGGCAGCAGGCACTTCCCGGGCACACAGATGCAGATTGCCAGCCATTCCTCGTTGCTGTGCAGAACAAACTGGCAGTGAAACTCCACCCCTCCTCCGAACATCCTCTTCATCAGGGCAGCAACCTTCTGTGCCTTGTCCATCTTGTGTATATTTGTCATATTCCTGTGGGCGCCGGTCCCCGGCGTTGCCGGGGAGGATGCGCCCTTCTCCTTTCACCTTCAGACTTTTTTCGCTGTGCCCGGTCCCGGATCAGACCGGACCCCACACCCGGCCCCTGCCCAGACTGGCGGCAAGGACCGGTCGCCCCCTCAGGGCAGCTGCCAGTTCTCTGGCCTGGGCCACCTGTTCCGGGCCGTCGCACTGGTTCACCAGCACCATGTCCCAGCCCCCCTCCAGCAGCAGCATCTCTGCCACGCTGGCAGGTGCGGTGTCCGGGGGACGCCACCACTCCGGGTGGTGAACGCTGCGCTCCACCTCCTGCCCGAAGCCGGATGCCCCCACCACGCAGACCACCCGGCGGCTGTCCGGGGGGATGACCGGCTCCCAGGGGGCATGCGCCTTCAGCGGCAGTCCCCGGGACCCGTCCGCTTCCACCAGCACATAGTCGGCCTGCTCCGCCAGGACGGACAGAGGGATGTGCCGGCAGGGCCCCATCTTCCCCCGCTCCGCCCGGCTCCCGATACACAGCACCCGCTCCGGCTGCCCGGACAGGCTGTCCGGTTCCGGATCCAGCAGAGTGCGGTACCGGGGGGAGGGGTACATGCGGGTGGTGGTGCAGAGGATGACCCGGCCGGGCAGTTCCTCAGCCAGGGCGTGAAGCAGGGTGGTCTTGCCGCCGCTGCCCGTCACAGCCGTGATCCCCTGAGAAATATCCAGCGCCTCCCGGATCAGCATACCCTTCGCCTCCCTCTGCCTGCCCCAGTATACCTTATGGATGTCTGAAACGCAATTGCCCCATATCTCTGAAAAAATATACATTTCTTCCATGTTTTTTTGTGTAAAATACCTGACTTTGAGATTTCAGAACAGATGCAGGTCCTTTGGGGCCTGTCCTCTGGAGAGGTATGACTTCTCCTCGTCGGTGCGGGAGTGAAAAAAAGCAGCACTTCCCCTGGAAGTGCCGGTATGGAGGAGATTCGGACTGCCTGCATGCCGGCTGAGCCGGCACTCACAGCCATCCCCCTCCCTCCCGGGAGGCAGGGTCTGCCCGGGCCCCCGCCTCGCTCCTGGGGGAAAAGACACATGTCTCCTCTCCCCGGGGAATGTGCACCACCCCCTCAGGGACAGTCCGGAGTCTTCCGGCACCTGGCGCTGCAGTGGTCCGGAGGGCGGCGCCACCAGTCATCCACCGCAAAGAAGAGGCACAGAAAGGCATACGCCCTCTCCTCCCCACCCCCGGATGGACAGCAGTTCCTGCACCGGCTGAGGCGGCCCTGCACCCGGCTTCTCTCCCGGCCGTACCCTGCGGTCAGGGCACGGGTGGTGCGTCCTTCGGTCCCGGGGGCCCAACCGGTTGCAACTGCACCCGGAGGGGACTATACTGAATTCTGACAGCTTCCTCCCCGCCGGTCTGGAGCCCCGGGGGGGTGCACCGGAGGAGGATCATAGTATGTGCGCACGATACAATTTCCTGGCCGGGGAGACCCGGGAGATGCTGGCCATTGTCCGTGAGATTGAGCGCCGCTGGGGCCGGGATGCCTGGAAACAGGGGGACATCCGCCCCACGGACCGGGCCCCCATTCTGGTGGAGACCTCCTCCGGGGTGGAATCCCGTCTGCCCACCTGGGGATTCCGGACCCCCAGGACTCTGGTGATCAACGCCCGCTCCGAGACTGCGGCCCGGCTTCCTCTCTTCCGGGACTGCCTGCGCACCGGCCGCTGTGTGATCCCCTCCTCCGGCTTTTACGAATGGGACGGGGACAGACACCGCTACCTCTTCCGCCTGCCCGGCGAAGAGGTCCTTTACATGGCCGGTCTGTGCCGGCTCCAGGAGGGAGGACTCAGCTTCTGCATTCTCACGGCCCAGGCCAACGCCTCCATGCGGGAGGTTCACGACCGCATGCCCCTGGTACTGCGCCGCAGCCAGATCCGCCCCTGGCTCAGCCCCCACCGGGTGCCGGAGGAGGTTCTCCAGCTGGAGCCCCCGGAACTGGAGCGGACCTGTCTCGATCCCCAGCTCAGTCTCTGGTGATCTCTCCCCTCTGTCCAGGGGCCTTACGGTCCTGCCGCGGGCCCCTCTCCGGACCGTCCGCAGGTTCCTCTTCCGGCTGATCGGCCTGCCTCCCGGTCTCCCGAGCCCCTGCAGTTCCCTCCATCCCCCTGTCCGGGCCCAAAAAACCCGGCCGGAAGAAACCTTCCGACCGGGTATTCATATGGGATCTCATTCCTGCGGAGGCTCCGGTCTGGTCTCCTCTTCCGGTGACTCCTCCGGCAACTCCTCTTCGGCCTTCTCCTCCGGCGTCCCCTCTTCGGCCGTCTCCCCTTCGGGAGCCGGCTCCGGGGGAAGTGCCTCCTCCACCTGGAAGAGGGCACTGGTCTCCGGGCCCGGGTCGGGAGGACGCTCCGCCGGGGACTCCTCCTCCGGCTCCTGGGATGGAGAGGAACTCTCCTCCCCGTCCTCCGTAAGCTCCGTCACCTCCGGCTCCGGGCCGGCTGCCGGCTCCGATTCGGATTCGGGTTCGGACTCCTCCTCCCGGGCCTGGGACCCGGTAAGGTCCTCCCCCTCCGGGGCACTCTCTCCCTCCTGGGGCAGGATATTCTCTGCCTCCTCCGGCAGAATGTTCTCCCCCTCCGGGGGCAGAATATCCTCCCCCTCTTCACTCTCCTCCTCCGGGACGGCATCTGCCGGCTCCTCTGCCGGGGGCTGCTCATCCTCCTGGGCCATCTCGTTCTCCGGGGCCAGCTCCTCCACCGGCCCGATCACGTCGTCCGTCATGAGGGCCTCCTCCTGGCGGACCCGCTCCTCCATCTCCGGAGAGGGCCAGGGCTCCTCCTGGGGCTCCGGCTCCGGTTCGGGCTGTGGCTCCACCAGGTGAATCATGGTGTACCACTTACCCAGCCAGCAGCTGAGGGTATCGCCGCCGCAGTGGAAAACCGGGCCCTTGGTGCTGAAGGGCCCCTCCGGCCGCTCCTCTGTCAGCAGCAGGGCGCCCCCGCTGCCCCGGTAGTCGGCCAGGCTGTGGAAGACGGTGCACAGGTACAGCTTCTCCTCCCCGGGCACCAGAACCATGTAGCGCCCGTTGCGGATGCTGAAGGAGTTGAGAATGGAGAGCAGCTCGTCCCGGTTGAGCTCCTGCTCCTCAAAGGCCCGGTTCATGAAGGAGAGATAATCCGCCATGTCCGCATTGTGGTCCCGGATGGCCAGAAGCCGGTCCCGGTCCATCTCCTGCCGGGCCACCACTTCGTTGCTGCCGATGTCGATGCAGAACACATTGCCGTCGCTCAGGTGAATGTGGAACAGCTCCCGGGCCGCCTGCTGAATGTCCTCGTGGCGCATGCACCAGTTGGTATACTCCGTCAGGCAGTACACAGGCTTTGGCTGGCCTTCGATGCGGTACTCCGCCACCATGCCGTGCTTGGTCAGGGTCCACAGGCAGCGCTCCACCTGCTCCTCCATGCTCTCGCCCTCGTGCCAGAAGTTCACGTCGCTGTGCCAGGGAATGTCCCAGTTCATGATGGCGCAGAAACGCACCATCAGCTCCGCGTCCAGCACCCCCAGCCGGGTGAAGGCGGGCAGCAGAATCCGGGCCTTGGGCAGATTGCGCACCTTGTCCCGGAACTCCTGGAAGGTCACCTTGGTGGTGGAATCCCGCCAGGCCTCCCAGTAGGGGAGATCCCCGGGCTCGGGCAGGGGGAAGGTGCTGGAGACCATGATCCTGGGCTCCCCGGAGTCCTCCTCCACCGGGGGAGGGACCTCCTCCGGCTCCTCCGCCCCGGCCTCCTGGGCCTCCTCCGGGGCAGAGCTGTCCTCCTCTTCTTCCCCGCCTTCCGCCTCCTCGGCTTCTTCGGCCTGCTCAGGTTCCCGGGACTCCCCGGGCTCCCCGGCTTCCGGCTCCGCTCCTTCGGCGGGGACCTGCTTCTCCTCCTCCGGCCCCACATACTTCAGCTGTCCGGCCAGGATGGCGTAAACCATCTGGAAGCCGAAGCGGTCCTTCAGGGTGTCCACCCGGGCGGGATCCGGACTTCCGTCCCGCACGCACTCCGTAAAGGTGCGGTAGAGCTCCAGTTCCCCGCTCCGGTCCATCTCCGCCAGGGTCTCCTCGCTGCAGTCGCGCAGCTCCTGCTGGAATCCCTCCAGCGCCTCCTGGTGGATGGCGTCCAGGGGGATGATGGAGAAGAAGCCCTCCAGGACCTGCCGGATTCTGCGGTTGCGCTCCTCCAGCTCCCTGCGCCGCCGGTTGATCTCCAGGGCCTTCTCCAGGCTGTCCAGATTGCGGCACTCCGAGGCGTCCAGCCCCTCGGACTCCAGGATCTTCACGCATTTTTCCCGTGTCTCATAGATGTTCACAAGCAGGTGGACCAGGCCGTCCAGTTCTTCCCGGGTGATGAACTCCCTCTGAATGAGTTTCTCCCGCACCACATCAACCTGCTTCTCCGCCTGTTCAAACTGTTCCCGTAAGGATTCCAAACCGTTTTCATCTCCAGTCTGCATGTATTTCCGCCCGGATCTCTCTGTTTTTCCCCAGGTGCCCCTCTGCCGGAGGGAGGCTGCGGGGCTCACAGCCATCGGAAGTGCTCTGTCCCGGCCCCCAGCTCAAAATGGTACTTCACAATGCCCAGATCAATCTTCGTATAAGGGCCGGGCAGGGCCCTGGCCCGCACGGTGTTCCCCTTGAGGTAGAAGCGGAACTTCTGCTGGTTGAGGGCGGTGGGCGCCAGCATGACCGCCTCCATGCCCAGACGGAACCACTCCGGGATCTCCCCGTCCGCGCGGAACATGTCGGGCAGGACCTGGTCCTTATGGGGCTTATGGGGCACTCCCTGGGTCTCCCCATAGCCCAGAGCAATCACGATGCGCAGCTTCTCCCCCTCCCGGCATTTCACCGGTACTCTCTTCTTATTGTAGGTCGCGGCCACCCAGCAGGTGTTGAGGCCCAGCTGCTGGGCCAGCAGCACCAGCTTCTCTCCGTAGTACCCGATGGTCTCGTCCATGTCCTTCTTCGCCGCAATGGCAAAGTAGTTTCTGCAGTTGTGGAAACTCCCGTAGCGTGCCATCTTTCCGGAGAAGGCCTCCGGTTCGTTGAGCATGAGCTGAATGTTGAGGCCGCTCTCCGCGTTGACCTCCTGCACCGCCTTGTACAGGAGAGCCGCCTTGGTCCCTTCAATGGGCCGGATCAGATAGGAGCGCACGGAATGACGGTCTTTCATCGCCTGCAGCATATCCATAATGGCGGATCGCCTCCTGATGACAGTCTCTCATTATAATATCAGACTCCTGCCCTGCCGTCAATCTCCGGAAGGACCTTCCGGAGAAAATCTCCACTCCCGCCGCCACGTCATTTTCTCCCCGGGCACCCTCGCCCCTCCGGGGGAACCTCCAATCTCCGGAGTGGAGCCCTGTCCCATGCCCCGGTACCTGGGGGGCCCTGCAGGACCCTTCCGGAGGAGATGGTCTGCCGGCAGCGGGATCTCAGA
>CAYXVN010000060.1:2223-13299 GCA_964468565.1 uncultured Oscillospiraceae bacterium | reverse complement strand
CGGGACACCTGGAACCTCACACGCCCCAGTGATCTGCAAGGACCGGTCCGGATCATTGGGAAGGGAGCAGTCACGGAGATTTCAGGCAAACCGGTTGCCCCGGAACGGATCCTGTCCGGATCCCGGCGGCTGGGGTGACCTGGGGAAACAGGCCTGCTACTTCCAGGAATTACTATTCTTCTGATCTTCCCCCCAGGTTATGGTACACTCTGCCAGTCCTGTTTGTCAAGCAAACCCCCCCCTGTAACACAACTGTAATATTTGGGTGCGCTGCCCTCCATATCTCGGTGCATCCTGTGCCGGGATGCAAGGGGGGACGATCTGTCCGCAATCGTGGTGCCACTCCTCTCTCGGGGGGGGCGTATCCTTCCGGGCAGATCCGCCCCAATGTGTCCTCTTCCCCGGGATGGGCCGGTGGACCTCAGATCCCCTGCACATCCTCCCCTTCTGTCCCGGGTTCCGGCCTCTTCTGCCGGACCAGCTCCTCCTGCAGCAGCTGCAGAAAGGCCTCTGCGTAGCCGGGCAAGGGATACCCCTGGCGGAAACAGGCATAGAAATGCCGCAGGTTCTCGTGCTCCCTCAGAGGGTAGAAGAAACTCCCTGCCGGGGCCAGCACATCCGGCACAAGCATATAACACGAGCCGGCGGCTGTCACCTGCAGAGCGGTCTCCATGCTGTCCGTCTCCAGGTAGATGGCAGGGTGCAGGCTGTTTTCCCGGAACAGCAGATCCTGGATGACCCGGATGCTGTGCCCCGTCTTCAGGGCCACAAAGCTTCCCTCCTTCAAAGTGTCCAGGCGGATGGGCGTGCCGGGCACAGTCTCCCCGGCAAGCATGCTGTCCCGCCCCGCCAGAATCCCTATGGTCTCCCGCTGCATCAGGCGGTACTCCAGCCCCTGGGTCACCGGGTTCGTGGTGGCAAAGGCCAGATCCACCACCCCCTCCTGGAGCATGCGCTCCAGGGTGGCGCTGCCCTCCTCCCGCAGTTCCAGCACCACATGGGGGTAGAGCCGGGAAAAGCGGGGCAGCACCGCAGGCAGCAGAGCGGCTGCCCGCTGGCGGGAGATGCCCAGTCTGAGCCGTCCGCTGTCCCCCTGGCGGATCTCCTCCAGTTCATTGTGGAGAATTTCGCTGGCATGGAGCATCACCCGGGCGGCGTGAAGGTAGCGCTCCCCGGCAAAGGTGGGGCGGAAGGGGCTGCGCTCAAAGAGGGACACTCCCGCCTCCTCCTCCACGCTGCGCAGCATCTGACTGAGGGAGGGCTGGCTGATGTACAGCTTCTTGGCTGCCTCCGTAATGCTCCCCTCTTCCGCAATCGTACAGATATAGCGGGCCTGTTTCAGATTCACCCCGGTCTCCTCCTCTTCCCTGGTCATGGTTCTTCGTACACAGTATACCACCCAAACCCCCTGAAATCAATCATAGGATTTTATCTATGTGAAACATAAAAATAAAAGTAATTGCCCTATGACAGAAAGGGTGCTATTCTGATCCTGCCAAGATCGGAGGATCTTATTCCAATACACGGCAGGGAGGAAAACGGCATGGAAATTCTCAAGTCCGCCATGGCCGGCACGCTGGAGTCCAGCGATGCCCAGGTCATTGTGGAGCCGGGAAACGGCAGCATTGAGCTGTCCCTCCAGAGCAGCGTCATGAACCAGTACGGCCGCCAGATCAAGGCCACCGTCCTGGAGACCCTGCAGAGACTGGAGGTCTCCAGCGCCAGAGTCATCGTTGTGGACAAGGGCGCGCTGGACTGTACCCTCAAGGCGAGGGTGGAATGTGCGGTGTTCCGCAGCTGCGGGGCCTCCGCAGCCAATATTCCCTGGGGAGGTGCTGTCAGATGATTCCCCGTCCCAAACCGGAACGGTTCCGTCTGCGCCGGACCATGATGTTCATGAATGCGCAGAAACCCGGCCTCATCAAGGACGCCTATATCTACGGGTGTGACTCCATCATGCTGGATCTGGAAGATGCGGTGGCGGAAAACCAGAAGGATGCCGCCCGCTTCTCCCTCTTCCACGCCCTGAAGACCATCGACTACGGCGACACCGAGGTCATCGTCCGCATCAACGGTCTGGACACCCCCCACTGGCAGGAGGACATCCGGGTCTGTGTGGCTGGCGGGGCGGACGGCATCCGTATCGCCAAGTGCGAAAGCGCCCAGGATGTGAAGACCGTGGAGGTCGCCGTGGAAGCGGCGGAGGAGGAGTTCGGGGTGGAAAAGGGCCGCACGCTGCTGATGGCCGCCCTGGAGAGCCCCAAGGGCATCCTGAACGCCTATGAGATCTGCTCCGCCTCGGATCGTCTGTTCGGCGTGGCCATCTCCGGAGGCGACTTCCGCAAGTGCATGCAGACCGTATTCCAGCCGGACGGCGTGGATATGCTGGCCGCCCGGGGGCAGATGCTGCTGGCAGCCCGGGCCGCCGGGGTCCAGTGCTTTGACACCGTCTTCACCGACCTGGACAACGAGGAGGGCTTCCGGGCAGAGGTTCTCCAGAACAAGGCTATGGGCTTTGACGGCAAGAGCCTGATCAACCCCAAGCAGATCCGTCTGGTGCACCAGATCTTCGCCCCCACTGCCAAAGAGGTCACCCAGGCGGAGCGGATCGTGCGGGCCTACCGGGAGCAGTCCGCCCAGGGGGTGGGCGTCTTCACGGTGGACGGCAAGATGATCGACATTGCCTTCATCCCCGGTGCCGAGCGCACCCTGCGGCTGGCGAAGGCCTGTGGAATGTATGAGGGGGATCTGGTGAAATGAGAAACGCAGTTGGCAGAGAGATTCCGGACGACCTGCTCACCGGCGGCAGAGAGGTCTATCAGGGCAAGAACTACATGGACGGCAGGTACATCCAGAAGGCATCCCCCCGCACCTGCCGGCGGGAGAAGCCCCAGGAGAGCAAGGTGGTGGAGTCCATCCGGGCCGCCCTGGAACTGTGCGGCGCCCGCAGCGGCATGACCTTCAGCTTCCACCACCACCTGAGAGACGGGGACTACGTGGTCAACCAGGTGATGGAGGTGGCCATCGATGACATGGGTCTGGAGGATCTGACCATCGCCGCCTCCAGCCTGGGCAGCGCCCACGACCCCATCGCGGATTACATCGAGCAGGGCAAGGTGGTGGGCATTCAGACCTCCGGCATCCGGGGCCGCATGGGAGAAGTGGTCTCCGCCGGCAAGCTGAAGACCCCCGCCATCATCCGCAGCCACGGGGGACGGCCCCGGGCCATCGAGGGGGGCGAGGTCCACATCGACATCGCCTTCATCGCCGCTCCCACCAGCGACTGCATGGGCAACTGCCGGGGCATCGGGGGCAAGAGCAACTGCGGCAGCATGGGCTACGCCATGACCGACGCCAGGTACGCCGACCACGTGGTGGTGGTCACCGACTGCCTGGTGGACTTCCCCAACATGCCCGCCTCCGTGGAGGCCATTGACGTGGACGCCGTGGTGGTGGTAGACTCCATCGGTAACCCCAGGAAGATCGCCTCCGCCGCCGCCCGCATCTCCCAGAACCCCCGGGACCTGATGATGGCGGAGAATGTGGCCAAGGTCATCGCCGCCACCCCCTGGTTCAGGGACGGCTTCTCCTTCCAGACCGGCGTGGGCGGCCCCTCCCTGGCGGCCAACCTCTTCCTGGAGCAGTACATGGACGAGCGGGGCATCCGCATGGGCTGGGCCATCGGCGGCATCTGCGGGCCCATGGTGGAACTGCTGAAGAAGGGCAAGGTGGGCAAGGTCATCGACGTGCAGGACTTCGACCTGGACGCTGTGAACTCCATCAACCAGACCCCCAACCACTTCGAAATGAGCGCCTCCCAGTACGCCAACCCCGCCAACAAGGGGGCCTTCGTAAACAAGCTGGACTTCGTGGTACTGGCCGCCCTGGAGATCGACACCGGCTTTAACGTCAACGTGCTCACCGGCTCGGACGGGGTCCTCCGCGGAGCGCCCGGTGGACACCCGGACACCGCGGCGGGCAGCAAGGTGTGCATCATCGTCACCCCGCTGACCCGGGGACGCATGCCCACCGTCTGCGAGCATGTGGTCACCGTCACCACCCCCGGCGACTGTGTGGACGTCCTTGTCACCGACTACGGCATCGCCGTCAACCCCCTGCGTCCGGACCTGGTGGAGTGCCTGGACCGGGCCGGCATCCCCCACGTCACCATCGAGTCTCTGAAGGAGAAGGCCTACTCCCTGGTGGGCCGCCCGGATGACCTGCAGTGGGAGGACCAGGTGGTGGCCATTCTGGAGGCCCGGGACGGCACCATTCTGGATGTGGTGCGCAAGATCCGGCCCTACGACCCCGGCAAAGACTGAATCCCCACACCCCCCAGCCCGCCGGCGCGGGCTGGGGGCCTTTCCGAAAGGAGCGACTGTTCCCATGAGCGATACCCTGGAAACCATCCCCTCCTGGGACCGGGCCGCCTGGAAGCAGGTGGACGCCCTGCTGCAGCAGGAGGGCATCCGCCGGGACGGCAATCTGGACTACACCTGCGGTATCTTTGACCCGGAGGGCAGACTGGTGGCCACCGGCAGCTGTTTCGGCCCCACCCTGCGCTGCTTTGCCGTGGACCGCAGCCGCCAGGGGGAGGGACTGCTCAATCAGGTGGTCACCCGCCTTATGGAGTACGAGGGGGAGCGGGGAATCTTCCATCTGTTTGTCTACACCAAACTCTCCAGCGTGCGCTTTTTCCGGGATCTGGGCTTCCAGGAGATTGCCCGGGTGGAAAACACCCTCTCCTTTCTGGAAAACCGCCCCCGGGGCTTCCAGGACTTCTGTGCCGCCCTGGAGGCATCCCGCCGGCCGGGAAAGAGTGCCGTGGTGGTCATGAACGCCAACCCCTTTACCCTGGGCCACCGCTTTCTGGTGGAGAAGGCCGCCTCGGAAAATGACACCGTCCACCTCTTTGTTCTGGAGGAGGACGCCAGCCTGGTGCCCTTCTCCGTGCGCTGGAACCTGGTACAGGCGGGCACCGCAGACCTGCCCAATGTGATCTGCCATGCCAGCGGACCCTACCTCATCTCCTCCGCCACCTTTCCCAGCTACTTTCTCCGGGATGAGGCAGCGGTGATTGAGGGCCACGCCCGTTTGGATCTGGCCCTCTTCCGCTCCATCGCCGAGGCCCTGGGGGCCTCCAGCCGCTACGTGGGGGAGGAGCCCACCAGCCAGGTCACCGGTCTGTACAACACCATCCTGGCCCGGGAACTTCCCGCCATGGGGCTTCAGTGCGTCATCGTTCCCCGGCTCACCGCCGGGGGAACCGGGGTCAGCGCCAGCACGGTGCGCAGCCTCATCCACGACGGACGTCTGGAGGACATCCGCCCCCTGGTGCCGGAGACCACCTGGACCTGGTTTCACTCCCCCCAGGCCGCTCCGGTCATCCAGGCCATCCGCCGCAGCGGCCATGTCATTCACTACTGAAGCAGAGACCTTAAACCCCAGGGTTTTCGGACCCATCGGGATATGGCCACCGAAAACTTCGTACCTGTGGCGCTTCCATACCACGGTTCGCTCAGTGCCTACCCGGCAGGGAGCAGAAGAGGATCAAAACCCTGACAGTCGGCGTCTGGGAGCGGAAGCTTCCGGGGTGCAAAAACCGATACGGTGCATCGGGATCCGGAATCGGGAAGTAAGGTTCCTGCACCGGCTGCGGCCCAAGGGCCGGCTTACTCCGGCTGCCCGGCAGATTCTCCAGACGCACATCTGAACCGGATCATCCCAAGCTTCACCGGGGAACTGGCGCAACTCCTGCCGGAAGGCAGCTTATTCCGGGCCGACCGGGGAATCGAAAGGTCCCATCAGTCATACGCCTGCTCCATCCCGGAGCATCGGACCGCCACTGTGTAGCCTCACAGCCGGGCCTTTGAAATCCGGCAGTTCCCCAGACATGACCGCAGGTACGATCTGAAGGGGAGACCCGTAGCCATCCAACTGGCACAGGGCCGCAGAACAGACTGCTGACAGTGGGGAAGTGTACGTTGCCAGGGGTAGCGGGACGGACCGTCTTCAGGCTGCAAAACATCCGGCTCTCTGTCGGCGCATCGGCGCAGAGACCGGATCATGCCCGGAGCCACTCTCCCTGCGGATGGGGAGTACAAAGTGCTTCAGTCATCATCGGGAACCCACAGGACCAGAAACGGGCCGGTACCGAACTGCCATGTCTTTAAGGACAGGACACATGCGACGCCCGGTCACTGCACCCTGGTACGTCTGAATACCGGCCCTGTCCGGCTTTGAAGGCGCCGGATCATTTATCCTCTATTATGTGGACATGCATCCCAGGCAGTACATCACCGGATGGCTGCCAAATCAGGAGCTGTAATTGTATGCCGGGTTCTGACCTTCAGCGGTGAAGACACACCTGGTTTGGGCAATTTCAGCCGGAATTGTCCCAATCTTTACGCAAACCGGTGAATCCGGCTTGAAAAGTTCACGGATTCAGGAAGGAGGAAGCCCCTTATGCCACGGGAAGTCACCCTGATGGAGATGCTGGACGCCAGGGAAGAGCGGGTGTTCCGTCAGGAGCAGCTGCTGGAACAGTACACCCTTCCCCTCGTCTCCTTCTCCCTGAACATCCCCGGACCGGTGAAGAACAGCCCCGTCATCCGCCGCACCTTCCGGGAGGGACTCTCCCGGCTGGAGGATGCCCTCCGGGAGGCCCGTCTTCCTCTGGAGCACCGGGAGGAGAAGGATGCGGTCACCGGCTGCGAGGCCCTCCTGGCCGTCCGTGCAGATCCACTGTCCCTCAAGGCCCTTTGCATCCAGCTGGAGGATGAGGACGCCCTGGGCCGCCTCTTCGATCTGGATGTGATTGACCCCCGGGGCCTCAAACTGGACCGGGAGGAGCTGGGCCATCCCCCCAGACCCTGCCTGGTGTGCGGTGCCCCGGGAAAGGGCTGCGCCTCCCGCCGGCTGCACACCGTGGAGCAACTGCAGAAGGCGACCTGGAGCATCATGGAAGATCACTTCGCCCGCCGGGATACCCGCCTCATCGCCGCCCAGGCGGTTCACGCCCTGCTCTACGAGGTGTGCGTCACCCCCAAGCCGGGGCTGGTGGACCGGGTGAGCAACGGCAGCCACCGGGACATGGACCTGTTTACCTTCCTGGACAGCACCACCGCCCTGCTCCCCTGGTTTTCGGATGCGGTCTCCCTGGGACAGAGAACCGCCACCCAGCCGGAGGAGAAGGCCTTCCACCGGCTGCGCAGAGCCGGCATGGAGGCAGAGCGGTCCATGTTTGCCGCCACGGGAGGTGTCAACACCCACAAGGGTGCCATCTTCTCCCTGGGGACCGTCTGCGCTGCGGCGGGCCGGCTGTGGACTCCGGAGAATCCCTGGCCCCGGACGGAGGACATCCTCCGGGAGTGCTCCCGGCTGTGCCGCCAGGCGGTGGAGGAGGACTTTACCGCCATCCGGGCGGACAGCGGCGGGTCCACCGGCCAGAAGCTCTACCGAAGCCGGGGCCTGCGGGGCATCCGGGGTGAACTGGCGGATGGCCTGCCTGCTGTCCGGCACATCGCCCTTCCCGCCCTCCGGGCCGCCCTGGAGGCCGGCGCCACCCTGGAACAGGCGGGCACCGCCGCCCTGGTGCGGCTCATCGCCTGCGTCACCGATACGAATCTCATCGCCCGTGGCGGTTTGGAGGGACAGAAGTGGGCCGCCCAGGCGGCCTCCGCACTGGAGGGACCCATCCCCAGCTGGGATGACCTGGATGATCTGGACCAGGCCTTCACCCGGCGCAACCTCTCCCCCGGCGGCTGTGCGGATCTGCTGGCCATTGCCTTCTTCCTTTACTTCTGTGCCCGGGAACGGGAAAAAGCAGAGCAGATCTGAAGAGGAGGACTGCCCCCTCCGGGCACACCCGGCCGTTCCTCCCGCCCATGCCGCCGCCTCCTCCGGGGGCGGCATGCCCATTCTCCCCCTCCCTTGCCAAACCCCCTCCGGGGAAATCCCACAAGGACCGGATACCCCCGCTCTCTTTCGGACCTCCGGATGTCGCAGAAGGCCGGAAGGAGTTCCCATCTCTCCACGCAGTGGGCAGCGGGACACGTTTGTGTGCAAAATCGTCAGAACTCACAAAACTGCAGGCTCTGATTTGTTCATTGTGCTGAATCTGAAGATTTCACCCATGAAACTGCTGCGTTTTCCCCCAACGTGTGTATAATGAAGAACAGATCCATGGAAACTCAGCGGAAGGCCGAAATCACTCCGGTCCAAAGGGACCATCCTGTTGCCATACCCGGCGGGGACAGCAGCTTTTCCACCACCGGAGAACAGGAGATGCTCCGGCCCTTCCTTCCCTGAGACACCCCCGGCAGAGCGGATGTGGTCTCCGAACCGCCGGGCGTCTTCGGTAAGGAAGCCCATTCTCCAGCCCTCACCTCAGCACCCCGGTCGGACCCTCTCCGGAATGGGGGAGCGGTCCCCCTCCCTGCAGGTCCCTGCCTCTGTATTATGTGTCACAACGCCATGCCCCCTGGTTTCATGTCCGAAACGCTGCGCTGCACCGCAGCCGAAGGACGGGAAGCCCTGAAACGCGGATGGGGATTCGCCCCGGAACAGTCCGCCGGAAGAGGGCATGGCAGAACCTGTCCCCTTCCCCGGTCCCTGCGGCATTGAGACCGGCAGGCGGGCAGGTGACGGACTCCCCCTGGGGAGCCCTGAGACAGAGCTGACTGCTGCAGCCCCGGAGGGTCCCTGTACCTGAAGCTGCTGTGCACCAGGCTTTCCTTCTGCTTCCATGGAGCGCGATTCAGTATCCCGACGGAACAAGAACGACTGCAAAGATGAGGAGGCTTATGAAGAAAAAGATATTCCTGCTGAGTGCCGCCTGTCTGCTGACCGTCTATCTGCTGGGTGCCCTGGTGTTCAGCGGAAGATTCGGGTTCCGCACCTATGTGCAGCCGGCGGAGGGGAAACCCCAGCTCGTCGCCATGAAGACTCCCACAGAGGTGGCCGAGGAGCTGTCTCAGACTACCTCCGGGCGGGAGGTAACGTTCATTCCTCCGGACAATCAGGCAGAGACCCTCTCCTTCGAGAAACTTGGGATTCAGGATGCAAATACCGAAAAAATTGCCGCTCAGAAAATCAACCCCTTTGTCTGGCCGCTCACTCTGGTGAAATCCACGGTCCTTGCTCTGAACCCGGATTATGTCTACGACGAAGAGAAAATGAAGACCGGCCTGGAGGAGCTGAACTTCACCCAGGGCACCACGGCTCCGAAAGATGCCTTTCTGCAGCGGTCCGAAGCAGACGGCCTGTTTGAAATCGTCCCGGAGGAACCCGGCAATATCATCGACTATGAGATCCTGGAGAAGACCATCAAGGAGAGCGTCAGCCAGGGACTCACCCAGGTGCAGGTGTCCCAGGACTGCTACGTGCAGCCCAAGGTTCACGCAGAGGACGCCGGCATCATCACCTGCAGAGACAACGCCAACGCCTATCTCAGTCAGAATCTGGTCCTGGATCTGGATGCCGGTGAGACGGTGACCCTATCCAACGAGGACCTCTTCAACCTGGCCGAACTGACGGAGACCGGTATGGCCCCGGTGCAGGATAAGGTGGCCGCCTATGTGAAGGGGCTTGCCGACCAGTATGACTGGGCGGGAAAGCCCAGGGCCTTCCACACCTCCACCGGAGCGGATATCACCGTGAAGACCGTAGGAAATACCTACTGCGACTATTTCGGGTGGAAGATGAATCAGGAGGACCTGGTCACTTCCCTGATGGCCAAGCTGTCCGCCAACGACGGGACCCCGCTGGAGGTTCCCTGGTCCAGTGAGGGCTGTGTCCACGGCAGTACCAGCGACATCGGGTCCACCTATCTGGAGATCAGCATTCCCAACCAGCACATGTGGCTCTATGTAAACGGAAACTGCACGGTAAGCACCGATGTGGTCACCGGCCTGGACAGCAAGCCGGGAAGAAGGACCCCGCCCGGACTTTACCGGACCACCCAGATGGACACAGACCACTGGATGCACGGAGAGGACTACACGGTTCACTGCAACTACTTTATCCGGTTAACCACCACCGGCGTGGCCGTCCACGACTCCACACGAAGCGCATACGGGGGCGAAATCTACAAGACGGACGGTTCCCACGGGTGCATCAACACCCCCTATAGCGCCACAAAAACCATCTTTGAGACCCTGACCAGCCGGAGCCATTTTACTCCCATCATTGTCTGGTGAACCAATCCTGCAGAGTTTCTCTGCAGGATTTTTTTGTGGCCAGAGCACCGCCGCCGATCCCGCATCTCCCCCTTCCCCCGGCCTCCCCCATCGCCGGGGCCGGCTCCTCCGGGGCTGCCGGACTGCCTCCTGGAGATTATCCCTGCCGGGAAAGCCCCTCTGATCCCTCCCGCAGGCAGCCGGCCTATCCCCCCCTCCAGGACCTGACGGCCCCCGGAGCACCGCTCTTCCACTCCCGGCACCGTGCCCCCCATGGCTGAACCCTGTCCCCTTCCCGTATCCGGGAACACAGAGCCAGCCGGACCTGCTCAGACGGCACCCCCTCCAGGGCGTGCAGGAACGGAACCTGCCAGGCTGAGACAAAGCAGACCTGCATCACCCCCCAGAAGACATCCGCCGGTTCGCCCTGCCTGCACCGTTACCCCGCTGCCTCCAGGTCAGACAATCGGCTTCCGGGCAGATGCCACCACCCGGTGATGCCAGATCCTCAGCCAGTCTGTGAAACGGAGAGCGGTATCTCTCCGAGTGCCGGCTGCTCCCCCTTAGGGCCGGAGAGGATGGCTCCTGCCTGTTGCAGTGCACCGGCCCTTCGGAGCGCCGGACAGCCCGTCCCTCCCCAGGCGCTGATCTTCGACGGGGACAGGGACATGCCCGGCTGATCCCCCTGCCTTCCCCGGTCCGGGACCTCCCTCATCCCCTCCGGCAACCCTCAGGGGAGTGGGCACTATCGGGAAGGGGAGTCTCTGAGATAGTTCCCCCCGTCTCCGGGGCGGGTACCAGATAATGCCCCATTCAGGATCCTCAGGGGCTCCTGTCGGTCATTGTTTTCAGAATGTTCATTTTTCCTTCAAGATTTTGTCGCAATTTTCCGGTATCC
>CAYXVN010000060.1:0-2123 GCA_964468565.1 uncultured Oscillospiraceae bacterium | reverse complement strand
TTCAGAATGTTCATTTTTCCTTCAAGATTTTGTCGCAATTTTCCGGTATCCTCATAGCATCAGGACAACAGATGAACATTCTCTCCTTTCTCTCTCCTCTTTTTCAACACACACAGGCAGAAGGCCCCGGTACACACCCGGGGCCTTCTTCTGTTCTCGGGGAGGTCCCCTGCCCTGGAGCCAGCCCTCCTCCTTCAACCCCCCGGTGGGGGTACCAGGGTTTCGGGCTTCCCTCCGGGCTCGGCTCGGCGGCAAATGTTTTCAGAATGTTCATTTTTCCTTCAAGATTTTGTCGCAATTTTCCGGTATCCTCATCATATCAGGACAACAGACGAACATTCTCTCCTTTCTCTCTTTTCTCAACACACAGGCAAGGGCCCCGGTGCACACCCGGGGCCTTTTGCTGCTCCCCCCAGCGCATCCTCCCCTGGGGACAGCCCCTCCCCCTCTGCCGGAGGGGGGACAGGGGACCGGACCGCTGCCCGGACCCGGGCTCCCTGGAGACCTGGGGGCAAATGTTTTCAGAATGTTCATTTTTCCTTCAAAGTTTTGTCGCAATTTTCCGGTATCCTCATAGCATCAGGAAACAGATGAACATTCTCTCCTTTCTCTCTTTTCTCTTTTTTCAACACACACAGCTAAAGGCCCCGGTGCACAGCCGGGGCCTTCTGCTGTTGTCCCCCTGAGAATGTGGAACCGGGCCGCCTCCAGAGGAAGCGGCCCGGCCCGTTCATGAGGGATCATCCGTCCAGACTCTGCGGCTGAGGGGCACCAGGACCGTCTCCCTGCAGGTCATCCTTCCGGAGCATTACCGGAAGGTCCGCTCTGACCTGCAGGGCCCTGGGCCTTCAGCCGCCGAGGAGAAACTTCTTTCGATATTCCACCCTGGGTTCCGTCTTCAGCTTC
This sequence comes from uncultured Oscillospiraceae bacterium, assembly GCA_964468565.1. Lineage (GTDB taxonomy): Bacteria > Bacillota > Clostridia > Oscillospirales > Oscillospiraceae > Lawsonibacter. The sequence goes on along the minus strand of CAYXVN010000060.1, from coordinate 1,217 downwards.
ACCATGCCGATGTGCTCCCCCAGTTCCATGGTTCTGGGATCTTCCGCCGTATAGGGCGTCCACTCCGGCAGATCCGCTCTGCCGGGAGCGCCGGTCCTGACAAACTGGGCCCAGTACCCGTTGCAGGCTGCCGCCAGCTCGTAATCCGTACCGGTCCAGGGCCGCCAGGAACGCAGGAAGGTTTTAAACACATACCACAGATCCGCCGCGTGGAAGGGGCCCATGTCATCCCCTGGCAGATCCCGGTTCAGGCAGTACAGATAAACCGGTCCGGTTCCCTGCCGCTGGTGGAGCAGCGCCCAGGCCTCCGCGGCAGCGCGGCAGTGGTCGGTGAAATGGTGTTTCCGGGAGTATTCCGCAAAGCCGGCCTCCCCGCCGTGGAGGACAAGGAACTCCTCCGCCCCCTTCTCGCCGTACTCGGCAGTCAGAAGTTCCTTCCAGATGGAAAAGGTGGGGGCTGCAGGAATGCCCTCCCTGGCCGTGCAGCCCATAAGACAGGGCACGGGGCGGTAGTCCCCCGCCCTGGCTGCCTCATCCAGGGAGCGGGGCAGGACCCAGCCATCCAGAACCGGAGTACGCAGAAGTCCGGGTTTCGGCATGGAAGCGGCCCACCGCTCCAGCAGTTCCTGCCAGCTCAGCTGCCGGGCCTCCTGAATGGACCGGACCCCCAGCAGGGAGAGATCCGTCTCCGCCTCAGCCTGAGCCAGAAGGGGAAAGCGCATGTCCGGCACAGGGGTGACGCCTCCGCCGCTCTGCATGATTGCCCCCCGTACCATCCCCCTTGTGAGAGGTGTGGTAAGCAGGGCCTGGATGCACATGGCTCCGGCAGACTGGCCGGCAATGGTGATCCGCTCCGGGTCTCCCCCGAAGGCAGCAATATTGCGCCGGGTCCACTCCAAAGCGGCAATCTGATCCAGAAGGCCGTAGTTGCCGGATGCGTGATGTTCGGACTCCGCCGTCAGCTCCGGATGGACCATCCAGCCGAAGATGTTGAGACGGTAGTTGATGGTAACCAGAATCACACCCTGACGGGCAAAGTGCTCTCCGTCAAAGTGGGCAGAATGACCGTAACCGGTGAGGAAGGCCCCGCCGTGGACCCAGAACAGAACCGGCAGCTTCTCCTCCCTGCTCCGGGCCGGGGTCCACACATTGAGGTAGAGGCAGTCCTCGTCCATAGGCTCCTCCACCGGATAAAACTCGTGCTCATAGAAAGAACC
>CAYXVN010000059.1:0-13497 GCA_964468565.1 uncultured Oscillospiraceae bacterium | reverse complement strand
CACCTTCTGGTGCTTCTCGTTTGTCACGTTGTTTAATTTACAAGGTGCACACCGCGATTGTCTCGCAGCAATTCCGGGCTGCTCCGCTCCGCCAGGCTACCTCCCGCTGAAGTCTCAGCAGGAACCCGCCGGGCCTCGCACGCCCCGCCGCTTTTCGGCAGCTTTGGTATTCTATCACAGGTCCCGGGGCCTGTCAAGAACTTTTTTTCGAAAATCGAAACTTTTTTTCCTGACCCCCCGCAGCCCTGGAAATCCCTCGCCTCCCCAGCCTCCGCCGGCACCGGAGGGACCCGCTCTCCCCAGCTGTCTCCCTTCAGCCCCTGGCTTCCGCTGCCGGGAGGCAGGTGCTCCCTGCCTTGCGGCACCCGCATATACTATCAGATGAAAACCCCGCTGTCAACTGCTTTTTTCACATTTTTCGCAACTTTTTTGCTTTCTTTCTTCTCCCTACATCTTCTGTCCTCTCTTCCCTGCCACCACAATATCTTGTGTCCTCCCGGGGATTTTCTCGCTGTCTGCCTGCCCGGAGCCCATCGGACCGGTTCAGATACACCTGGCCAGAGCACCCGCCTCCTGTCCTGCAGGTCCCCTTTCGGGGGGTGAAACGGCCGAATCCCTGCCGGAGCTGCTCCCGGTGGCCCACGTCCCACCGGAGAGAGGCTCCCCGGCCTCCTGCGGCAGCCGGGAGAACCGGATCCGGAACGCCGGCCCCGGGCCGGAAGTCCCTCCCCAGGAAATCTGCACCCCGGCTGCAGTGCCGCCGGTCCTCCCAGACCGGCAGAGGAAATCCGCTCCCGGACCCGCCAGACGGATTCGGGAGCGGTCTGTTCCCCTCCGGGAGACCCGGTCAGCTCTGGGAGCCGGAAGAGGATGAGGACGATGAGGATGCGGAGCTGGAACCGGCACCGGAATCCGAACCGGAGCCGGAGGCAGAACCGCCGGCACTGCTGGAGGCCTCGCTCATCACGGGCATCAGCTCCTCGTAAACCGACTGCTGGAGCACCATGGCCTTATCCCAGAAGGCCTCAGGGTCCAGCTTCTCGTACTGCTCGTTGGTCTGAATGTCCGCTTCCTCCAGCCACTGATCGGTGAGATCGGTCATCTTTGCGCCGACCAGTTCCGAGCGCAGCAGCTCCACATCGGGGGGCAGGCGGAGAATGATGTGATAGCCGCTGCTGCTCTCCACGATATCGCTGATCTCCCCCACTTCCAGGGCCTTGGAGGCCTCCTCGAATTCGGGATACATTTCGCCGGTGGTGGCATCATAGCCCTCCGGGTAGGAGGCCAGGCCCGGATCTTCGCTGTACTCATTCATCAGCTCATCGAAGAGGGTGACAGGGTCCTCCGCCTCCCGCAGCTGCTGGAGCAGGTCCTCCGCCTGGGTCTTCTTCTCCGCCTTGGCAGTCTCGTCCAGGGCCTCGCCGGTATCCGTATCCACTGTGGAGAGGAGAATGTGCTTGACCTTGTAGTATCCGATCTCGTTATCGCCGTAGTCCAGCGCCTCTTCATCCGTGGGATAGCCGTCGCTGTTCTCCCCGAAATAGTGCTCCTGCAGGTCCGAGCCGAACTGCCCCGCCTCATACATGCTCTCCAGGGTGTCGTAGGAGGCCATGGCCAGCCAGTAGTAGTGGTTGAGCAGGGTCTCATCCTTCAGGGTATCCGCCAGCTGCTGGTGGGATTCCCGCATCTGCTGCTCCACGCTCTCATCTGCGCTGAGGCCCACTTCCTTCCCCTTCTCGGGCAGAATCTCATACAGGGCCGCCCCCTCCAGGGCCGCCTGCATGGTATAGTCCCGGAAGGTGGTGCCCTCCTCATCCACCTCGGTATCCCAGGGGATGTCCATGCCATAGGCCATGTACTGGGATGCCATGCTGCTGATCTGGCTGTTCAGCCAGTAGCACAGCACATCCAGGGTGATATCGTGGCCTCCCGCCGTGGCAACCACGGTATCCCCCTTCATGCCGGTGGTATACAGGAAGGGATCGCTGACCGTGGACAGATCCACCGTCTCCATCTCGCTGGAGGAACCGGATCCGGACCCGGACCCGGATCCGGAACCGGAGGTGGAGGCTGAAGCGCCGGAGGAACCGGAAGAACCGGAGACGCTGGAACCTCCGGACGAGGACCCCCCTCCTCCGCAGCCGCTCAGCATGGCTGCAGCCATGGCCAGAGCCAGGCAGGCCGCCAGAATTCGTTTCATCTTGACCAAAACCTCTTTTCTGCATCCGGGATCACCCGGTCCGTTACGACAGTATGGTCCTGCAAAGCCTCAACCGGCTTTGTAGTCCCTCACGATCTTTTCCGCCACCTTCAGGGGATCTTCGTAGCGGTCCAGCCGATAGGAGATGCTGGGCTCCTCTCCGGCATTGAAGGTCATCCTGCCCTGGTAGCGGTCCAGGCTCATCATCCTGGAGACCTGCTTCAGGTTGAATTTGTCCGCCTTCATGGTCAGGACTCCCCGCCGCTGGTCGATGTCGGTGAACCCGCAGCCCGCGGCATCTGCCCGCAGCAGCGCAATGGCGATCAGGTTGTTCACCGTCCTGGGGGGATCCCCATAGCGGTCTATCAGTTCGTCCACCAGCTCATCGGCGTCATCCTCGGTGCGCAGGGCGGCAATGCGCCGGTAGAGATCCATGCGCTGCTCCGCCGAGGGCACGTAGTTCTCCGGAACGGAGGCGGGAACTGTCAGGTTGGCGCCGCACTCCTCCTCCTTGGGCGGAGTCAGACCCTGCTCGGTGATCACCGCCTCCTCCAGCATCTTCAGATACATGTCGTAACCCACCGACAGGAGGAATCCGCTCTGTTCCGGCCCCAGCAGGTTGCCTGCGCCCCGGATCTCCAGATCCCGCATGGCAATCTTGAAGCCGGACCCGAACTCCGCATACTCCCGAATGGCCGCCAGGCGCTTCTCGGACACCTCGGAGAGGATCTTCCCCTTGCGGTAGGTGAAGTAGGCGAAGGCCCGGCGGCTGGAGCGGCCCACACGGCCCCGGATCTGATGGAGCTGGGCCAGACCCAGCCGGTCCGCATCCTCGATGATCAGGGTATTGACGTTGGGCAGGTCGATGCCGGTCTCGATGATGGTGGTACACACCAGAATGTTGATCTCCCCGTCCGTCATGCGGCTCATGACCTCATCGATCTCGTCCTGTCCCATGCGTCCGTGGGCGATGGCCACAATGGCGTCCTCCCCCAGCATGGCCTGGATGACGGCGGCACAGCGGCTGATGGTCTCCACCCGGTTGTAGAGGTAGAACACCTGTCCGCCCCGCTCCAGCTCCCGCCGCATGGCGTCCGCCACCACGCCCCAGTCGTGCTCCAGCACATAGGTCTGTACCGGCTGCCGGTCCGCCGGCGGCTCCTCCAGAACCGACATGTCCCGGATTCCCGACATCGCCATGTTGAGGGTACGGGGAATGGGGGTGGCGGAGAGGGTCAGAACATCCACCTGGTTGTAGGTCTCCTTCAGCCGCTCCTTATGGGCCACGCCGAAGCGCTGCTCCTCGTCGATGACCAGCAGCCCCAGATCCTTGAAGACCACGTCCTTGTTGAACAGACGGTGGGTCCCCACCAGCAGATCGATCTTGCCCTCCCGGAGTCTCTTCAGCACGTCCCGTGTCTGGGCTCCTGTCCGGAACCGGGAGAGCACGTCAATGTTCACGGGGAAGTTCTGAAAGCGGTGAACCGCCGTCAGATAGTGCTGACGGGCCAGAACCGTGGTGGGGGCCAGAATGGCGGCCTGCTTGCCGTCCAGAATGCACTTCATCACCGCCCGGAAGGCCACTTCCGTCTTTCCGTAGCCCACGTCACCGCAGAGCAGGCGGTCCATGGGACGGGGCAGTTCCATGTCGTGCTTGATCTCCTTTGTGGCCCGCAGCTGGTCATCCGTCTCCGTATATTCAAAGGAGTTCTCAAACTCCCGCTGCCACTCGTTGTCCGGGGAAAAGGCGTAACCGGGCTGGTGCTGACGCTGGGCGTAGAGCTTTACCAGCTCCTTCGCCATGTCCTGCACAGCCTTTTTCGCCTTGCTCTTGGCCTTCTCCCACTCCTGTCCGCCCAGACGGTTGAGTCTGCGGGTACTGTTGTCCTCTCCGCCGCCGATGTATTTGGAGATCAGGTCCAGCTGGGTGGCGGGAACATAGAGCACATCGGTGCCGGCGTAGGCCAGCTTCACGTAGTCCTTCTGCACCCCGTCCACCTGCATCTTCACCATGCCCACATAGCGTCCCAGGCCATGGTGCTCGTGGATCACCAGGTCCCCGGGGACCAGATCCGCATAGGACTTCAGCCGCTGACGGCTGCTGGACTCCTTCCGGCTCCTCTGCCGGTGGGGTGCGCTGCGCTCCCCCTCCGTCAGCACCGCCAGCCGGATGGTGGGGTATTCCATCCCGGCGGAGAGACCCCCCACCGTGATCTGCACCGCTCCGGCCGGGGGCATGGCCTTCATATGAAACTCCACCGCCGACTTGATGTTCCGCTCCCGCAGCTGGGTCTGCATGTCCAGTGCGTGCTGCTCCCCGGAGGCCAGCATGATGGAGGAGAACCCGCTCTTCTGATAGTGCTCCAGATCCTGGGCCGCCGCATCCGGGCTGTTGCCCGAGGCCGGCAGCTGCTTGGCCGTCACACTGAGGGCATCCCTGGGCTGGGACGGATAGCCGGCACGGCTGAAGGCGTCCAGATAGACGATGGCACGTCGCTCCAGAACGGAAATCAGCTGGGGGTAGGTGCGGTTCATCTCCCAGCAGGAGCCATCCAGCTGACCCCGCTCCAGCAGGGCCTTCACGTCCTCCTCCGCCTGCCACTGCCAGGTCCGGGCCCGCTCCCCGATACGGGAGGATTCAAAGAAGGCCACCACGGTATCCCGGGGCATGAAATCCGCCGCCGTGGCCATCTCCGGATAGATCAGGGGGAGATACCGGTCCGTGGAACTGAGGGTACCGGTGCGCAGGGCCTCCATGTCCTGGCGCAGGGTGGACTCCAGATCCCCATTTCCATCCCGCAGAGCCCGGGACGCCATGCGCTTCATGCGCCGCTCCAGACCGGCGGCCCCCTCCGGTGCCATATGGGGCAGCACCTCCCGGGCAGGGAGAAGCACCACACTGGAGATGTTCTCCATGCGCCGCTGACTGTCCGGGTCAAAGATTCCCATGGTGTCCACTTCATCCCCGAAGAACTCCACCCGTACCGGCTTCTCCAGGTTGGGGGGAAACACATCCAGAATACCGCCCCGCACCGCAAACTGACCCTTGCCCTCCACCTGTTCGCAGCGGGAATACCCCGAAATCACCAGAGCATCCGTCAGCTCATTCATGTCCCAGGTGTCTCCCACCCTGATCTCCCGGGTGCTGCGCTGGAGAACCCCAGGGGGCATGGTCCGCTGCAGCAGACCCTCCACCGTGGCCACCAGTACCGGGATTTCTCCCCGCATCAGGCGGTTCATCAGATCCAGACGCCGGTGCTCCCAGCCGTGGGATACCGTGGCGCCGGTGAAGAAGGAAAAGCTCCGGGTTGCCAGCAGGGGAACGGTCTCTTCGGTAAAGGTCTCCAGATCCCGTACCATCTTCTCGCCTTCGGTCTCATCCGCAACCACACACACCACCGGGCGTCCGGTCATCAGACGGATGGCTCCCGCAAAATGGGCCCGGTGAACCGCTGCCAGACCGGTTACCGCAATGGGGCACAGACCCCGTTTCAGACTTTCCAGCAGCCCCTGAAATTCCGGAAGCCGCTGAAGTGCGTAGGTCAAAAGCTTCATTTACACTGTCCTCGCTTACAGATTCTGGAAGATGTGGGCGCAGCAGGGCGCACTGTGCCTGCCGCACCCCGAAAAACCGCAACGGGCCTTCCCAGGAAGAGAACTGTCCCCTTCTCCTGCCCGTCTCAATGATTAAACCGGTTCATGGCCTGGTCCACGCCCTCACCGACCAGGCATTCAATGGCGTCCGCTGCTCTCCGGACCCCCTCTTCAATGGCCTTCCGGTCCTCTCCCTGGGGCGTTCCCAGAACCCAGTCCACCATGTCGTAATCCGGATGGGGTTTTGCCCCCACACCCACCCGGATCCGGGGAAACTGGTCGGTTCCCAGGTGCTGAATGATGTTTTTCAGTCCGTTGTGCCCTCCTGCAGAGCCCCCACGGCGCACCCGCAGCCGGCCCGGCGCCAGGGCCACGTCATCGGAGACCACCAGAACATGGTCCGGGGGGATGTGATAGAAATCCGCTGCCGGGCGCACCGCCTCCCCGGAGAGGTTCATGTAGGTCACCGGCTTCATGATGAATACCTTTTCTCCGGAAATGGTGAGCACATTGGTCAGGGCCCTGAATTTCAGTCTCTGGATCGGCGCGCCACAGCGCTCCGCCACCTCGTCTGCCACCATCCAGCCCACATTATGGCGGGTGTTCTCATACCGATCCCCCGGATTGCCCAGACAGACCAGCAGCCAGGTGACCCCGGCGGGCTTTCCAAAGAGCATGATTTCCTCCCTTCCGGAACGCCCAAAGGGGGACGGGTAAGGCTACCCGCCCCTTTCTGGGCACAGCACTGTTTACAGAAACAGGGGAGACACGGAGGTCTCCATATAAATGTGACTGATGGCCTCGGCAAACATGTGGGCCACCGAGATGTAGCGGATCTTGGTGCTGCTGACACCGCTCCTGGGGGGAATGGTATCCAGGAACACCACCTGATCGATGCAGCTCTCCTCAATGAGGCGGACGGACTGTCCGGAGAGGACCCCGTGGGTGGCGCAGGCCGTCACGTCCCGGGCACCGCCCAGCTCCACCAGCGCCTTTGCGGCGTGGCACAGGGAGCCGCCGGTGTCCACCATATCATCCAGCAGAATGACGTGCATGTCCTTCACGTCGCCGATGATGTTCATGACCTCCGAGGAGTTGGCCTTCTGGCGGCGCTTGTCCACAATCGCCAGGGGCATGTTCAGTTTCTGCGCAAAGGCGCGGGCCCGGGTGACGGAGCCCACATCGGGGGAGACCACGATGGTTTCGTCGTGGACGGCGGCGAACTTCATGGTCATGTACTGGACAAAGATGGGAGAACCCAGCAGGTTATCAACGGGGATGTCGAAGAAGCCCTGAATCTGATTGGCATGAAGGTCCATGGTCAGCACCCGGTCGGCACCGGCGGTGGTGATGAGATTTGCCACCAGCTTGGCAGAGATGGGGTCCCGGGGCTTGGTCTTGCGGTCCTGACGGGCATAGCCGAAATAGGGGATGACGGCAGTGATCCGGCCGGCAGAGGCCCGCTTCAGCGCATCGATCATGATGAGCAGTTCCATCAGCGCGTCGTTCACCGACCCGTCCTTGCCGTCCTTCTGGAAGGCGCAGGTGGACTGGACAACGAAGACGTCCGAGCCACGGACCGTCTCATACATGGAAGCGTAGTTCTCCCCGTCGGAGAAGGCGCCCACTTCGCTGGTTCCCAGAGGGATACCCAGTTCCTTGCAGATGTCCTTCGCCAGCTGGGGGTTGGAACTGCCCGTGAAAATTTTGATACCTTTCTGTGCAAGCATGTCAGATCCTCCCGATCCTTATGGTCGGGGCGGTCTTCTTCCGACCGCCCCTCCTTGTTTTGGTTTCAACGCGGTCGGTTTACTTCTTCTCTTTTTCCCTGCGGTTGACCTCCGCCCATCCCTCCCGGACCACCTGATGGGCACGTCCCAGGGCCAGGGCGTCCGGCGGGACATCTTTGGTCACCGTTGTCGCGGCGGCAATGAAGGCTCCGTCGCCTACGGTGACCGGGGCAATGAAGTTGGTGTTGCACCCGATGAAAACCTCATTGCCGATGGTGGTGCGGGACTTTTTGAACCCGTCGTAATTGCAGGTGACGGTTCCGCAGCCGAAGTTGCAGTCGTCCCCCACATCGCTGTCTCCCACATAGGTCAGATGGGCCATCCTGGTGCCCTTTCCCAGCCTGGAGTTCTTCAGCTGAACGAAGGCACCGATCCGGGAGCCCTCGCCCACGTCACAGTCCGGACGTATATGGGTATAGGGTCCGATCTCACAGTGGGAACGGATGATGCTCTTCTCGCACTGGGCGGTGTTGATGACACAGTCCTCCTCCACGGTGCAGTCGGTCAGCATCACGTTGGGCCCGATGGTACAGTCCCTGCCGACTGTGGTCTTCCCGCGGAGGATGGTTCCCGGCAGAAGCATGGTTCCCGCTCCCACCGTCACGGTGTCCTCCACATATACGGCAGCCGGGTCCAGCATGTCAACCCCGGACTCCAGCAGCGCTTTTCGTTTGGCCGCCAGGGCGGCGGAATGATCTTCCATCACAGCATCTCTGTCCTTCCTGTCAGTTCAGGTCTTCCCGGTCTCCGCTCCGACCGGAGCCTGGAATCTTACCCCCGCATACTATCAGGAAAAAGACCATCTTGCAAGAGAAATTTTGCGTTTTGTGCCCCCGGAAAGAAATTTTCTTTCAGAAAATCCGCCCTTCCCCCTGGAATCCCAGGGCAGTCTGCAGAATTCCGGACCATATGCACAAAATACCCCGGTTCCGGGCACAGAGCTTCTATTTTTCCTCCAGCAGTTCCTTTCCCTTTACACCCAGCCTCTTCCGCAGCCGGTCGGGCCGGCAGAGGTGGCCGTACTCCAGACCGGTACACAGATCATCCACCAGATCCACCAGCCAGGCCTCCGGGGATCCGGGAAGCACAAACCCCAGGGGCCACATGTGGGAAAGGATGATATTGCGCTCCTTTTTCGACAGATCCGTCAGCCTGGAGGCGTTGTCCGCCGCAATGCCCCCGTGGGTCAGACACTGCCTCAGGGGCGACCTGGTCCTGGGGTCGTACAGGTACAGATCGTGGAGCAGACCGCCCCGGGCCGCCGCCCGGGCGTCCAGATGGAGGGCCCTGGCGGCCCGAAAGGAGAGGTAGCTCACCAGAACACAGTGGTCCAGACAGGTGACCCGGCCGTGGTGCCGCCACTGGCCCATGCTGCACACCTCTTCCGAGCGCAGAAGGTCCCAGGTCAGGTCCTGGTACTCACACATGCTGCGGCTGACCGCCATCCCGGACTCCCCCTTTCACTCCGACAGCCGGAGCTGCAGGGCCTGCTGCAGCTCCGGTACACTGCCGGTCAGCGGATCTGTCCGTTTCCCTCCACCACATACTTGAAGGTACACAGTTCCTGCAGACCCAGAGGACCTCTGGCGTGGAGCTTCTGGGTGGAGATGCCCATTTCGCACCCCAGTCCGAACTCCCCTCCGTCCGTAAAGCGGGTGGAGCAGTTCCAGTAGACCGCCGCGGAGTCCACCTGGGCCAGAAAGGCCCGGGCCCTCTCCTCCGAGGCGGTGATGATGGCATCGCTGTGGTGGGTGGAGTGGGCGGCAATGTGGGAGATGGCCTCCTCCAGGCTGTCCACAACATGAACGGCCATCACATAGTCGAGAAACTCCGTGTCAAAGTCCCGGGGACCGGCGGGAGTCCCCGGGATGAGGGCGGCGGCCGCCTCGTCCAGGCGCAGTTCCACGGGGACCTTCCCCGAAGCCGTCCGCTCCAGAGTCATGCGCCGACGGAATCTGGGCAGAAACTCCCCGGCAATGTCCCTGTGGACCAGGCACACTTCCGCCGCGTTGCACACGGAGGGACGGGAGCACTTGGCGTTCTCCAGAATGTCCAGGGCCATGTCCTGGTCCGCCTCCCGGTCCACGTAGATGTGACAGATGCCGGTACCGGTCTCCAGCACGGGCACGGTGGCATGGTCCACACAGGCCCGGATGAGTCCTGCTCCCCCCCGGGGGATCAGCAGATCCACCAGACCCCGGGCGGTCATCAGGGCATTGGCGGAATCCCGGGAGGTGTCCTCCACCAGCCCCAGGGCATCCTGGGGCAGCCCCGCTGCGGCCAGTCCCTGGCGCAGCGCCTCCACGATGGCCGTGGCAGAGCGGTGGGCCTCCCTGCCGCCCCGCAGAACGCAGGCGGAGCCCGCCTTCAGGGCCAGAGCCGCCGCATCCGAGGTCACGTTGGGACGGCTCTCATAGATAATGGCGATGACCCCCATGGGGACCGCCGTGCGCCGGATGATCAGGCCGTTGGGCCGCTCCACCCGGGCCAGCACCGCCCCCACCGGGTCCGGAAGGGCTGCCACCTGGCGGATTCCCTCCGCCATGCCGGCAATCCGGGTCGGGCTCAGCGCCAGCCGGTCCAGCATCACCTCCGACATGGTTCCCTTTGCCGCCTCCATGTCCAGCCGGTTGGCCTCCAGAATGGCCTCCTGGCTGCAGATCAGGGCATCTGCCATGGCCAGCAGAGCCCGGTTCTTGGTCTGCGTATCCGCCAGAGCCATGGCGCCCTTCGCCCCGTTGGCCCTGGTCAGCAGTTCCATCACAGTCACGATTCCCTCTCCTCCCGTTCTGAGCCCTCCGGCTGCTGCCTCTGCAGCCCTGGGGGCCCGGTTTATCCCTCTTCAGGGTCTCCCGTCCTCCGGAGCCTCCGTCTCCCTCCGGTGTCCCCGGAAGCGGGTGCCCACCGGCAGGCCGGCGGCAATGTCGTAGAGCAGTTCCTCCCTCTGGCCGTTGGCCAGCACCATGTCGCAGCCCACCCGGTTTGCGATTTTGGCCGCCTTCAGCTTGGTGGCCATGCCGCCGGAGGCCAGGGCGCTGCCGATGCCTCCCGCCAGAGCCTCCACCTCCGGCGTCACTTCCTCCACCTCCGGAATGAGCTTCGCCTGGGGATCCCGGTGGGGATCCGCCGTGTAAAGGCCGTCGATGTCGCTGAGGATGATGAGCAGGTCCGCCTCCACCAGGGTGGCCACAATGGCGGAGAGGGTGTCGTTTTCCCCGATGGTGGTATCCACCCCCACCTCGTCCGTGGCGACGGCATCGTTCTCGTTTACAATGGGGATGGCATTGAGTTCCAGCAGCCGCCCCAGGGTGTTTTCCAGATTGAGCCGCCGCAGAGGATCCCGCACGTCCTCCCCGTTGAGCAGCACCTGGGCCGCCACGTGGTTGTAGCGGGCAAAGAGCTGGTCGTAGGTGTACATCATCTCACACTGTCCCACGGCAGCGGCGGCCTGTTTGGTGGGCATGTCCGCGGGGCGGCCGGGGAGATTCAGCTTTCCCACTCCCAGGCCGATGGCGCCGGAAGAGACCAGCACCAGCTGATGGCCTGCGTTTTTCAGATCGGAAAAGACCTTCACCAGACTCTCCACCCGGCGGATGTTCAGCCGGCCGGTGTGGTGGGTGAGGGTGGAGGTGCCCACTTTGATGACGATCCGCAATGTGATCCTCTCCTCCCACAGTTAATGCAGGTACAGCTCTCCCCCCGGCAGAATGCTCTTCTTCCTGCCCATCTGCACCGTCTTTTCATAGGAGGCGATCACCGCCTCCAGGGTGGCGGCCCGGAAACCGTGGTTCTCCAGGGCCCGCAGCCCCTGAGCTGCCGTTCCGCCGGGGGATGTGACCTCATCCTTCAGCACACCCGGGTGCTTGCTGCTCTCCAGCACCAGGCGGGCGGTCCCCTCCACGGTCTGAGCGGCGTAGGCCAGCGCCTTCGACCGGGGCAGGCCGCAGGCAACCGCCCCGTCTGCCAGGGCGTCAATAAAGACACTGACAAAGGCCGGCCCGCAGCCGGACAGGGCACAGGCTGCGTCAATGAAGCCCTCCGGCACCTGATCCAGCATGCCGGCGGCCTTCATGCCGATGCAGAACTCGTCCAGTTCCTCCTGTCTCACATCCTTCCCGCACACCTGCACCACGCCCGCTCCCACGGAGCAGGGGGTGTTGGGCATGATGCGGATCACCGGGCAGGACATGCCCGCCAGTTCCTGAATCCGGGCACAGGAGATGCCCGCCGCCATGCTGACCAGGACGAACCGGTCCTCTCTGACCTGGAGATTTCCCCGGATCTCCTCAAAAACCTGCGGCAGAACCTGGGGCTTTACCCCCAGAACGATCATGGTACAGGATGCGGCAATGGCCCGGTTGGTGGTAACCGTCCCGGTTCCCAGTTCCGCCGCCAGGGCCTCCGCCCGGGCCGGAGTGTGATTTGCAAAGAAGTACGCAGCTTCCGGCATGCCCTGAACCGCAGCGCGGGCCAGAATGGAGCCCATATTGCCGGTGCCGATAAACCCGATGGATGATGTCATGAGTTATCCTTCCTTTCCGGAGACCGCCGGCTCCGGCGGCTGTGCTCCCTATCATATCATAAGATGCCGGCTCCGGACAGCTTTTTTTGCAGTTTCCGGGAAAATCCTGTGATTCTCCCCTGTGGCTGGCCGGTTTTCCGGTGCTTCTTCCGCCTGTCGGCGCCGGGCTCCCCGGATCCGCCCCGGGCAGTGCAGCCCCCCTCCCCGGCAGAGGTCTCCCGGGACTGCCTCAGTCGTCTGCAAAGACCACACCGCCCTCCTCACTCATGGAGAGTACCCGGGCCAGGGCCTCCACCCGGATCCCCCGGGTCCGGAGCCGCGCTCCCCCCGGCTGGAAGGCCTTCTCCACCACCACCCCGGCCCCTACCAGGCAGGCTCCCGCCTGTTCCACCAGGTGGATGAGTCCCTCCATCGCCGCCCCGCTGGCCAGAAAATCGTCAATGAGCAGCACCCGGTCCCGGGGCCCCAGAACCTCCCTGGAGATCACCACATCGGAGACACCGCCGCGGGTGCAGGAGACCACCCGGGAGGTGTACACCGCTCCGCCCAGGTTCTTCGTCTTTGTCTTCTTGGCAGACACCACCGGACAGTCGAAGAACTGAGCCGTCATGCAGGCAATCCCGATGCCGGAGGCCTCAACGGTGAGAATCCTGTTCACCCCGCGGCCGGCGAACCGCCTGGCAAACTCCTTCCCCAGTTCCCCCAGCAGCCGGATGTCCATCTGGTGGTTGAGAAACCGGTCCACCCTGAGGATGTCCCCGCCCTGTACGACTCCCTCCCTGCGGATGCGCTCCTTCAGAAGACCCTTCCCCCCTTTCCCCACTGGGGTCCGGCACGTCCCGGACCGGCTCACTGCCTGCCTCTGTTTTCTTTCGCAAGCCCTGCTCCCCCGGTCTGGAGCGCTGTACCTGAAAAAATCCCCCTTCCGGCGAAATTTCCCCTTGACAATGTGCCGGATCCGGGCTTACAATCCCACATACACAGCGTTGACAGGGAACAGTACCCCGCTGCCGGGAAGTTCAGAGAGAGGATGGCCGGTGAAAATCCTCCGAGGGCACGGGAGAAGGCACCCTGGAGTGCGGGGAGGAAATGCCCCGCCGGCAGTCCCCGTTACGGACGAAGAGTGCGCGGCAGCCAGCCGCGAATTCAGGTGGAACCACGGACAATGCGTTTTGTTCGCCCTGAGACCCGAACCGGTCTCGGGGCGTTTTTGCGCCCCGACCCGGAACCCTTCCCGCTCCGGCCGGGAGCGGAGACCAGGAATAGGAGCGCCATTTTCATGAAAAACACCGAAAAAACCATGGACAAGATCGTCAATCTCTGCAAGGGCAGAGGCTTCATCTTCGCCGGTTCCGAGATCTACGGCGGCCTCGCCAACACCTGGGACTACG
>CAYXVN010000058.1:261-13500 GCA_964468565.1 uncultured Oscillospiraceae bacterium | reverse complement strand
CGGTTTTCCGTGGGGAAGGTGCCATTTGTGGAACCATCCGGCATGGGGGCATTGTCCTCACCGGTGAGGGTGAAGATGTAGGCTCCGTTGTCCATGGGGCTGTACCAGGGGCGGTCCTTAATTTCCTTGCTGGCCTCCAGGCGCAGGGAGGTGGACTTCGGCTGGTATTCGTTGACAAAGACCGCCTCATTCCCATCTGCCTCGTCGGCCACCCCCTCCTGGGAGGAGTTCTGTGCCAGATAGTTCTGGGTGACCATCTCATCCACCCGCCAGGGGGTCCCCCGGACGATGTCAAAGGTGGCGGTCTCTCCGTCTTTCAGCTTCAGATCCCCCACAAAGGAGCTGTCCTGTATGTCCACCGTGAGATTCTGTTCCGTCACGGTGCCGTCCGGAGTCCGGAGGGTGTAGGGGATGCCCCCCTCCACCCGGGGATCCCGGGCTCCCGTGGCCCGGCTCAGCTGCAGGCGGAAGGAAAATTCCTGCTGGGGAATGGGATTGGTACCCTCAACCCGCTTGGAAATGTGTAAGGGTACGATCTCCGGATCATAGATGTTGCTGAAGCGGAAGCTGTCCCCGGGTGCATCCGGGTCAGTGCTGCTGTACCGGACGGAGGCGGTGAGATTTCCCGCCCAGTCGTCCGCCACGGTGACGGTGGCGGTGACCACCTGGGGATCCGCCTTCATAAAGGGGACCTGGGTCTGGGATTCCTCCCGGATCTCATAGGTGTATTCCCCGGGGGCGGTGAAGGTGATGGCGGGGAAGGTGATGCTTAAGGTTTCGCCGGATTCCGGTACCAGGGCGGTTACGGTGGCCGTCTCCGGCAGGGGAGCGTTGGGTGTCTCCGTACTCAGGGTGAAGGCATAGGCGCCCTCGTCCCACTCGGGAACCAGGTCCACCGGCTCTCCCTCCCGGTCCACCAGCACCTTGGTCCCGTGGAGGACCAGCTGGGTGGAGCCGGGGGTGTAATGGTTGACAAACTCCTCCAGGGCCCCGGTGGCCTCTGCAGTTCCCTCCCGGATGGGGTCATCCGCCGTAAAGCCGGCGGCGGGGGTCTCCGTGATGGTATAGCCCGTTCCCACCGGAAGGGGCAGCTCCCGGGACTCCCCGTGTTTCAGCACCAGGGTGAGCTTCCAGGTGCCCTCCGGGTTCTGGGTGACTCCCGGAAGGAGGCTCTGGTCCAGGCTGGCGCCCTCCGGCGGGGTGAGGGTCAGACGGAAGGTGAACTGCCGGTCCCTCAGGCTGGAGGTGAAATCCGCAATGGTGTTGCTTAAGGTGAGGGTGGCCTGCCTGGGGGCAAAGGTGTTGAGGTATGTCTCTGTGATTGTCTCTCCCGGGGGAATGGTCCCGCTGCGGGTTGGGTTCTGGCAGGTGTAGCCCTCGGTGGGCTGCTCCTCAATGGTGTAGGTGATGCCCGCCGGCAGGTCCTTCAGGGAGACGGTTTCACCCTTTGCCAGGGAGAAGGATGCGGTGCCCTCTGTAAAGGTGAGGCCCCTGTCCTCCGGGCTGACAGGCCGGCCCTCCTGGTCTTTCAGGGTCAGGGTGAAGGGGAACCGGGTTTCAGAATCTGCCCCCTCGCCCTCCACCTCCTTGGTGACGGTGAGGCCCCCGGTGGCGGTGTTGGTGAAGGTAAAGCTGTCGGTGCCGCTGTCCGCCTCCTTCTCCGTAGAGTAGAAGACGGTGGCGGTGAGGGTCTCCCCCGGGCCCTTGGTTACGGTGACGGTGGCGAAGATGCTCTGGGGGCTGATGGACATGGGCCCGGTGCGCTCCGTATCTGCGGCGGTCTCCCGGATCTCATAGCTCCAGGTTCCAGCCTCAGTAAAGGAGATGGCGGGGAAGCGGATGACGGAGTCCAGGTTGGTGACGGTTATGACGTCGGTTTTGCCTGGCATGGGGGTGTCCGTGCTGCCGTCAGCGGGGCTCAGCTGGAAGGTGTAGCTGCCGCTGTCCCGGTCCGTGTCCCAGGGTCTGCCGGTTATCTCTTTCCTGCCCTGGAAGGAGACCGTGGCCTGAGCCGGTTTATAGAGATTCTCAAAGGCTGCCACGCTGGGGCTGTCCCGGTCAATGACTCCGGAACAGGTCTGCTCCACCGGGGTGAAGCCCGCCAGGTCCTGCTCGCTCACCGTGTAGGGGGTGCCATGGGCCAGGGTGAAGATGGCGGACTCTCCCGCCTTCAGTTCCAGGGTGCCCACAAAGGTGGTGCCGTCCGCCTCCACGGGAAGCCAGCCCTCCCTCTCGCTGCCGTCTGCCAGCACATGGCGGTAGGGGATGCGCCCCTGCTCATCCCGGATGTCTCCCGCCCCCCTGGTGCGGGCCAGGTGCATCTGGAAGGAGAAGGTGGAATCCGGGGGCGTGATTCCCTCCTGGGCGGTGACGGTCTTGGATAGGGTGAGGGTTCCGGTCTCCACCTGGTAGCGGTTGGTGAAGGTGAAGTGCTCCGGCTCCGGCCCTGTTGCCGCCGGGTCCGCCGGGTATGGGCTGATGGCGGTCTCCGGGGTGAGGGTGCCCTGGCCGTCGTCCCTCACGGTGACGGTGGCCAGAAGGGTTTGGGGGTCCGGCTGGAGGAAGGGGATTGCCTGCTCCTGGGATTCCCGGATCAGATATTGATACTCCCCTGCAGCCTGGAAGGTGAGAGGGGGAAAGCGGATGTCCGTGCCGGTGTTGGTGACGGACAGAGTGCCCCCTGCCCCGGTGCCCTCCGGCATGGGGGCGTCCTCCAGGGGAGAGAGATGGAAGGTGAAGGCGCTGTCATCCCACTCCGGGACCCACTCCCGGCCCTGAATGACCTTGGTGCCCTCCAGCACCACCTGGGCCACCGCCGGCTCATAGACGTTGGTAAATGTGGTGGCCCCCTCCCTCCGTTCGGCGACGGTGTAGGACCCGGAGGCCCCGGAGACGGTGTAGGTGACGGTGAGGGTGTGGGTGTCGTAGCGGATGTGGGGGTCGTCCCCGGGCAGCTCCCGGATGGTGACCTGGTAGGTGCCCGGCCGGGGGAAGGTGAGGGTGCCGAAGTTTACGCTGCCGTCCGGCCCGTTGGTGACCAGTCTGTCCCCGGAGAGGGACACACCGGCATCTGCGGTGAGCTCAAAGAGGAACTCCCCCTGCTGCAGCTCCCGGCCCTCCAGTTTTTTGGTGACCGTAAGGGGCTCAGAGGAGATGCTGGCGTAGTGGACAAACTCCGCTTCGCTCAGGGTATCCCCCTGGATCCGGCCGTCAGTTCCGCTGGATTGCACCTGCAGCCCCGCCGGCGGGGCGGGCTCCCGCACCCGGTAGATGGTGCCCTCCGGCAGGGGAATGGTGGCGGTCTGGCCGTCGTACAGCTGCACGGTGGCCCGGTATCCGCTGCCCTCAGGGGTCAGGGGCAGGGTCTGCTCCTGGCCCTCCACTGTGATGGTGAGGCTGTCCTCCGGCCCCCCGATCAGGTCCAGCTCAAAGGTGAACCTTGGCCCCCGTGAATCCGAGGGATCCTGCGGCAGTTCCCCTACGGTGCGGGTGTGCAGTGCCAGGGTGCCGGTTGCCGGGGGTTTATATGTATTGGTAAAGCGGAAGGTGCCCGTATCCGGGTCCCAGGCGCTCTCCGGGGTGGCGGTGACGGTGGCCTCCAGAGGCTGTCCCGCCTCCCCCCGGACGGAGACAAGGATGGAGATTTCCGTGGGGTCCGGGGTGATGCCCGGCACATCTGGGGGTTCCTCGGTCAAGGTGTAGCGGTACTCCCCGGGGGCCGTAAAGCGCAGGGCGGGGAAGAGAATATCCGTGCCGGTGTTGGAGACGGAGAGGGTCCCTGACGTACCCGCCTCCTCCGGCATGGGGGCATCGCCCTGGCCGGTGAGGCAGAAGGAGTAGGCCCCCTCATCCAGGGTGTCCTCCCAGTCCCGCCCGGTGATGGCCTTGGTGCCCTTCAGGGTCACCTCCACCTGCCGGTCCACCCAGCGGTTCACAAAGGTGAAGGACTCCTCCCCGTCGCTGCTGTCCAGCCGCTGCCGGGTGACGGCCAGGGTGCCGTCCCCCTTGTCCGTGACGTCAAAATAGTACTGCACAAAGCGGGTGTCGTAGCGGATGTGGGGGTCCGGACTGTCCGGAAGAACCTCCCGGATGGTGGCCACATAGTGGCCCGCCCGGGTAAAGCGCAGGGGTTCAAAGGTGATGGTGCCCTCCGGGCCGTTGGAAACCTTCGTCTGTGGCGGCAGCTCCACCCCCTGGGGATCTCCGCTGACGCTGAGGGAGAAGGTGAACTGTCCCGGCTGCAGGTCTGCGCCCTCCAGAAGCTTGGTCAGCACCGGGATTTCTCCCGCCACCGGCTGGGGCGTATAGGAGTTGCGGAACACCGTGTCCCCCTCCGGGGTGCCCCCGCTGGCGGTGAGGATGCCATCCCCGCTGTCCGTGACGGTCCAGGTGAGGGTGACCTTGTGGGTGTCCGGTTTGATGCCGCTGCCTTCCCCGGTGGTCTCCTCCACGGTGGCGGTCCAGGTGCCGGGTCCGGTGACGGTAAGGGGCTGAAAGCGGATGGCGCCCCCGGTCTCATTGGTGACGGTCTGCTCCGCCGGGGTGATGCCCTCAGCCGGGGTGATGCCCTCAGCCGGGGTGACGGTCATGCGGAAGGTGAAGGCCCCCGGCTCCAGGGCCCGGCCCTCCAGGGTCTTGGTGAATTCGGGCAGGGAAATGGTGAGGGGCCTGCGGGTGTGGAGCCAGCCGGAGCGGTTGTCCGCCACACTGGAGATGGTCCCCTGGGCCGCCCCCTCAATGACCTCCCCCCGGTAGCCCGCCGGGGGATTGGAGACCACTTCATATCCGGTGCCGTAGGGCAGCAGGAAGCGGATCTCCTCCCCGTCCTTCAGGGAGAACTCCCCCCGGAAGCTGCCGTCCGGCTGGGCCACAAGGTTTGAGCTGTCGTACTTCACGGTCTCCCCGGTCTCCTCCTGGCGGAAGAGTACTGCGGGGGTTTCCTGGCCGAAGAATCCTCCGGCGTGGGCGGGGGGCAGGAAGGTGATCTGGAAGGGGATGGAAATGCCCTCATCCCCCTTTACCCGGTTGGTTACGGTCAGCTCCCGGGTCAGCAGTTCGTTGGTGAAGACCAGCCAGTCCCCGGAGGGGGTGCCGGCGGCGGAATCCGCAGCTGCGGTGGTGCGCTCTCCGGTGTCGTTGCCCCGCTGGGGCTGCTGGCCGAAGATTCCCCAGGAGGGCTCATAGCCCTCTGCGGCGGTCTCCCTCACCCGGTAAAGGGTGCCGGGGGGAATGCCCCACAGGGTGATGGCCTCTCCCGTGTCCAGGGTGAAGGTGGCGGTTTTTTCCCCATCCGTTCCGGTGAGGGGCAGGCTGTCCCCCTCCGGGGCACCGGGGGCCACCAGGCCCTCATAGCCATCCGCCAGGCCCTGGGCATAGCCTAAAGAATCCGGAAGGTTTTCCCCCTGAAGTGTCAGGGTGTAGGAGAAGCCCCCCGGAGGGGAGGCGGTGGAGAGGGTGCCCCCGGCGGTGACCTCCTTGGCGATGCGCAGCCAGCTGGGGTAGGCCTGGAGGGTCACCGGGTTGGAGGAGACGGGCTGGCCGTCTCCGCCGGTCTCCTGTACCGTGGCCTGGTTCACCAGGGTGACGGCCTGGTCCAGAATGGGGACCACCGCCCGGAAGGTGAAGGTCTTCTTCTCGCCGGGGTCCAGTTTGACTCCTGACCAGGTGACGGTGCCGGCCATGTTGTACCCGCTCTGGGGACCGGTGCCCGGCACGGTGTCCGTAACGGTCCCCTCAGGTTCCATCCCCGTCTGGGGATAGACGTACAGCTGGGGACCGCCCTCAATCCGGGGCACCACGTCCTGGACGGTGACGGTGACTTCCCGGTCCTGGTTGCGGTTTCGTACGGTGATGCGCCAGTCCACCTCCTGCCGGGGTCCCCGGGTCAGGGGCTGGGTGGTGAAGGCCCCCTGGGTATCCCCCTGGCGGGGGGCCTGCTCCAGCAGCACATCCAGGCCCTGGGGCACGTGGTGCATATGGGACTCCCGGGGCTCCATGGCGGTGATGGATCCGGTGAGATTGTCCGGAGCGTTTTCCGCCTCCACATAGGCGGGGTCATGGATGTAGCCCTGAGGGGGCTCCAGGGGCTTTACCTCATAGGTTGCCCCCTCCGGCAGGGGGAAGGTGCCCATCTGGCCGTCCTTCAGGCTCAGGGTGCAGCGGTAGCGGCCGCCTCCCAGGTTCTCCAGGGGCAGGTACTCCCGCAGCTCATCCAGGTCCCCGGAAAGGGGTTCCCCCTCCGGGGTCTGGGGGGAGCGGTAGCAGATGGCGGAGAGGCCGTCCTGGTGACGGAAGAAGGCTGTCTCGTCCCCGCCGGTATCCGGGTTGTCCTCCGGCGGCAGGGTGAAGGTCACCTCAAAGGAGAACTCCTGGTCCGGGTCCGGATTGCCCCTGCCGGCGGTGACCGTCTCCCGGAGGGTGAGGGCCCCCAGGCTGGAGATGAACCAGATGTCCACCTCGCCCCCGTCAAGGACGGGAGCCCAGAAGTAGTTGTGGTTTGCGCTGTCATCCAGCCGGAACCAGCGGCCGAAGGCCCCGGGATCCAGGAAGGAGCGGATGGCGCTGGAGTCCGGATCCAGGATCACCGGCAGGCCGGCGGAGTCGTCCAGCTTGAAATAGCTGTCGTTGCGGCTCACGTAGGCGTCCCCGGCATGGAATTCACTGGGGTTGTGTTCCGGCAGCAGGGCCTCTCCCTGGCCCGGGCGCCGGTCCGTAAAGGTGACGGTGTGGCCCTCCCAGGGGACCCTTCTGTGTTCGTTGCCGTTTTCGTCTTTATAGTTCAGGGTGACAAAGTAGGTGAAGGGGTCCGCAGAGGCCTCCCACCAGGCGGTGAGGTAGATGGCCCGGCGGTGGGCGGCGCTGTCGTAGAGGGCGGAGGCCCCCAGCAGCTCCGGCAGGCGCAGCTGCTCCGCCGGGGCCACGATGCGGTACTGGCTCTCGTCATCTGCGGGAAGGGGGTTGCCCTGGTCATCCGTCTGAAGGACCCCCTCCAGGAAGGCCAGAGGGGTGCCGGCGCGGTCGGTGACCACCCAGCCCCGGAAGGTGCCCCCGTGGTCCCCAATGGACTTGGGGGTGCTGCTGCTGACGGTGATCTCGTCACTGCCGCCCCCTCCGCTGTAGTCCCCGGCTCCGGCCACCACCGCGTAGTAGTTGCCCCGGGCGGTGTCCAGCACCCGGCCTGCCCCGTCCTGGGGGGCATCCGGGTAGACCGGCATGTCCGTCACCGGGCTGGTGACCGCCGGGTTGAGGGCGGACCCCGCGTCCACCCCGTCCTGGTAGATCACCAGGTACTGTTCCAGCTCCGCCCGCACGTCCACCAGGAAGCAGTTGCGCTTGGAGGAGTAGCCGGCTCCCTCCGGAAGGGGCAGTGTCACATAGTACCAGCCCTGGTCATCCGGCCCCAGCACCGGCAGGGGGGTGGTGTCCGAAGAGGCGGGGGCGGAGGACTGAAGCACCGTCTCCTGCCAGTCCCGCAGGGTGATCACCGGGGCCTGGACGGTGCCCGCAGGGCTGTCCCCGGGGAAGCAGTAGCCCTCCTCCAGGCGGAAGCGGACGTTGCCCGTCAGGGAGGGGCTGGTCTCGCTGGCGCCGGTGATGGCATAGCGGAAGCCGTAGGAGTTGAAGGCGGTGCCGGTGTAGTTGTTCCGGCCCCCGGTGTTCAGGGCCTTGCCCGGCAGCATGGTGTCCCACATGCCGGTGCGGTTGCCGTCCGCCACGTTGGAGCGGAAGGCCTGGACCTGGGCCCCGAACTGGGTGGCGAAGATGATCTCCTTGTTCTCCCAGGCGTCGTTGGTGAGGGAGCCTCCGGTGATGACCACATCCCGGGCGGCCCCCAGCACCTCCAGGGTGTACTGGCGCTGGGTGGCGTTGATGAGCCTGGCGGTGATGCGCACCACCGCCCCGGAGGGGAGCACCGTCTCCTTGGTCACCGGGTCGCTCTCATTGCTCCAGTTGGGGTTGGGGTTGTTCACAAAGGGGATCTCCACCTCCGCCCCGTTGATCTGCAGGGAGCGCAGCTCGTAGTGGACTCCGGTGCCGTAGAGCACGAAGTTCCAGGTGAAGCTGGCCTTGCCCTCAGCATCCGTAGGGGCGGTGGTGTCCCAGGTGACGCCCCCCATGGCGGCGGGGTCATCTGTGGTGAAGCTGGCGGCCTGGATCTTGCCCCGGGACAGCACCCCGTTGCCGGAGTGCATGCTGCCCCAGAGGGAGGCGGTGAAGGAGAGGGTGCTGCGCTTCTCCAGTTCCAGATGGACGGTCTGGGGAGCGGTGACCCCCTCCCCGGAGCGGTAGCTGCCGCTGAGCATGTACCTGCCGGGGGTGTCCGAGCCCTCCTTCACCGTAATGGCGTTTGGCCCCAGGGAGTTGTAGTCAGAGAGCTCGTACTGGGGATCCATGCCCAGGGGATAGGGGCCGTAGCCCCTCTCCTGGGGGAAGACCTCATTGGCCCCGGTGGCGGCAAAGGCCCCGGAGGCGGGGGTGTCCCCCAGATAGACTCTCCCGATGTACCCCGCGGGGATGGTGACGTTGACGCCGAAGGTGCGGTCCGTGGTCTCCAGGGGCCGGCGGCTGCCGAAGAGGGCATCCAGGCCGAAGCGGGAATCCCCGGGATCCGGGGCCTCCAGCCTGCCCCCCTCCCCCCGGAGGAAGACCTCGTAGGAGATGGGCTGTTCCGCGGGGACGTAGCGCACCTCAATGGGGGCGTTGCGGTACTCCGCCTCGGGGATGGCGATGCTGCTCATCACCTCTCCGCCGCTGACGGCGCAGAAGGTGATGTAGTCCGTGCCCTCCGCCGATGTGCTGCCCAGCTGGGCGATGCGGGTGTCGTGGATGCGCACCGAGCTGACCCGGCAGCCGGGGATCTCCGGAAAGAGTCCCTCCCGGATGGTCTTCCCGTCCTCCCCGTAGAGGTCGCCCCCCTCCAGATGGGTCCAGCCGGCGGCTGAGGGGTATGCCCTGGCCAGGTCCTCATAGCTGTCAAAGTGCTCCTGCTCCACGGCCTCGTTGGCCGTCATCCGGGAGAAGGAGAAGTGCCTGGCGTCCACCGTCCCGGAGGCGGCCTGGGGAGGCCCCTGGGCGGAGGGGGCCGCCACCCCGGACAGGGGCAGCAGCTGCACACAGAGAATCATGGCCAGAATCAGGGCAACCGGCTTTTGCAGAGATGCTTTCATACATTCCCTCCCTTCTGCCGGGGCCTCCCGGGGGAGGCCGCCCTAAGGATCCTTTCAGTGTAGCACAGATCCCCCTGAAAAGCAAGGAAATCCGGGGGAAAAGGGGGGCGCCCCAAAGCCCCCAAAGCCCTGTGCCCCAGTCCCTCCCGCCGGCAGGTCCGGGGGCATCCCCTCCCCCCGGGGAGAGCCGGTTCCCCTCCCCGGGAGGGGACCGGATGTGGGGGGGAGCGGGAGGGGTATCAGATGAGCATCCGGGGAGGAGCTCTCCCCGGGGTACCGGAGGGAGGGGGAGCGCCGGGAGTCCCTCACCGCCTCCGGGTGAGGGGGATGGGGCAGGCGGACCGGGACAGAAGAGGGGGGCGGGGAGAGCGCCCCGGGCTCCTGGCCGGGCAGGGGAAAATTTGCTGTTGTCATTTCCATGCCGGTATGCTAGAATCTGAAGCAGAACATCTCAGATGAAAGGATACGGCTGCCGGACAGCCGTCAGGGTGAATCATGTCCAGATCCAAAAAACAGAGGCTTCTCCGCCTCCAGGAGCAGGAGCAGATTTTCAGCGCCTGCCGCATCTTTCAGCAGGAGTACGGGGAGGGAGTGCAGCAGGCTGCCGTGGCCCTGGTGACGGAGCAGGCCCGTGCCCGGTATGAGACCGCCTCCCTGAGAATGAACGCGGAGCAGATCCGCAGCGAGCTCATCGGGGACAGCCATAACAATGTGGTGCTGGAACTCAGAGCCACCCTCCGCTGCCCCCTCTTCTCCCATAAGGTCAGCGCCTGCCTGCGTGTGGGGGAGCTTCCGGATGCTGACCCGGCTGACCTGGCCCGGCTTGCCCATGACAGGTGTGAGGAGGGGTTTGCGGAACTGGTACAGAGCCTGGTCTCCGCCATGCCCCGCACCGGGGAGGCCTGGGACAGTGCCTCCGGGATCCGGCTTACCAGGGTGGGCAGGGACCGGATGGCTCTGGGGGATCAGTTTCTCAGGGAACTGCCCACCCGGGCCTGGTGCCGGGAGATGGTCAGAGCCGGCAATGAGATGCTGGAGCGCCGGAGAGGGGAGGCCGCCCTGGGCACCCCCGTCACCGTCTCCGGGGTCAGCGCCGACTTTACCGGGGAGGGCAACCGGCTGGGGCTGACTCTGAAGGTGCGGCTGCGGTGCGGGGAGAAGATCGTGGGGGAGGAGGACACCGGGAAGGGCCCCGCCCTCTTTGCCGCCTGCATGGAGATGGAGCCCCAGGCCTTCCGGACCTGGCTGGCAGACCGGTGCCGGGAGCTGGCCCTGGAGGTGCTGGGTCGGGTGCTGGCCCCGGTGCCGGACTTCCTGGTGCCCCCCGGCCCGGAGGCTCAGACGGTGGGAGGGGTGCTGAAGACCGGGGAGATCCCCCTGGGGGATCTTCCGGAGTGCGGCTTCTCCTGCCGCCTCCTGGACCCCCTGCCCCGGAAGAACCGGGGCGGCATTGACCTGCTGGGGGCGGGGGAGGAGGGGTGGACCCTGATCCACACCCCCTTCGCCCGGGAGAACCGCTCCGTAACGGTGGTCCCCGGCAGTGAGGACACCCCGGGCACCCTGCTGTGGCAGATCCGCTGCCTCCGGGAGGCCGCCGGCAGGTATGAGACCCTGGGTCTCTCCCGCCACCCCCTGGCCCTGGACCTGCGGGGCGGGGAAGTGCAGGGGTGGACCTGGAACGGCATCTCCCTGAAGCCCTCCCCGGAACTGCGCCAGCGCTCCCGGCAGGACCTGAGGGGGGCCCTGGAGGACATCCTGGCCTGGTGCCGCCAGGAGGAGGAGAAGCTGAACCTGGAGCCCCAGACCCGGCTGCAGATTCTGGGCACCCTCAACCCCGGCCAGCTGCACCTTCTGAAGTACATGCTCCGCAACGGAGGCACCTGGGCCTCCGACGCCGGCCTCACCACCGACGGCTGCTGCACCCGGGTGGCCCTGGTGTCCTACCTGGATGACCTGGCCGCCCTGGAGATTCCCGTCCGGGGCGCCAGGGGGCGGGTGGTGTGCACCCAGTGGGTCAAGGCCACCTACGGCAGCTTCCGCAAGTACACCTGCAACGGGGTGCTCACCCGGGAGATGCTGGAGGCGGTGACCCCCCGGCCCTACTCCCCCGGGGAGCTGGACGACCTGTCTCCGGAGGCCCGGGAGCAGTGGCTGGTGGACCGGGCGGCGGCGGGGGAGGAGGGGCCCCTGCTGGAGGCCCTGAATACCCTGCCCAGGGCCACGGCGGCCCGCTTTCTCAAGTCCGCGGAGGGCCGGGCCTTCCTCAGCACCCTGGGGGAGGAGGCCCTCTCCCCCTTCCGGCCCCTGCTGGACAGCCTCCCCGGCTGCCGGCGGCTGCTGTCCCAGCTGAATGCGGAGGCTCCCACCTTCCTCCAGCGGAAGGAGCGGCCGGCAAAACCCACCGCCACCCGGTACCTGGAGGCCTTCTCCCTGGATCACCTGCTGGAGACCGGCAGGAAGCTGCCGCGCAGCTTTGTGCTCCACGTGGGGGGCACCAACTCGGGGAAGACCTACCAGTCCCTGCAGATCCTCCGCCAGGCAAAGACCGGGGTGTACCTGGGACCCCTGCGGCTGCTGGCCCTGGAGGTCTTTGACACCCTCAACGAGGACGGCTTCCCCTGCTCCCTGCTCACCGGGGAGGAGAAGGAGGAGGTGCAGGGAGCCGGCCTCACTGCCTCCACCATTGAGATGGCGGACTACAGAACCTGGTACGACGTGGCGGTGATTGACGAGGCCCAGATGCTGCGGGATCCGGAGCGGGGCTGCGTGTGGCTTCAGGCCATCTGCACCATAGGGGCCACCCAGGTGCACATCTGCACCGCCCCGGAGGGCCTGGACATCCTCCGCACCCTGCTGGAGCGGATGTCCGCCCCCTATGAGATCCGGGAGCACAGCCGCCTGGCCCCCCTGGTGTGGGGAGGCACCATGAAGGACCTCACCGGGGTGGAGCCCGGAGACGCCCTCATCACCTTCTCCCGGAAGTCGGTGCTGGGGGTGGCGGCGGAGCTGGAGCGGATGGACATCCCCGCCAGCGTCATCTACGGGGCCCTTCCCCCCCAGTCCCGGCGGGAGGAGGTGCGCCGCTTCCGGGAGGGGGAGACCCGGGTGGTGGTGGCCACGGATGCCATCGGGATGGGAGTCTCCCTGCCCATCCGCCGCATCATCTTCTGCCAGACCACAAAGTTTGACGGGGAGACCACCCGGGGCCTGCGCAACCACGAGATCCAGCAGATCGCCGGCCGGGCGGGCCGCTTCGGCATCTACGATGAGGGTTACGTGCTGAGCATGAGCGACTCCGGCCGCATCCGCAAGGCCCTGGAGGCCAGACCCACGGACATCTCCCGGGTGATGCTGCCCTTCCCCCGGGAGGCCCTGGATACCGGGTACCCCCTGCGCACCCTGCTGAAGGCCTGGAACGAGCTGCCCGGGGGAGAGCTCTTCGCCCGGGCGGATGTGACCAACGAGCGCTCCCTGCTGAACATTCTCTGCCGCAACCTGCCCGCCCGCCTCATCCCGGACAAGCGCACCGTATACGCCTGGATCTCCTGCCCGGTGGACTATGACAACGGCCCCCTGGTGTCCTACTGGGTGGACTGCTGTGCCGCCCTGGCCCAGGGCCAGCCCATTCCCACCCCCCGCTTTTCCGAGAACACCCTGGAGCAGTGCGAGCTGAAGTACCGGGCCCTGGATGTGCAGCACCAGATGGGCCGCCGGGGAGGGGTGGAGATCGACAACCGGGAGGACAAGAAGCGCATCTCCGACCGCATCAACGCCCTGCTGAAGGAGTCCAAGGACGGCTTCCTCCGCCGCTGCTCCCGCTGCGGCAAGATCCTGCCCCCCAACACCACCTACGGCATGTGCCAGGAGTGCTATGACAGCATGCGCCGGCGCTGGGACTACGACGAGGACTGGTACTGAGCTGCGGGCAATCCGGGCGGGGGAGCGGCCCCCTCCGGCCCTCCCCGGCACAGCCGGACTGCCCCCCGCCCCTGTGGCCCTCTCCGGGCCGCCGGGGCAGGGGGGTCCCGGGGAAGAGGAGTGCAGCGAGGGCGGGAGGACCTGAAAAAAATGC
>CAYXVN010000058.1:0-251 GCA_964468565.1 uncultured Oscillospiraceae bacterium | reverse complement strand
GGGTCCCGGGGAAGAGGACAGCAACCTGAAAAAAATGCCCGGACCGGGACAAACAGGAAGACAATTCCTGTCTCCCCTCTTGACGGAGAGGACATGCCGGAGTACAATAACTGATTGTACTTCTCTCCCCCGGCGGGGGAGGGAGGTGCCTTTTCCACCAGGGCACGGTGTTCCATCCGGGTTCTCCCCCTCTGCCGCCGGGATGCGGGGAGAATCCTCTGCGAGAAAGGATCATGATCATGCGAAACATG
>CAYXVN010000057.1:0-13633 GCA_964468565.1 uncultured Oscillospiraceae bacterium | reverse complement strand
CAGGAATCAGATATCCCCCCAGCAGCTATCTCCATATATTCCGTCTCTAATATGGGATGACAGGTACCATACGCCAGGAAGAGGTATCTGTACATGTGTATATCCACATTGTCTCACTTAGAACAGCTGTCCTCGTCATCCTGCAGCCGCCTGAGATCCATCTGCAGACCCCACAGTCCGGGAAGAGGCCGGCACATCACCATGGGGTACAGCAGAGCCATCCACAGGAACAGGGGATCTGGGGTGAAAAATCAGGTGTGGGAGTATCCGAAAACTTCGGAAAGAGGGCAAAATCCATAACCGCGCAGCCACCCGGCGGCCGCACACATGACCTGCAGAGGGAAGCGGCAATCTGCCCCCGGGCAGAATCCGCCCATCCTGGGGGGAAAATTCTTTGCGCCGCCCCAGCGCGCTCCCGCAGAAAACTGCTGCACCGGCGGCAGCTGCAGACCAAAGGCATCTCTTTTAAGGGCACTGAGCAGATCAGCAGATCTTCTGCCCTGCCCGCCCCATGTTCCGGCCGGATCTTCCCTGGGGGTTCTGTGAGGAAAAAGCCGGTTTTGCCGGTTTTCCCCTCATTTCCCGAGGGAAGTCTGGCCCTGCACAGCACCCAGGCAGATCATATTCCTCATTTCCCGGCCTCTGGTGCGGGCAGTCCGAATCGGCCTCGGCAAAGCCGCAGCCGTGGCAGCTGAGTTGGGCCATCAGGCTGTGCCGGAGTTGGCCCCGGGCCAGCAGCCACAGTCTGCCGTTGGCCTCCCGGCCCCGGCTGAATTCCCGGATGTCCAGCTTTTCCGGAACCGTCAGACAGGGCCCGGAGGAGAGGCGGACAGGTGCCGGGGAGATGTGGGGGCAGGGCTCTCCAGACGGATTCGCTCCCCTTCCGGACATATCACGGTGTCCCAGGTCCCTGCGAACTGTCCTCCCAACCGCCGGGGGGAACAGAGCGTCAGTCTCTCCACATTTTCCAACCGCTCCCCTGTGCTTCCCTGACATGGCCGCTCCGGAGGGAGATCTCTCATTTCTTCCGTACCTCAGGCCGGCTGCTTCCGGGTCTCCTCACCCGGAGGATCCGCCCCCTGCCCTGTGCCGGTGAATGCAGGCCCGAACTCAGGAGAACTCCGGATCTGCCTTTCCGGAGCGGGACCGGATGCGGGTGAAAATGCCCTCTGCAGGCGGGGAACAGAGCATCCGGAGGCCTCAGGAGTCCTTCCGCCGCCCCGTCTTCCCCCCACCGGGTCCTGCAGGTCCCGCAGGCCATCTCCTTCCGGGGGCGGGGGGAGTTTCTCTTTTTTTCACCACCGCAGAGACCGGGCTGGCCGGGGCGGATGTACCCGGAGAGGCAATGGACCCAGGCGGGGATGCGGCCCGGGGGTCATGGACTGCATGCCCATACACCCGGCGGGGGAGGATGCGGCACTGCCCGGACCCATCCGGAGGCAGGAAACGGCTGCGCCGGGGCATTCTGCTCCGCCTCCCCCCCTGCCGGGGATGATCTGCCTCCGGCGGGGGCCTGGGGAGGATGGGATGGTGCCTCCCACCACCGCCGGCATGCACCCGCTGCCCATGGTCTCCAGCAACTCCCGGCTCAGCACCAGGCAGCCACCACAGGGACCGGGGCTCGCAGAACGGGACGCCCTCCGCCGGGATCCGCTTCAGGATCAGGGGAGACCAGGGAGAAGGTCCGGGTCAGCCGGGTGACGGTGGCCTCCGGGGCGGAGAACCCCCCCGGAACTCCACGGAGCCCATGTACCCGGGGTTGGGAAAAGCCCCGGTTCTCTCCTGGGCCGGGCCGCAGCCTGAAGATCCTCAGCAGAAAAAATGCGCCTGCCCGGCACACAGCAGGCAGGCGCAGGGGAAGATTACCGGAGCGCGGACATGTCGCAGCGGTCCAGCCAGGCCTTGGCGGCGGCGGAGACCTTCCGCAGGCACTCCTCCTCAAAGGGGCTCTCCAGCCCGGCATGGGAGAGAAGGTCGGTGAAGACCCGGCTGCCGCCCTGGCGGGTGTAGGCCATGTAGGTCTCCCAGGCCAGTGCCGGATCCTTCTGCAGCAGGGCCCAGATCTGCAGGGCCACGGTCTGGGCCAGGCAGTAGTCGATGTAGTAGAACGGGGAGGTGTAGATGTGGTGCTGGCGCTGCCAGCCCTCTCCCTCCGAGAAAAAGGGGATCTCCCCGTCCAGCCTGAGCCAGGGCATGTAGGTCCCCAGCAGTTCCCTCCACACCCCGTGCCGCTGCCCGGGGGTCAGCTCCGGCCTTTCGTACATCAGGTGCTGGAAGTGGTCCACCATGGTGCCGTAGGGGATGAAGGTAAGGGCCCCGGCCAGATGGCTGTAGCGGAACCTGGGGGCGTCCTCCCCGAAGAACTCCTCCGCCCAGGGCCAGGCCAGAAACTCCATGGACATGGAGTGGACCTCGCAGGCCTCCATGGTGGGACAGGCATAGCTCCCGGGAATGCGGTCCATGTTGAGCCAGTCCGCAAAGGCGTGGCCCGCCTCGTGGGTGATGACCTCCACGTCGTGCTGGGTGCCGTTGAAATTGGCGAAGATGAAGGCCATGCGGTAGTCCCGCAGAGAGGCGCAGTAGCCCCCCACCGCCTTGCCCTCTCTGGCCAGCAGGTCCATGGTCCCCATGTCCAGCATGGTGTGGAAGAACTCCGCCGTCTCCGGGGACAGTGCCTCATAGAACCTGCGGCCGGTGTCCACGATGTCCTCCGGGGTGCCCACCGGCCGGGGATTGCCGGAGCGGAAGAGGAGGGCCTCATCGGAAAAGCTGAGGGGATAGGCCACCCCCAGACGCTCCGCCTGCTCCCGGCGGATGGAGTCGGCCAGGGGAACCAGATACCTGACCACGGCGGCCCGGAAGCGCTCCACATCCTCCCTGCCGTAGCAGTTGCGGCACATGTTCAGATAGCCCAGGGGGATGTAGCTGTCGTAGCCCAGCCTGCGGCCCATGGCGGTGCGCACCTGCACCAGTTCATCGTAGATGCGGTCCAGCTCCTGCTGATTTTCCTTGTACCATCCTCCGGAGGCCTTCCAGGCGGCCAGGCGGCGGGCATCGTCCCGATCCGTCCTGTAGCGGCCCAGCTGGGCCTGGTTGCAGATCCGCCCCTCGAACTCCACCCGGGAGGAGGCCATCAGGCGGTTGTAGGCCTGGACCAGTTCGTTCTCCCGCTGAAGATCCTCAATGATCACAGGGGAGAAGGCCTTCAGCTCCATCTGTGCGTTGAGGGACCAGAGGGTGCCGTACTTCTCTTCGAAGTCCGGGCGGAAGGGGCTGTTCAGCATGGCCAGGGTCCAGTTCCGGGCGTACTCCCGGATGCGGGGGGAGGTGCCGTTCCAGAAGGCCATCTCCCCGTCGTAGAAGAGGTCCCTGGTGTCGATGGAATTGCGGATGTAGGCCAGGCTGGAGAGGGTGTCCAGGTGGGCGGAGAACCGTTCCATCTCCAGGAAGGCGGCCTCGGCCTGGGAGAAATCCTCCGCCTGCTGCAGGCGCCGGGTGAGGGCCTCATAGTCCTCCCGGATCCGGTCCGGATCCGGGCGGGCATAGGGCATGTGTGAAAAACGGATCATATTCTGAATCCTTTCGGGTTGGAGTGGTCCCCCGGGGGAGGGGGGAGGAGGGGGGGAGGAAAGGGCAGACAGGAGGGCGGGGTCAGGTTCCCGCCCTCTTCCTGCCCCGGGCGGGGACAGGGGTGATTCCGGGCAGCATCTCCAGCAGGTGCTCCGTGTCCCCGTTCTCCTCCAGGCTGTCACAGGCATGGGCGCGGATCAGGGTCTCCGCGATCTCCCTGTGCTGGGCCAGCCGGGGGCAGCGGTTGATCAGGTCCTGAAGGGAGCGGAAGGCCCCCTTCTCCCGGCCTACCTCAATGGCCTTCACATCCGGCCGGCTGATGCCGGACACCGCCATGAGACCCAGCCGGATGCCCTCCCCCTCCGGGGTGTGCTCCCAGGAGGAGGCGTTGATGTCCACCGGCAGAAGGGGGATGCCCTTCTTCTGCAGGTCCTCCCGGAGCCTCTCCTGCCGCTCCCCCTCCGCCACCGTCAGGGCGGCGGCCAGGAAGGGCAGGGGGAAATTCAGCCGGGCCCACAGCAGCTGCAGCACCTGCACCGCGGCGGCGGCCGTCTCCGCCTGGGACACGGCCTCCGGGGCGGCGGCAGTCATGCGGGACCAGGCCAGCTGGGCGGTCTCCGGGGAGATCCCCCGCCTGAGGCAGCCGGCGGCCTCGTCCTTGCCCCTGAGGAACACCTCCCGCAGGTTGGCGATCTGTCTGGGCCTGCGGTTGCGCAGCACCTCACAGCTGAGCCGGGCCTTGCCCGGACTGAGTCCCGCCAGGCCGGAGAAGAGGCGGACAATCTGTTCCCGGTAGAGAATCTCCCCCCAGGTGTCATCCAGGCAGGAGCGCAGGTCCGGGGGCAGCTCCGGCCGGGGCCGGCGGCGCAGGGCGATGTACCCCTGCAGGGCCTCCCGCCGCCGGGGCGCGCTCAGGGCCAGGAAGGCCATCAGATCCTGGACGGTCTCCGGCTTCATCTCCTGGAGCAGAGGCCTCAGATCCGGGGTGTCCAGGGGATCCACCCCGGTGACCTCCCCCTCCGCCAGCAGTGACCACACACTGCCCTCTTCCGTCTGCAGCTCCTCCGGCAGGGGGACCAGGCGGAAGGAGGCCCTCTGCTCCTCCGGCACCAGGGCCAGGGTCTTCTGCAGAACGGCCAGGGCGGGGGTCTCCCGCAGATCCAGCCGCCACAGTCCCAGCCGGCAGGAGTCCTCCGCCGTGGTCTGGGAGAGAAACAGGTCCCCCTCCCCCCGGGTGTTGCGGCTGACGGGCACAAAGTCGCTGATGGTCCCCGGGGCCACCAGCAGGGCGCTCTCATCCGCCTGGATGCCCTGCAGCTGCCCCTCCAGGGTACTGGCGATGCTGAGAATCTTCCGGGTCTGGATGTTCCGGTCGCAGAGCTCCTTCAGCTCCGGGGTGCTCTGCACGGTCTCCCCGATGGACCGGGTGCCCTCCTCCGGGAACCAGGACAGAATGGGATTCACGTCCTGGACCAGGGCGGCGGCGGTGTTGCGCACCGCGGAACTGGGGCTGCGGGTGAAGAAGGACATGCACTGGGCCATGCGGCTGGGGGGCACCTTCTCCATGGCGCACCGCAGCAGAGCCCGGCGGCCCCCCGGGCTCAGTTCCAGAGCCAGGGGAGGAAAGGCGGCGGTGTCCTGGTGGAGGAAGCCGGTGGGATCCAGACCGCAGCGGAGGGGATCCGTGGCCGTGACCCCCAGGCAGTAGAGCAGCAGGGAGGCGGGGGCGTCCCCGCAGCCGGGGCCCACCAGGATGCCCTGCTCCCGGGCACACTCCGCCAGCTGGGAGAGGAGCATCACCTGATCCACGAAGCCCCCGGTGCGCACCGTCTCCAGCTCCCGCCGCAGCATCCAGGTCAGGTCCCCGGCGGCCTCCCCACAGCGCTCCTGCAGCCCCTGCAGGCCCCGGTGGAGCAGACAGCGGTACCCGTCCGCCCAGCCGGGGGGAGGGGAGCACACCGGCGGATAGGAGATGCCCAGGGGGAGCTCCACCTGGCACATCTCCGCAATGCGGTCCGTGTTGGTCACCGCCTCCGGAACCTGGCGGAACAGGGAGACCATCTCCCGCTCCGGCCGCAGGTAGAAGCAGGCCGGCCGCTGGTAGATGTCCCGCACCGTCTTGCGCATGCGGATGGCGGTCACCACCTCATAGGCGTCCGCATCCCCGGGATTCACGTAGTTCACCTCATTGGTGGCCACCACCGGCAGGTTCAGCTCCCTGGCCAGGCGCACCAGCAGGGGCAGAATGGTCACCTCGGACTTCATGCCGTGGTTCTGCAGCTCGATGTAATAGTTCTCCCCGAAGATCCCCGCGTACTGCAGAGCCAGAGCCTTTGCCCCCTCG
This sequence comes from uncultured Oscillospiraceae bacterium, assembly GCA_964468565.1. Taxonomy (GTDB): domain Bacteria; phylum Bacillota; class Clostridia; order Oscillospirales; family Oscillospiraceae; genus Lawsonibacter. Next base: position 7,719 of record CAYXVN010000057.1, on the reverse strand, counting down.
TAGTCGCTGGCGGCCAGCAGGGAGCCCAGGTCGCTGGAGTGGTTGCCGGAGAGACAGATGAGGCCCTCCGGATACTGGGACAGCAGCTCCAGGTCGCAGCGGGGTTTCACGAAAAACCCCTCGGTGGCGGCGATGCTGGAGATCTTCACCAGGTTGGAAAAGCCGGTGCCGTCCCGGGCCAGCAGGGTGATGCGTCCGGTGGGTCGGCTCTTCTCCCGGATGGAGTCACAGGTGGAGAGGTCCAGGCCGTAGATGGGGCGGATGCCGTTTTTCCGGCAGACGTCGGTAAACTCCACCACCCCGCTGAGAAGGTCCAGGTCCGTAATGGCCAGTGCCTTCTGTCCCAGTTCCCGGGCGCGGCGGACCAGATCCGGAATGCGGGCGGTGCTGCTGAGAACACTGTAGGTGGTGTGATTGTGCAGATGTACCATCCGGGTCACTCTCCTTTCGGATGGGGTCGGGATCCCTTCCCCCACAGGACAGTATACAGCACCGGACCGGGTTGCACAAGAGGACCGGCCGGGTTTTTCCCCGGAAAAGGCAGATCCGGAGCCGGAAAGGGGGAGAAATCCGGCCCTCCGGCCTGAAACCCCGCCCTCCCGGCCCTCCGGGGGAGACCCTGCCTCCCCTCTCCCGGGCAGAAAAAACGGGTGCCCTCCCCCCAAGAGGGGGGAAGACACCCGATAATTCTCTATGAACCTGCCGCAGCTGCCGGGATGGGAGCGGGGATGCATGGGAGATCCGGGAAAGAGACAGGGGCTCCTCACAGGCCGGGCAGTTCCCTCACCAGCTCCGGATGGCTGTCCAGCACCAGAGGGGAGTGACTGGTGGCCAGCACGGAGTGTCCGTTCTCCGCCACCGTCTCCAGGATATCGTCCACCAGGCACCGCTGCCAGGGGGCGCTGAGGCAGCGCTCCGCGTCATCAATGAGGAAGAGGGTCCCCTCCCCGCCCAGAAAGAGGAGGGAGTAGGTGAGATAGAGCAGCTGCTGCTCCCCGGGGGAGAGCATGTCCACGTGCAGGTGGGTGGTGCCCTCGGCGGGAGCGGGCCCCGCCGGCTGGTCGATGGAGATGCCCTCCATGGGCATCACACGGACCTCCTTGCCCCGGAAGCGGCGGTTCATCATGTCGCTGAACTTCCCGATGCGCCGGTGCAGGTCATCGTCCTCCTCCTGCCCCTGGGAAAAGGACTGGTAGAGGCGCATGCGCAGGTCGTCACAGCAGAACTCCGCCGGACTGCGCCAGGGGCCCCGGGCCTGAGTCACCTGAAACAGATGCTTCAGCTGCTCCGGATCCTCCGTCAGGGAGATGACCCGCAGGGCGTTGAGAAAGGTCTGCACCTGCCTGGGCACCAGCACCAGGTTGGACACCACGTCCATGGGCAGACTCTCCAGGTTGAGACTCAGCATCTCGTAAAACTCCAGAATGTGGCCCACCCGCTTGTCGTAGAAGCGGTGGCCGGACAGGGGCAGCAGGTGGGGGGCCAGGGAGATCCACAGTTCCGGAGCCTGGCTGATGGTGGGATGCTCCTCCAGGCTGCTGCCGTCCAGCACATAGGTGAGAGTCCGGCAGCCGCCCTCCCACTCCGCCTCGTGGTCCACCTCGATTTTCAGGGTGCGCCCCCCGCAGGTCACCTCCAGGTACAGGAAGGGCACCTCCAGAAGAATGGCGTGACAGGGCAGACAGACCGCGGAGATCAGTTTCAGCAGGGTGCTCTTCCCCACCCCGTTGGCCCCGCTGAGAAGGGTGACGGAGTGCTCCTGGACGAGAACCCGGTGATCGTAGAGACCGAAGAGACCTTTCACATAGAAATCAAGCAGCAAACAGGTGACACCTCTTATCTGACGAACTGTGAACAAGCTGAAAACGGTCATACTGCCGGTTTCCTTTCACAGCACCAGGCCGTAAATCACTCCGTTCACAAGAAGAGGGCAAAATCACAAGGGTTTTTCCCCCATGCCCCTGGAACACAGGGCCAAAAGGGAAAAATCACCCCTCCGGAGAGGGCCTGCCCCAGGCTCCCGCCAGGAGCACCCCCGCACCTCTCACCGGTCCGGAGAGGCCCGGTTGCCGGGGCGGGGGACTCCCCTGCCGCCGGCAGGGGACACCGGCGGGAGGTCAGAAAGAGGATGTTTGCAGTGCAGGACAGTCCTGGCGAAAACATCATGTCCCCCCGGCAGCGGAAGCGGTAAAGAGGGACAATCTGCAGGATAATCCTGACAGGATCTCTGAGATCCGGCTGGAGATGAGCCAATTAAGACCCCATGCCCGAACGGGGGACAAGCTGCCCCGGCTGCCGGAAGGGATCCCCTCAGGGGCAGGAACTGGCCATCCCACCTGCCTTTTTCATCTCCCGCCGCCCCAGTCTCTCCCCTTCGCCCTGTCCTCTCCGGAGGGGAAACCGGAGTGTCCGGGATCCGGAGAAAGGCCCGGCCCGGCCTGGGCCCGGAGAGGCCTCCCATGGGCAGCGGAAGGCCATGGACTGCGGCCTCTCCCCCTCCCCGAAGATGCTCCCCATCCGGTTTTCCCCTGCTTCCCCTCCCCGGCTCCGGGGGAACCGGATCTCCGGAGCCCAGGGGCCAGGTCGAGGGGATCCCGGGAGCGGCACATCCCCGGTGGGGAAAGAGAACTCCCTCTGCCGGCAGGTCAGATCATCCCCCTGCCGGGACCATCTCCGGGAAAATTCCCGGCAGCGCCCATGGGGCAGGCAGCCGCTGCCGGACAGGACAGATCCAAAGCCTACCCCCCCCCAATTTAAAATCCATCATGGGGAATCCGGGGGGATAGCCTCCCCCCTACTCCATGCCGGAAGAATCTGTTTCCCCTGGCCTCTGACCGGAAAAAGGCACACTCCGCTCTCCTTCTGCACCCACCCGGAGAGGGAGGAAAAGGTGTCCGGGAGGGAGAGCAGCGCCCAAGGGGAGGCTTTTTCCCCGGCGGTCCTCACCGCCTTCCCCCTCCGCCATCTTCAGAGCCCTCCCTGCAGCGCCGGGCCGGATCTCCGGAGGGAACTTCCATCTCTCCGGATGCTCCCCCCGGAGGGTCTGTCCTCCCTGCAGAGGGGTGTCCCCCGGAGGCCATCCGCCTCCCGCCGGCCAGGGGCCCAGGGCCCTCACGGGGAGACAGCCCCGCCCACCCTCTCCCGGAGGATGGGGGCAGCGGGGAAAGACCCGCTTCCCCGGGGCATCTCCCCCCTGTTCCCGGTCCTTACGGGGGGATCCCCGGAGAGCCCATCCCCCTGCCCGGCCTCCTCCCCCGGAGGGCAGAGCAGTCCCTCCCCGGGGTTCATCGCCGGCGGCGGGGACCTCCGGGCTCCGGCGGGGTCCAGAGCCGGCAGGGCCCCATTTCCCCGGCAGTTCCCCCTGCGGACCGGTGCGCCCCGGGGCACATCCTCCAGGTTTCCACCCCCTCCCCGGCCTCCCCCGGCAGAGAACAGCCGCCCGGCCCGGCACCACCCTCCGCCTCCGGTGTGCCCCCCGGGAAGGCCCCCCGGAGGGGCGGAAAAAAGTTTCGTCATTTTCACCAAAGGTCCGGAAATACCCGGGTAAAAAAGCCGGCAGAAGGGGCAGCCGGCGGGTCCGGAGGGGGCACCCGGGAGGAGATCCTCCCCCGGGCTGTCATGGAAGACCCTGGAGGGGAGAGTCCCACATTCTTCTTCGGCGTCCCCCACCCCGGGGGAAAGACCCGGAAACGGATCCGGAGGGACCTTCAGCTCAACCCGGGCAGCAGACCGGAGCGGTCCGGACCCCCGGCCGGGTCCGGGAGAGCCGGCCCTCCCCCGGCCTCCGGAGCAGCCGGAGGGGCAGGCAAATCCGGCCCGGACAGAGAAAAAGACCCTCCCCCCGCCCCAGAGAACGGGCAGGGGAAAGGGTCCGGGACAGGCCGCTCAGGGCTCCCCTTCTTTCAGGATGCTTCTGACTGAAACGTAGGAGATGGTGGTCAGCTGGGGAAACCCGGCCTCCTCCGCCTGGGCGTGAATTCGCTCCGTGAACTTCCGCAGAGGCTCTCCCTCTATGGCGATGGAGCGGATCCAGCGCTTGGCCTCCGGATCCGTCCCCCTTCTCCCCGTCACCAGGTCCAGGCTGAGGACCTTCTCTATGGGCTCGTCCTTCCCCCGGTTCCGGTACCGGTTGACCCATTTGTCCACCGTGTTCCGGTTGGTATGGAGCTCATCTGCGATGTACTGGGTGGAGCGGCCCTGGGCCTTCAGCAGGAGAATCCGGGCTCTCAGCTGCATGGCAGGCGGTGCGGTACCCTCTTCCACCAGGTTGCGGAGAAAGATGCTGTCCTTCGCGTCCAGATGCAGATCAACCACTGCAGGCATATCACTCACCTCTTCCTGCCTCCAGAATCACTCCCAGATTATCACAGATGCCCCGGATTGTCCAGTGCCCCATCCCTGTTTTTCCCCATGCCCCGGAGGGGAGGGGGAGCCCATGGTCCCCTTGGGACATCCCCCCGGGGAGAACCGGAGCTCCCCCCGGGCGGGGCGCTCCACCCCCCGGATGACCTGCCCCCGGAGACCGGGGAATTTCAGCCTCTCACTGCCGGGGAACCCCGCCCCGGCAGCTCCCGCCGGACCTTCAGCCCGACAGTGTGGCGATGTACCGGGGCACCCCTGGAGAAGATCTGAAAATTTATTGAAAAAAATATCCGGAAGCTGTAGACAGCACGCTACTCTTCCGCTATAATACGGCCTGCAGCAAATCCGCTGTGCAAATTTCAACCCCCAATGCGGGAGAAAGGATCGTGAATCCATGTACTCTTTAAATTTAGCCAACCAGACCTGGGTCATCGCCATCGGCAGCCTGGGCTACCAGGTGGTCCGGAACCTGGCCAACCTTCCGGAACGTGTCCCCTGCGAGATTCTTCTCATCGACCAGGAGGACCACCAGGAGGAGTTCGCCTCCGCCTCGGGCATCTCCACCCTCACCGCCCCTCTCTGTCTCAACTCCATGGACCACAACCTCCTGCGGAGGAAGGCCCGCAACCACAGCCAGGTGGTGATCTTCACCGGCCTGGGCTCCAACTTCGAGAACGTGGTGGCCGCAGAGCTCTCCTCCTCCATGATACGGGCCAAGAACCTCACCATGGTCCTGGCTGCCCTTCCCCCCGCCGATAAGTGCACTCCCGCCGCCAAAGGCGCCGTCAGCGTGATTGAGGCCGTTGTGGATGCCTTTGTGCTCCTGGACTGCGGGGAACTGTGCAGCCACCTGGCCCCGGGGGATGAGCCCGGCCAGGCCCTGGTCCCCCTGCTGGCCCGCCGGCTCACCATCGCCCTGGAGATGATGGTGGACGATCGCCTGGACAGCCGCTTCCGGCCCGCCCTCATGGGCACCGGGGCCGTCTGCTTCCACACCTTCACCAGCCATGCCGCCGACCAGGAGACCCGCTTCCAGGAGGTGGAGGAAGCCCTGGAGGCCGCCGTGAAGCTCCACCCGGAGCTGGCGGAGAAGAAGAACTCCTACTGGCGGGTGCGCGTCACCCACGAGACGTTCGACTTTCCCGACCCGGAGCTGGAGTCCTTCCTGGAACGGACCGAGGAGATTCTCGGGGAGAATGAGCCCTTCTGGCTCTCCCAGGCCATTTCCTTCAACCCCTGCCTGCTGGAGTTCTCCGTACTGCTCTGGTAGGTCTGCCCCCCGCCTCCGGCCCCCCGGGGCCGGGGGCACCGGCATCTCCACAAGAGAAATGCCCCTGCCGCGTGGCGGTAGGGGCCATTATCCCATCAGGTACCGGTTCTCCTCAGTGGAGACCGTACAGTTCCAGCAGCAGTTCCCTGCTGCCCAGGGTCTCCTCGCCCATGCGGTACATCTTCTCCGAGCGGGCCTCACTGGGGTGTACACCCCGGCCGGAGGCAAAGCACCAGCCCAGAAAGATGAGGGCGAAGGGCTCCCGGTAGACCGCAGCCCGCAGCAGAAGGGTCACGCCCTCCCGGTCGTTCCGGGGCATGCCCCTGCCGGTGAGGTGCCAGATGCCCAGAACGGAGTTTGCCCGGACGCAGCCGCCTTCCGCGGCCTTTTCCATCCAGTACTCCGACTCCTCCAGATCCGGCTCCACCCCGATTCCGTGTTCCAGGCAGAAGGCCAGATTAAACTGGGCCTCCGCCAGTCCCTGTTCCGCGGCCAGCCGGAACCAGTGGATGCCCTCCTCCGGCTCCGCCTCCGTGCCCTCACCGGTCTGGCAGCAGATGCCCATCACCAGCTGGGCGGAGGCCAGCCCTTTGGAAGCCGCTTCCCGGGCCCAGCGTACTGCCTCCTCCGGGTTGCGTTCCACCCCTTTTCCTACCAGGTAGCAGCTGGCCAGGTAACTCTGGGCTTCCTCGTCGCCGGCTGCGGCCTTCAGATGGAGGGTGAGCATGGCACCGCTCATCCCCTCCGGTCCGTAGCCGCTGTTTCTGTGTTGCATCAAAAACCTCGTTTCTCTTGCAAACCAGTGTTTCCAGCAATCTCTCTGTCTGCCCCGAGGGACCGCAGGTCCTGTCTTGGGGATCATCATGGTCTATTGTATCACGATCTGCCAAACTTTGCAAGAGGTATTTACGGAAATTAGAATTTCTGCATTTGTCAGCCTGAATGACCAGCATGCGGTGTTTCCCGGCAGCCGGGCAGGGGTCTCCACCGCCCCGGATCCGGGGGCACGGCCCACCCCGGCAGATCTCTCCCCTCCGGCACGGACCGGGTCCCGCCCCGGAGTCTGTCCCAGGGCGCTGTCCGGTGAGAGAAGGAAGCCGCCGGGGGTGGCGGGCGGGGCAGAGCAGCCAGAGCGCCCTCTCCCGGCCTGTGGGGCTGTCCCCGGACACACCGGCGGCAGGGGAGGGAGGGGGCAGAGCCCCTCCCCCTCCGGCCGGAGCTGCAGCCCGGCCTCCTGTCCCCGGTCCCCCGGTGCCTAGAAGACCTGAACCGGCTCCTGGTCTCCCAGGGAACCTCTCGGCCGGGTAACCTCCTCCGGCAGGGCATCACAGCCCTGGAAGCTGGTCCGGTCCACATAGGAGAGCCTCACGGGCAGGGGGAAATCCCTCAGGGAGAAGCAGTCCCGGAAGGCATCCGGACAGAGCAGCCGCAGCGACCGGGGAACGGTGACATGCTCCAGGCTGGTGCAGCACTGGAAGGCCCGCTCCAGAATGCTCACCAGCCCCTCGGGCAGTTCCGCCCGCAGCAGGGAGGTGCAGCCCCGGAAGGCCTCCTTCCCGATGGCCACCAGCCGGGAGGGAAAGTCCAAAGCCGTCAGGGAGATGCAGTTGTGGAACACCCTGTGGGCAAGTACCTGCACCCTGTCCGGCACGTGGATGAAGGAGAGCTGGAGGCAGTTCTCAAAGGCTGCCGCCCCCATGCTCTCCAGGCTGTCCGGCAGGCGGATGGCCCGCAGGCTCCCGCAGTTGCGGAAGGCCCCTTCTCCCAGCACGAGGACCCCCTCCGGGACCAGGATCTCCTCCACATGGAGCAGATTCTCCAGGGCTTCCCGCCCAATGATCTTAAAGGTCCCGGGCAGTTCCATACGGCCGTCCAGCACCTGCAGTTCTCCGGTCTGCGGAGGGTGGTCCTGGGGAATGGGCACACAGCCGGTGAGAACATGGTCCTCCACGGTCAGGTAAAAGCGCTGTACAAAGTGAGCCGAATCATTGCTCATTATGGTATTCCTCCCTTATGGTATCCTCCGGCCCGGCGGGGCCGGAGAGGTGGTTTTCATGGTTGCGCCCCCAGGGGGGCAGAGAAAGCGG
>CAYXVN010000056.1:8506-13739 GCA_964468565.1 uncultured Oscillospiraceae bacterium | reverse complement strand
CTCTGAGGGGCACACATCCCCAGGCCGCCCCGGAGATGCATACGCCGCCTTTTCAAAGGGGCAGGCGCCTTCAGGTGCCTGCCCCTTATTCTGCATTCAGCTCTGATTCAGCATCCGCCAGAGGGTGGTACGGCTGATGCCCAGCCTCCGGGCCGTGCGGGTCTGGTTTCCGTTCTCCTCCGCCAGGACCCTCCCCACGATCTCCCGGCTGATGGATTCCAGGGTACCGCTCAGGTCCAGAGGGCGGCTGGCCTCTTCCACATTGGCATTCACGGTGGCAACCGTCTTCTCCTGTCCCAGAACGGACTCCACCTCCTGCAGGGTGATGTAGGGTTCGGACCCCCGGAGGGACAGCTCCTTCAGGATCCGCTCCAGCTGCATGTAGTTGCTGGGCCAGGAGAAGTCCTGCAGCCGCTGCATGGCGTCCGCCTGCAGTCCGTAGCGGGGTCTGGTCACCCCCTCGTTGAGATGGCTGAGGCAGATGTTCACAATGATGGGGATCTGGGCCTTCCTCTCCCGCAGGGGAGGGAGACAGATGGTCATGCAGGACAGCCGTTCCACGAAAACCCGTCCCGCTTCGGTGGACTTCTCATCCCGCCGGCACAGGGAGGAAAAGATCATGCGGTTGCGACGGCACAGATCGGCATCCAGAATGCCGGACAGCAGCTGCTGCCTCTGCTCCCCCGTCAGGGCGTCCACGTTCTTGGTGAATATGGTGCAGTCATTCTGGGCCAGAGGCGAGTTGTGGTTCCCCAGCAGATAGTCCCAGGCCCTGTCGTCCATCTGGGCGCAGTCCAGGATGACCAGGGGACTGTCCGCCAGGCGGCTGTGGAGGTACAGGAAGTTCACCGCCTGCTCCTTGCAGGTCCCGTCCTCTCCGTAGATCATGATGGGAAGGTGGGTGGGGTTCAGTTCCTCCACCAGGGGCTGAAACTCCCTCATCAGCCCCGCCATGCCGTAGAGGCTGTCCTGAAACTGCTCCCGGGCCTCTGCGGCACTCACATAGCGGATGCCTCTCTGCAGCGTCCCCGAGGGCACTCTGCTCTCCGTGAAGAAGTACGTGGTATAGGACCGGTCCTGAAACTGCTCCTGCCTGCGCACGATCTTGTAGCGCACATTGCTGATCTGCTTCAGCAGCCGCCGCTCGCCGCTGCAGGGCTCAAGGGCCTCCTGCCGCAGGAAATCCAGCACCTGGGTGTCCTCCCCGGTGAGGGTGGAGAAGAACACCCTGCCCCGGTCATCCAGCACCACGGTGTGGTTCACCTGATTCCAGATCAGGCTGCGCAGAAAGCGGTTCTCCTCCCGCAGGCGCTGGTAGTTGTGGTACAGCCGGATGGCCTCCTGAAAGGCCTTCTGTACCGCCTCCGCCCCTGAGGTGATGAGAATCACGTCCAGCCCCAGCTGCAGCGCCGTGGTGTAGGCAATCTTGTCGCAGAGAATGGTCCGGGTTCCCTTCTCCCGCAATGAGAGCAGCGTGGGCATCACTTCCTCCTGGCTGTTGACCGAATGAATCTCAAAATTGCAGGACACCAGGTGGCAGAGCATCTCCGCGCTGACCGTAATGTTGGGAAAACCCACAATGGCACAGCGCCCCTCCAGGTTCTCCGCCAGCGTCATGGCCCGCAGGATGTCCTGGGGCAGCACCGGGATCTCGATCACCGGGATCCCCAGATCTGCCGTACTGCGCAGAAGGTAGGCAGTGCCGCCCCGGGAGACCACCGCATCGTAGTCGTTGCGGAAATTGCTCCGGGCCAGCTCCACTCCCTGCTGCAGGTCTCCCACGAAGACGGTCAGGTCGATCTCCGGGTATTCCTGGGCCACATCCATCATCAGGGTTTTCATGGTGTTGTAAGGCGCTATCCCAAGAAGACGGACCGTTGCGCTCATGCCAATCCCTTCCTTTCCCTGTGTTCCCTGCAGCCTCGGAACCCCTGTTTCAGAATAGCACAGAAAGGCCGCTGTGTCTACCGGCTGCCGCATCTCCGGACAAATTTATCCGGATCCATTTTCCCCAGGTCAGCCGTCTCTCTCCGGACCGGCCGGTCTCCCCCGCCGGAGACATCCCCCGGATATGTCCCTGTGAATGGCCGGAAGCAGATCCTGCAGGTTTTCCCATGGCGTCCTTCATTTCCCTCTCCGCCTTCCATGTGGGGGCATGGCACCCCTGCCCGGCTGTCTCTCCCCCGGCAAAGGGGATTGGGGCGGGGAATCCGGAGAGAAAGCCCTTCAGGAGCAGGTTTTCCCCGCTGCATGGGGTCCCTGCCAGGCGGCGGAGGAGAGGATCACCCTGCACCCTTCACCGCTGCGCTGTGCAGATCAATTTGCAGACTGAAACTGTGCAGCCTTTGTGGCAGGTGTCAGAGCACAGAAAATGTTTCAATTATAAACAATTATTCCTGAAAAGAAGTTTGCAAATCGTTTCGTTTTTGAATATACTGCTCCTTGGCAGTAAGACCAGTTCCATTCTGATACAGGCAGAGGGAGAGGAACCACGGTTCCGGATGATCCGTCGCCTGCCGCGAAAACAGCTACGAAGGCGAGATGATGCGATGAAACTCCTGGTGATCGCTGACGATTTCACCGGCGCCCTGGACACCGGGATTCAGTTCCGGGCCAGGCAGGCCCAGGTCCGCGTGATGAAGGCAGATGACCCCATCGACCTGGCCCGCTGGGCGGAGGGACTGCAGGTCCTGATCCTGGTGGCGGAGACACGGCACATGAAGAGCAGGGACGCCTACGATGTGATCGCCCGCATCACCCGGGAGGCGGTGGCCCTTGGAGTGGAGTGCATCTACAAGAAGACCGACTCCGGTCTGCGGGGCAACATCGGGGCAGAGCTGAGCGCCATGCTTCAGGCCTCCGGAGGCAGACACCTGCACTTCATTCCCGCCTTTCCCAGGATGGGACGGACCACAGAGGGGGGCGTTCATTATATAAACGGGGTCCCGGTGGCATCCAGCATTTTCGGCTCGGACCCCTTTGAACCGGTGCTCCACTCCTCGGTCCCGGAAATTCTGGCCAGACAGAGCAGCGTGACCGCCATCTCCGTGGGCGCTTCGGTGCCCCGGGAGCTGCCGGACGGGATTCTGGTCTATGACGGCAAAAGCGATGAGGACCTGGCTGACCTGGCCAGGGAGCTGAGCGCCAGGGATGAACTTCATCTGCTGGCCGGCTGCGCCGGTTTCGCCGCCACCCTGCCCCGGGTGCTGAACCTGGAGCAGAACAGCGAGGAGCTTCCCCCCTTCCGCCCCCGTCTGCTCACCGTCTGCGGCAGCATCAATCCCATCACCATCGGGCAGCTCCAGGAGGGCATCCGCAGCGGCGTCCCCTGTATCCGCCTGTCTCCGGCTGAGGAACTGACCCCCGGCTGGGCGGACTCCCCGGAGGGGCAGGCCTCCATGGCCCGGTGGCTGGAGCAGATCAGTGCCTCCCCCCACACCATCCTCGCCTGCAGCGGCGTCTTCGGAACCGGGGACAGCCGCCGGTTCGCCGAAGGCCTGGACCTGGATCTGGACGGGATGCGGGAGAGAATCTCGGACACCATGGGTTCCATTCTGAAACACCTGCTGGACCGGGGACTGGAGAGCACCCTTCTGGTGACCGGGGGCGATACCCTTCTGGCCTTCCTGCGGCACATCCGCCAGGAGAGTCTGGTGCCCATCCGGGAACTGCTCCCCGGCGTTGTCCTGTCCCAGTTCCAGTACCGGGGCAAGACCTTCAACCTTATCACCAAATCCGGCGGCTTCGGCGAGAAGAGCCTGCTGGCCGACCTGGAAATCATCATCTCAGGGAGGGATCCGCATGCTGAATAAGTTCAGTCTGAAAATGCCCCACGCCGTGTACAGCGGTGAGGACGCCATGGAGAACATCACCGCGATTCTGACCTCCACCGGCGCCCGGCGGGTGGCCATGTTCACGGACCGGGGAATTGAGGCCACCGGCCTCTTCGGGCTTCCGGAGGACGCCGTGAAGGCCAGCGGCGCAGATTACTGCGTCCTGGACGACCTGCCCCCGGAGCCCAGCTACATGGCGGTACAGAAGCTGGTGGATCAGTTCAAAACCGCCGGAGCCGACATGATCGTGGCCTGCGGCGGCGGCAGTGTCATGGATACGGCCAAACTGGCCAGCGTCCTGGTCACCGATGACTACGGGGTGAAGGAACTGCTGGACGATCCCGGCCGGGCCCGCAAGTGCGTTCCCATCATCCTCATCCCCACCACGGCGGGCACGGGGGCGGAAGTGACCCCCAACGCCATCGTGGCCGTGCCGGAGAAGGAACTGAAAGTGGGCATCGTGAACGAGCACATGATCGCGGACTACGTCATCCTGGATGCCCGCATGATCCGGAATCTGCCCCGGAAGATCGCCGCCTCCACCGGGGTGGACGCTCTGGCCCACTGCATCGAGTGCTACACCAGCAACAAGGCAAACCCCTTCAGCGACCTCTACGCCCTGGAGGGCCTGGACCTGATTCTCAACAGCATCATGGACGCCTGCAACAGTCCGGACGCCATGGAGGCCAAGAACCGCATGCAGATCGCAGCCTACTATGGCGGCCTGGCCATCACCGCCTCCGGCACCACTGCGGTGCATGCCCTCAGCTATCCCCTGGGCGGGAAGTACCACATCCCCCACGGCGTCTCCAACGCCATGCTTCTGGCCCCGGTGATGCGCTTCAACGAGCCGGTGTGCCGGGAGCGGTTCGCCAGCATCTACGACCGCTGCGTCCACGGGGAGAAGAGGTGCACCACGGCAGAGGAGAAGAGCGCCTATATCCTCGCCTGGCTGGAACAGATCGTCCGGGATCTGGACATCCCCACCAGTCTCAGGGAGTTCGGGGTCCCCCGGGAGGACCTGGAGGGCCTGGTGCAGGCGGGCATGCAGGTTCAGCGGCTGCTGGGCAACAACATGCGGGAGGTGACTCCGGCGGATGCCAGAGCCCTCTATTCTGAGATTCTGTAGCAGGAGGAACCGCTTTATGAAGAAAGTAGATCTGAAGGGAATCATCCCACCTGTCATCACCCCCATGAAAGCCGAGGATGAGAGTGTGAACCTGGACGAGCTGCGCAGACAGATCGAGCGCATGATCGCCGGCGGCGCACACGGCCTGTTCCCCTGCGGGACCAACGGGGAGGGCTACATCCTCAGCGAGAACGAGAAGCTAGAGGTTCTGGAGGCCGCCGTTGACCAGGTCAGGGGCCGCGTGCCCGTCTATGCGGGCACCGGCTGCATC
>CAYXVN010000056.1:0-8496 GCA_964468565.1 uncultured Oscillospiraceae bacterium | reverse complement strand
CCCAGCGTCTGGGGGTCGACGTGCTCTCCATCATCACCCCCAGCTTCGCCGTCGCCTCCCAGAAGGAGCTGTACGACCACTATGTCGAAGTGGCCCGCCATGTGGACATTCCCATCGTGCTCTACAACATCCCCGCCCGCACGGGAAACAGACTGCTGCCCGAGACCGTAGCCGCCCTGGCAAAGGACGTGGACGTCATCATGGGCGCCAAGGACTCCAGCGGCGACTGGAACAACCTCCAGGCCTACATCACCCTGACCCGGGACCTGGACAAGGATTTCCGCATCCTCTCCGGCAACGACTCCCTGATCCTGCGCTGCCTGAAGGCGGGGGGCGCCGGCGGAATCGCCGGATGCGCCAACGTCTATCCCCGGGTTCTGTCCTCCATCTACGATCTCTTCCAGGAGGGCAGACTGGAGGAGGCCCAGGCCGCCCAGGACTCCATCGCCAGTTTCCGCGCCGTCTTCAGACACGGAAATCCCAACACCGTGGTCAAGAAGGCCGTGGCTCTGCTGGGCTATCCGGTGGGAGACTGCCGCCGGCCCTTCAGCTATCTCAGCGACGAGGGCATGGAGGAGCTGAAAAAGGTCCTGAAGGAAAATGCCGATCAGGGCATGTGCTGAGAGGAGGATGCAGTCATGAACCGTCCGTTGCTTGGAATCACCATGGGGGACCCCTTCGGAAACGGCCCTGAGATCACCGTCCGTGCCCTCTCCGATCCCGCCATCTACCGGCGCTGCCGTCCCCTGGTGGTGGGAGACAGCAGCAGCATGACCTATGCCCTCCGGGTGGCCAGGAAGGTGCTGGGCATTGAGCTGGGGCTCCATCCCGTCACCAGCCCGGCGGAGGGAATCTATGAGTACGGAACCATCGATCTTCTGGACCTGGGCCTGGTCCCCGGGGACCGGATCCCGGACACCGCCGACCTGGATGAGCCCAGGCCCTTCGGGGTGGGAGCCTGTGCCCTGGGGGGCGAGGCGGCCTTCCAGTATGTGAAGAAGGTCATCCAGCTGGCCATGGCCGGGGAGATCGACGCCACCGTCACCAACGCCCTGGCCAAGGAGGCCATCAACATGGCCGGCCATCACTACTCCGGCCACACCGAGATCTCCGCCCATTACACCGGCACCGACAAGTACACCATGATGCTGGCCCCCGAGAATCTGCGGGTGGTGCACGTATCCACCCACGTCTCCCTGCGGCAGGCCTGCGACCTGGTGAAGAAGGACCGGGTTCTGGACTGCATCCGCATTGCCAACGAGGGGTGCAAGGCCCTGGGCATCCAGACCCCGAAGATCGGGGTCGCCGGCCTCAACCCCCACTGCGGAGAAAACGGCATGTTCGGCAGGGAGGAGATCGAGGAGATCCAGCCCGCCATTGACGCGGCGCTGGCAGAGGGGATCTGCATTCCGGAGAGGAAACCCACTCCTCCCGACACCGTCTTCTCCAAGGCCCTGGGGGGCTGGTACGACATCGTGGTCGTCATGTACCACGACCAGGGCCACATTCCGCTGAAGGTGAAGGGCTTTGTCTACAACCGGGCGGAGGGGCACTGGGACGCAGTGGCCGGCATCAATGTCACCCTGGGGCTGCCCATCATCCGGGCCAGTGTGGACCACGGCACCGGATTCGGACACGCCGGCAACGGACACGCCAATGAACTGAGCCTGGTGAACGCCATGGATTACGCCATCCAGCTGGCCAACCACCGGAACAAGTGAGGGGATGTGCATGAAATTTGTAATGACCCAGGCGGTCTGCCCCGAGGGCATGGCACTGCTGGACGAAATCGCCGGCATCCATGTGGCGGACAATCCGGATCCCAACAATTATCTTGACCAGATGCAGGACGCCGATGCCCTCATCGTCCGCATCGCCCGCTGTGACGGACACGCCATCGCCCACAGCCCCGCTCTCAGGGTCATCGGGCGCACCGGAGTGGGCTACGACACGGTGGATGTGAAGGCCGCCACCGCCCGGGGCATCCCGGTTGTGATCACCCCCGGTGCCAACAACCGCAGCGTGGCGGAGCATGCCGTCGCCATGATGTTCGCCCTCTCCAAGAACCTGGTGGAGGCCCAGAAGGAGATGTGTGCCGGCAACTGGGAGATCCGCGGTGCCGGGAAGGCCTTCGAGCTGGAGGGAAAGACGGCAGGAGTCATCGGGCTGGGGGCCATCGGCCGGGAGACGGCGAAGATCTGCCGGGGCTGCGGCATGAAGATCGCCGGCTACGACCCCTTCCTCACCCGGGAGCAGGTGGAATCCCTGGGGGCAGAGTACTTTGCGGATTACGCTGACCTGCTGCGCTGCAGCGACATCATCACCATCCATGTCCCCCTTACGGAGCAGACCCGGAACATGATCGCAAAGGAGCAGCTGGAGAGCATGAAGCCCACGGCGCTTGTCATCAACTGCAGCCGGGGCGGCATCGTCAATGAGGCTGACCTGGTGGACGCCCTGAAAGGGGGAGTCATTGCCGGGGCCGGCACCGATGTCTTCTGCAGTGAGCCCCCCTCCCCTGACGACCCCCTGCTGAACTGCCCCAACCTGATCGTCTCTCCCCACTCCGCCGCCCAGACCCGGGAGGCGGTCATCAAGATGGCGGTCATGTGCGTAAAGGGCTGTCTGGCCGTCCTTGAGGGAAAGAAATGGCCCTATGTGGCAGATCGCAGCGTTTACGATCACCCCATCTGGGCGGGAAAAGACTGGGCGGAGGTGTAGGATGGAGGAGACCCTGAAGCGAAACCGGCTGGGTATCCTGCTGCTGAATCTGGCCTACTTCGCCGGGCTGCTTGTTCTGGGTTTCCTGATCTTCCTGCGGGGGCTGTGGGGGCCGGGTGTCTTCCTGGCTGTGGCCGTCTGCGTGGCACTCTACCTGCTGGTGGTGCGGCCTGCGGGCAGGCGCTATATCCGCTCCCTCCGCGCCGCCATTCTCAGGGGAACCGTCTGCGCCTCCATGACGGAGGTGGAATACGACCCGAAGGGAGGCGTCCCCCGGGAGATGACCCAGGAGAGCGGCCTGGTTCCGGCCTCCACCGACAGGGCCTTCCTCAGCCGGGAGCACATCCGGGGAAAAGCAGGCGGGGTGGAGGTGGAGATGGCGGATACCACCTTCCCCATCGTGGAAAACCGCCTGAACGCCATGTTCAACGGCTGCTTCCTGCGCCTGACCTGTCCCGGCGGGAACTTTGAGCCCCTCACCGTCCGGGCCGGAGATCTCAGCGGCCTGAAGCTGCCTGCAGCACAGCTGCGGTGCCTGGAGAGCATCGGGGAACTGATTCCCGGCAGTCTCTACCTTCACATGGAGGGAGAGCGGCTGGACATTCTCCTCCGGGGAAGGTTCCTGGGATTTCCCATCAATCCGCTGACGCCGGTTACGCAGCAGCTGCTGACGAACAATCCGCTCCCGGAGCTGGACGGTGCCCTCCGGCTGGTTCAGCTGCGCAGACGCAGCCCATAGGGGGGAGGCGCCTGTCCATGGAGATCCGGGAACAGTCCGGCCTGCGGGCCATTCTGGAAACCACACCCCTGCCCAGGGTAAGCCGGGTACGTCAGATCTTTCCCCGGGACGAAATCCGGGATATCCCCTCACTCCTCCAGGAAAAGCTCCGCAGCTCCGGTCTGGCAGAACGTATCCGCCCGGGCATGCGGGTGGTGCTCACCGGCAGCAGCCGGCAGATCGACAGCATGCCGGTCATCCTGCGGGAGCTGGCCTCCTTCGTCCGGGCTCAGGGCGCAAGTCCCTGGATCATCCCCGCCATGGGAAGCCATGGGGGAGCCACAGCCGAAGGCCAGCGGGAGATTCTTGAGAGCTACGGAATCACGGAGGAGTTCTGCGGCTGCCCCATCTTCTCCAGCATGGAGACCCTTCAGGTAGGCAGCCTCCCCTGCGGGGATGAGGTGCGCATGGACCGCTTTGCCCACCAGGCGGACGGCATCATCCTGGTGGGCCGCATCAAGGCCCATACCGCCTTCCGGGGGCCCTACGAGTCCGGCCTGGTGAAGATGATGGCAGTGGGACTGGGCAAGCGGGAGGGGGCCGACTCCCTCCACCGGGCCGGCTTTGGCGAGATGAGCACCCGGATGCCCCAGTACGCCCGGGTCATCTTCGACAGCTGTCACATCCTCTTCGGGGTGGGCACCATGGAAAACGAGTCCGACCGGACCTGCCGCATTGAGGTCATCCCCGCCGAGGAGATCTTTCAGCGGGAACCGGAACTGCTTCTCTACGCCAAAAGCCGGATGCCCCGCATCCTGATCCCGGAAACCGATGTGCTGGTGGTCCGGGAGATCGGGAAGAACTTCTCCGGCAGCGGCATGGACCCCAACATTACCGGCACCTTCGGCACCCCCTACGCCAGCGGCGGCATCCGCAAGCAGCGCACCGTGGTGCTGGACATCTCAGAGGAGAGCCACGGCAACTTCATCGGCCTGGGCAAGGCGGACATCACCACAAAACGCGCCTTCGAAAAGCTGGATACCAACTCCACCTACCTCAACATGATCACTTCCACCGTCCTGGGTGTGGGCAGGATCCCCATGACCATGGAAGATGACAGACTTGCCATCCAGACCGCCGTCCGGACCCTGACCCGGGGAGACCGGAACCGGATCGGGATGGTCTGCCTGAAGAACACCCTTTCCCTGGAGACGATTCTGGTCTCCGAAGCCCATCTCAGCCAGGTTGGCAGCCGCTCCGACATGGAGATTCTGGAGGATCCCAGACCCCTGCGGTTCGACCGGCAGGGAAATCTGCTGGACCTGGCCTGAGGCAGATCTGTTCAACAGGAAAGGAGGAACCCGGCTGTCCTGACTCTGTGATCCCATCCCCGCCTGTGGCCGGCTCCCACAGGGACGGAGAATCCATGAAATGAAAGAGAGGATGACTGTGAAAAACAAGGACTACAAAATCGACATTGTCCCCGGGATTGTCCTGGCCCTGTTTTCCATCTACTACCTGGTGAACGTCCCGGGCATATCTGAATTTTCCGGACTGGGCTCCACCCCTCTGACCAACCGCTTTGTCCCCTACCTCTGGGGAAGTGTGATGCTGATTCTCAGCATCTGGATCATCGTCCGGGGGCTGCGCCGCAGAAAGCGCTATCTGGCTGAGGGCGGCACGGTTCAGAAAGTGGATCTCATCGGCGTGCTCAAGGAGAAGCGGGAAGTGATCGCCAGCTTTGCGCTTCTGATCGCCTATGTGGCTCTTATGAGCCCTCTGGGCTTCGTCCCTTCCACCATCATCTATGTCTTCTGCCAGATCCTTGTTCTGACTCCCACCTCCGCCTGGAAGAAGACCTTCCTGCCCGCCGCCATTGTCGCCATCGTCAGCGGCATACTCCTGTTCTATGTCTTTCGCTATATGCTCAACGTACTGCTGCCCATCGGCATTCTCAGTGCGTTCGGTCTGTAAGGAGGGAGAGGAATGGACGTCATACTCGCAGGTCTGTCTGATGTGCTTCAGCCCCTGACCATCGTTCTGGTGGCCATCGGCGTCATCGTCGGCATCATCTTCGGTTCCATCCCCGGGCTGACCGCCACCATGGCAATTGTCATGTTCCTGCCGGTCACCTACTCCATGACCGCCTCGGAGGGCATCTCCATGCTGGTGGCCCTCTACATCGGCGGCATTTCCGGCGGACTGATCTCCGCCATCCTGCTGAACATCCCCGGAACGCCCTCCTCGGTGGCCACCTGTTTCGACGGCAAACCCATGGCGGACAAGGGTGAGGCCGGCAAGGCCCTGGGCACCGGCGTGGTGTTTTCCTTCCTGGGCACGCTGATCGGCGTCGCCATTCTGGTCATTCTGGCTCCCGTGCTCTGCGACTTTGCCCTGAAATTCCAGGCCTATGAGTACTGTGCTCTGGCCATCTTCTCTCTGAGCATGGTGATCGCCCTCACCGGGCACGACATGCCCAAGGGCCTGATCTCTGCCGTGCTGGGTGCCCTGCTGGCCACCGTAGGCCTGGCACCCATCGACTCCCGCCCCCGTTTCACCTTCGGCATGTATCAGCTGAACAACGGATTTGCTCTGGTGGTTCTGCTGATCGGCCTGTTCGCCATCTCCGAGGTCATGTCCTATGCGGAGACGGTCCGCAAAAAGCAGGACTTCACCATCCGCAAGGGGGTCAAAATCAAGGGCGTGGGCTTCACCTTCAAGGAGTTCGTCGCTCAGATCCCCAATGCCATCGTCTCCGCCCTCATCGGCGTGGCCATCGGTATCCTCCCCGGCATCGGCGGAGGTGTCTCCTGCATGATCTCCTACACCGTCTCCAAAAACACCTCCAAGCACCGTGAGCTCTACGGCACCGGCATCATGGACGGAATCGTCGCCTCCGAGACCGCCAACAACGCCACCATCGGCGGAGCCATGATTCCTCTGCTCTCCCTGGGCATCCCGGGAGATGCCGCCACCGCCATGCTGCTGGGCGGCCTCCAGATCCACAACGTGGCCCCGGGCCCCCTGATCTATGAGAAAAGCGGTGAGGTGGTCTACTCCATCTTCTTCGCCATGGTCCTGGCGGCCATCTTCATGATGGTCTTCATGCTGCTGGGCATGCGCTTCTTCGTCGCCGTGCTCAAGATCCCCAAAAACTACCTGCTGCCCGTGATCGTCGTGCTCTGTGCCATCGGCGCCATCGGTAACGCCAACCAGGTCTTCGACACCTACAGCATGGTCATCTTCGGCATTATGAGCTATCTGCTGATCAAGGCCAAGGTTCCCACCGTCCCCATGATCCTCGGCTTCATTCTGGGGCCCACCTTTGAGGAGAACCTCCGCCGCGTGTCCCAGCTTGCCTCCAGCGATCCGTTCTATCACCATCCCATTTCCTGTGTGCTGCTCATCGCCACGGTCATTGTGGTTATCTTCTCCGTCCGGGCCAACCTGAAGGACGCCAGACGTGCAGAGGCGGAAGAGGCTGCCCAGATGGCCAAAGGCGCGAAGCGATAAATTCTGCGAAAAGGAAGGTACTCAAAATGAAAAAATTGCTCTCCCTGCTCATTGCAGCTGCCATGCTCCTCGGCCTGGCAAGCTGCGCCAATCCCAGCTCCGGCGGGAACAGTTCCTCCGGCGGCGGCTCCTCCAGCTCCGGCGGCAGCGCCAGTTCCTCCGGCACCGCCAGTTCCGGCAGTTCCGGCAGCTCCTCCTCCGGAGGCAGTTCCGCCGTCGATTCCGGCGATGCCGAAGGCTGGCCTGACAAGACCATCAACATCTACATGACCCACGCCGCCGGCGGCGACACGGACTACATGGGCCGTCAGCTGGCCCAGTACCTTGAACCCATTCTGGGGGTCCAGTGCGTTGTGACCAACGTGGATGGCTCCAACGGGGCCACCTGCATGACCCAGTACAAAGACGGCGACACCGACGGGTACACCTTCATCGCCACCAACACCGCCGCCCTGACCGGCAACGAGGCCACCGGCATGGTGGACTTCGGCTATACCGCCTTTGAGCCTGTGTCCGTGTATGGCATTCAGTCCGGCGAAAACATCGTCGTTCCCGCCGACTCTCCCTACAACAGCCTCCAGGAGCTGGTGGATGCCTCCAAGGAAAATCCCGGCGCGATCAAGTTCGGCATCTCCACCGGAGGCGGCGTGTACATTCAGTCCTGCATCCTGGCCAACAAGGGCGGTGCCCAGTTCAACGTCATCGATGCCGGCGACGCCGCCCAGCGTCTGACCGCACTGCTGGGCGGAGAAGTGGACGCCACCTCTCTTCCCTACTCCACCGCTGCCGACTACATTGAGAACGGCCAGCTGAAGAGCCTGTGCACCTGCCTGTCCAAGGCCCCCGATATGCTGCCTGACCAGCCCGTTGCCAAGGACACCATCCCGGAACTCATCATCGACACCGAGTATGTCCTCCTGGCCCCCAAGGGCACTCCCGCCGCCATTGTGAAGGCCATGAATGACGCCATCCTGGAGGCCACCTCCTCCGATGAGTGGAACGCCATGTGCAACGAGTACTGCATGCAGAACACATTCGTCCTCAATGTGGAGGACACCATCGCCAATCTGAAGGAACAGCGCGATCTGTTCATGAGCTTCCAGGAGTTCCTGTAAGGCGATAAAATGCACGTCATTCCCTGCTGAACGGGGGGCTGCCTGCAGGGCAGCCCCCTCTTTATTTTCCGCCACAGGCCGTCCGCGTCACAGCACGCCACGGCCCTCCCAGGCAGACCCCCTGCAGGAGAAACCGGACGCCTCCCCGGCCGGAATGTCCTCCGGCAGGCGGAGGAGCCGGTTGGGATGCGGCAGCCTCCTCTCCTCTGACTCCGCCGCCCGGCGGGTCACCGCAGGTCTCTCACCCGGAGGGAATGCCCCCGGTGGACCCGGGTGCCCTCACCCTGCAGCTGCAGTTCCACGAGGACCGGCCGGTGCCGGATCCCCGGCGGAAACGTCTTCGGCTGAAGATCGCCGCCGCCGCCCACAGTCATAAACCCTCTCTTCGCGGACCCTCCGGAGCCTCTCCGGCCGGCCCGCTTTTTTCTG
>CAYXVN010000055.1:0-13993 GCA_964468565.1 uncultured Oscillospiraceae bacterium | reverse complement strand
TGATCATCTCCTTCGCCGTCCCCTTCCTGATTCTGGGGCTGCCCATCTTTGACACCTGTTTTGCCATCGTGCGCCGGCTCTACCACCACCAGTCCCCCATGGCGCCGGACCGGGGCCACATTCACCACCGGCTCATCGACATGGGCTTCTCCCAGAAGCAGGCGGTGGCCACCCTGTACATCATCAGCTCCATTCTGGGCCTGTCCGCCGTGGTGCTCACCACCTCCGGCGTGCTGCGGGCCATGCTCTTTCTGGTGGCCCTCTGCCTGGCGGGGGCCATGGCTGCCGCCTTCTTCCTCAGCCACAACAAACCCCACCCGGTCCAGGAAGATAAGCAGGAGAGTCCGGAACCCTCTTCTCCCCCTCCCCTCCAGCAGCAGACCAACCGCCCGGCTTCTCAGCAGCCGGAGCCCCCGCCCGGCCGGCTCAAACCTCAGGGGCCGTCCCAGATTGCCGGCAATGACAACTTCTTCGGGGAGGAGGACCGATCCCAGCGATGAAGCAGATCAAAGTCATGACCGTCTTCGGCACCCGGCCGGAGGCCATCAAGATGGCGCCCCTGGCCCAGGAACTTGCCCGACGGGACACCATCCGGGCCCTGTGCTGTGTCACCGCCCAGCACCGGCAGATGCTGGACAGCGTTCTGGCCATCTTCCATCTGACCCCGGACTATGACCTGAACATCATGGAGCCCACAGACCCTCTACACCATCACCTCCAAGTGCCTGCTGGGCATGGGGCGGGTGCTGGAGGAGGCAAAGCCGGACCTGGTGCTGGTCCACGGGGATACCTCCACCACCTTCGCCGGAGCCCTGGCCGCCTTTTATCAGAAGATCGCCGTGGGCCATGTGGAGGCGGGACTGCGCACCGGGGACAAGTACTCCCCCTATCCGGAGGAGATGAACCGGCGCATGACCGGAGCCATCGCCGACCTCCACTTCTGCCCCACCGTCACCAACCGGGACAACCTGGCCCGGGAGAACATCACCCGGGGGGTGTTCCTCACCGGCAACACCGTCATCGATGCCCTGGGCACCACCGTCCTGCGGGACTTCTCCTTCCAGGAGCCCCTTCTCAACCGGCTGGACTACCGCAGCCGCCGGGTGATTCTCATCACCTGCCACCGGCGGGAGAACTACGGCCTGCCCATGCGCAATATTTTCACCGCCCTGCGGCGCATCGCCGACGCCTTCCCCGACACGGAGCTGGTCTACCCCGTCCACCTGTCTCCCGTGGTGCAGGAGGCGGCCCACGCCCTGCTGGACGGACATCCCCGCATCCACCTGATCGCACCTCTGGCGGTGGACGAGATGCACAACCTTATGGACCGCTGCTTTCTGGTGATGACCGACTCCGGCGGACTGCAGGAGGAGGCCCCCGCCCTGGGCAAGCCGGTGCTGGTGCTGCGCCGGGAGACGGAGCGGCCTGAGGCGGTGGCCGCCGGCACCGTGGAACTGGCCGGGGTGGAGGAGGAGCCCATCTTCCAGGCCGCCTCCCGGCTCCTCTCCGACAGTGCCGCCTATGACCGCATGGCCCGGGCCGTGAATCCCTACGGGGACGGGCAGGCCTGCCGCCGCATTGCCGACGCCATTGAGTGGCACTTCGGCCTGCGTCCCGATCCCCCTGACGAATTTGATCCCTGACGGCTTCCAGACCGGAGAAGAGGTGAGGCCCTCTGGAACTGAAGAACCGGCTCATTCTGGCCGCCCTTGTCATCCTTCTCCTGGTGGGGGCCATCTTTGCCAGCTTCGGCCGCATCTGGTTCACCAGCCGGACTCCCAGCGTGGAACTGCCGATGGTGGAGTCCTCCGCCGGCACCACCGGGGAGTCCTCCACCTCTCTCAGCGGGCAGTACCAGCCTGTGGCCGTGACCCCGGAGACGGTGCAGAGCGTGATTGCCACCCTCTCCCGGGTGAGCAGCTGCTACCGCACCCTTACCGTGGAGACCTTCTGGACCGGGGGGTCCTGGTCCGCCTCGGTGGAGGCCTGGACCGACGGAGGCTGGACCCGCACCAGCCAGACTCTCCCCTCCGGGGCGGTGCGCCAGGAGCTGTCCGGCAACGGCACCCTCTACTACTGGTACTCCGGCAGCCGCAGCTACCAGACCGCCTCGGCGGATGCCTACACCGCAGACCTCTCCCAGCACATCCCCACCTACGAGACCGTGCTGGATCTGGATCCCGCCTCCATCACCCGTGCCGGCTATGAGACCCGGGACGAACTGCCCTGCGTCTTTGTGGAGACCCGCCTGGAGCATCCGGATCTGGTGGAGCGCTACTGGGTCAGCGTGGACAACGGCCTGCTGATGGCGGCGGAGATGGAGCAGGACGGCACCCTGGTCTACCGCATGACCTCCGCCGGCATCATCACCACCCCCTGCCCTGCGGATGCCTCCTTCACCCTGCCCGACGGAACCATTCTCCATACCATCGCCTGACAGCGGGGCGGCCGGCGGCCGCCCCGCCTGTACCCATTCCCGCCCCGGTGTACAGGCCTGAAAATCTGAGGGCACTGGAGGTGACCTCTTTGCTGATCCTTGTCTTTTCCGACTCCCACCGCTCCATGAATGCCATGTACCAGGCCGTGGACCGGTACGCTCCCCGTCAGATCATTCATCTGGGCGACATGGAGGAGGACGCCGAGCTGCTCTCCCGGGCCTTTCCCCAGATTCCGGTGTGCCATGTGCCCGGCAACTGCGACGGCTGGGGTGTCGCCCCCGTCAAGAAGCGCATTGTCCTGGGCGGGAAGGTCTTTCTGCTGGCTCACGGCCACAACTGGCATGTGAAGTCCGGCTACGAGTACGCCATTGCCGATGCCCGGAAGGCCCGCGCGGATGTGCTTCTCTTCGGCCATACCCACATCCCCTACTGCCGGCAGATGGACGACGGCCTCTGGGTTCTGAACCCCGGAACTGCCCGCTCCAGCTGCGGCATCATCACCCTGGAGAACAGTGCCCTGTCCTGCCGGCTGGAGCGAATCTGAGGCCGGGCCGGAGGGCAGTCCCCCTCTCCCGGAACCGGTCCCATCCGAAACGAGGTCTGATCATGCTTCGCTGGAACAACGATTACAGCCAGGGCGCCCACCCCGCCATCCTTGCGGCCCTGACGCGCACCAACACCGAGAGCTACGGCGGCTACGGCCAGGACATCTGGTGTGACCGGGCCGCCGCCCGGATCCGCGCCCTTCTGGAGAAAGAGGAAGCAGCGGTTCACTTCCTCATGGGGGGCACCCAGGCCAACTTCACCGTCATCTCCGCCGCCCTGCGCCCCTACCAGGGGGTGGTGTGCCCCGACAGCGGTCACATCCACGTCCACGAGACCGGGGCCGTGGAGCACACCGGGCACAAGATTCACCCCCTGCCGGCCCGGAACGGCCTGCTCACCGCCGGGCAGATTGCCGCAGAGGCGGAGCGCTACCGCGCCAGTGAAATTCCCGAGCACCTGACCCAGCCAAAACTGGTGTACCTCTCCTATCCCACGGAATTCGGAACCCTCTACTCCCGGGCGGAGCTGGAGGCCATCCACGGGGTGTGCCGGGAATACGGTCTCTACCTCTTCATCGATGGCGCCCGGCTGGGCTACGGTCTGGGGTCTCCCGCCAGCGATGTGACCCTGCCTGACCTGGCCCGGCTGGCGGACGCCTTCACCCTGGGGGGCACCAAGTGCGGCTGTCTCTTCGGGGAGGCGGTGATTCTCCTCCACGATGATCTGAAGCCCGGGTTTCGCAGCTGCATGAAGCAGAGCGGGGCCATGCTGGCCAAGGGCTGGCTGCTGGGCCTGCAGTTTTCCACCCTGCTGGAGGACGGCCTCTACTTCTCCATCACCCGCCAGGCCGTGGAGCAGGCCATGGAGATCCGCCAGGCCTTCCGCGAAGCGGGTATTCCCTTCCTTCTGGACAGCCCCACCAACCAGCAGTTCGTGATTCTCACCCGGGAGCAGGCCCGGAGCCTTGGGCGGGAACACCTCTACGAGCTGCAGGAGAATCTGCCGGACGGGCGCATCTGCGCCCGCTTCTGCACCAGCTGGGCCACCCGGGAGGAGGATGTGGAGACCCTCTGCCGGGATATCCTGGCCCTGGCCTGAACCGGACTGACGGCCGTCCCAAGGGGCGGCCGCTCTCTTTTGCCGGACCTGCCCCCGGAACCCCCGGGCCCGGTCCGGACCTATCCACAGACCCGCACCGGGCGGGCAGAGAGGAGGGACCTCCATGGCCCGCCACAGAAACCAGGTCCAGTGGGACGTCCGCCAGCTGCGGCAGCGGGGCTGGACCGAGGAACTGATGCGCGCACTGCTGCCGAAGCCGGGGTATCAGCCCTACCGGGGCGGGGAGATCCGGGTCTGGTTCCGGGATGACGTGGTGGCAGCGGAGCGGGACTCCCGCTTTCAGGAGGCCCAGCTCCCCTCAGCCGGTCAGGAGGAAAACACCCTCCTGCCCGGCGGGGCCGCCGGAGCGCTGGAGCGCTCCTGGCAGGAATCCGGAGGGGAGGACTCCCTGGCAGGGGCCCTGGCGGAGCGCTACCATCAGGGGATCCTGGACAGTCTCCGTACCCACCGGCGGGAGGCCGGGCTGCGCTTCACTCAGATCCAGGCCTGGCTGCAGCAGTTTCTCTCCCTGCGCCAGCGCTGCCGGGAGGCGGAGCTGCCGGTGATCTGGAAGAACTTCCTTCGCTGCGGCAGCTGGCTTGGCTCCTCCGGCTCCTCTCTGGCCCGGCAGGTGACAGACGAGTACCCCGCCGTTCTGCTCTCGGTGGCCCGCCAGGTAACCGGGGACTTTCAGCAGGCCCAGCCGGAGGCGGATCTGGAGACCATGCTCCGCCGGGAGGACTTCCCCTGCGCCCGGCTGCTCCAGGAGGGTCTGGCCAGTGTGTGGTCCGTCTGGTATGTGCCGGACGCCATCCGCACCAGTCTCTCCCTTCTGGTGGCCCTGAATCCCAAGGACGAATATCCCCAGGCCCGGGCCATGCGCCGCCGCTTCGTGATCCATCTGGGCGGCACCAACACCGGCAAAACCTATGAGGGCTTTCAGCACCTGATCCGGGCCGAGACCGGCGTCTATCTTGCCCCCCTGCGGCTTCTGGCCCTGGAGGCCCAGGAGACCCTGCTGGACGCCGGAGTCCGCTGCAGCCTCTCCACCGGGGAGGAGGAGGATGTGCAGGAGGGCGACACCCACATGGCGGCCACCGCGGAGAAGCTGGACCTGAAGCAGCACTACGACGTGGCGGTGATCGACGAATGCCAGATGATCTCAGACCGGCAGCGGGGCTACGCCTGGACCCGGGCCATTCTGGGGGTGCTGGCCCCGGAAGTCCACCTCTGCGCCGCCCCTGAGGCCAGGCAGCTGCTGATCCGTCTCATTGAGAGCTGCGGGGACAGCTGGGAGATCCAGATCCATGAGCGCAGGACTCCCCTCATCTGCATGTCCCGCACCGTGGACTATGAAAGGGTGCAGCCCGGAGACGCCCTGATCACCTTCTCCAAGGTGGGGGTGCTCAGCGTGGCGGAGGACCTGCGCCAGCACGGCAAGGAACCCGCCATCATCTACGGGGCCCTGCCCTACTCCACCCGCCGCCGGCAGATGGAGGGTTTCCTCAACGGGGACATGCAGTACGTGGTCTCCACAGACGCCATCGGCATGGGACTCAACCTCCCCATCCGCCGCATCATCTTCATGGAGACGGAGAAGTTCGACGGGGTGGAGCGGCGGGAACTGAAGCCGGAGGAAATCAAGCAGATCGCCGGCCGTGCCGGCCGCTACGGCATGTACAGCAGGGGCTATGTGGGCGCCACCCAGAACCTGGCGGTCATCCGGGCGGGTCTGGAGGCGGTGGTCCCGCCTCTGCAGGTTGCCGTGGTGGGATTCTCCGATCTGGTGCTGAAAGTGGACTTCGATCTGCTGGAGGTCCTCACCCAGTGGAACCGCATGCCCACCGTGGAGCCCTATATGAAGCTGGACATCTCCCGCTATATCTCCCTCATCTCCAAAATGCGGGAAATGGGCTTTCTCCTCTCCAAGGAGCAGGAACTGCGGGCGGCCAACATCCCCTTCGACGAGACGGAGGACGCCCTGCGGGATCTCTTCTTTCAGTATCTCCAGCGCTGGCAGCAGGGCCTGCCCATCGACCCCCCTGCCCTCCCGGACCGGGAGCGCACCCTCCCCATGCTGGAGCAGCACTACCGCAAGCTGGATCTCTACTTCTCCTTTGCCCGGGCCTTCCAGTGTCCCGTGGATGAGGACCGGCTCTACGACAGCCGGGAGGAGATCGCCGACGAGATCAATGAGATTCTCCTCCACCGCCTGCGCAGCAACATCCGCTTCTGCGACCAGTGCGGAAAACCCCTGCCGCTCCACCACCCGGGCCGCCTCTGCGAGGCCTGCTACCAGCGCAGCCGCCGCTCCTCCTCCGGACAGCCCCACTGGTCCCGCAGACGGTAAGAAGGTTGTCCCATAGCCGGTCCCGGACAGGACACAGAAATGCCGCCTGCGGAGGGATCCTGCCGGGTCCCCTCTCCGCAGACGGCTTTCCTGTCCCAGAACTGCTGCTCCTCCGGCGGCGGAGTCTTCCCGGTATCCGCCTCTCCCCGGGTTCATGGCCCTGCAGGGATCCGGTGGGGCAGGGACCTGCAGGTCCGAATATCCCCAGCTGGGCCGGAACAGGGAGAAGTCCGCTCTCCGGACCGGGATGACCGGGGAACCTGTCCCGGAGGGTGAAATCCCTTCAGACCGGGTGGCATGCCAACCCGGCTGCCCCGCTCCCCGCCTTCCCCGGAATTCGAGGCAGGTGCGGGGACCGGGAAAACCTGTCCGGCCCCCGGTGATGCAGGTTTTCCATCGCCAGAGGGGCACAGTCCCTCCCCGCCTCCCTCTGCAGCATGGGCGGAATCTTTCATCGCCCTCTTGCATTTTTCGGAAAATGGTGTATTCTTGTCCCCAGTCGAACGGAAAAGGAGGTACTGTCTGTGCCTGATTACGGAAAGCTGCTCCAGCTGGGCACCGAGCTGGGCCGCTGGCTGATGCTCAGCGGAGCGGAGATCTACCGTGTGGAGGAATCCGTCCAGCGCCTGCTGGCCGCCTACGGCGTGGAACCGGAAGTCTTCGTCATCCCCAACTGCCTGATCCTCTCCGTCACCCGTCCGGACGGAGAGAGCATGACCCGCATGGCCCGGGTGAAGGCCCGGGGGACCGACATGGAACTGCTGGAGCGGGCCAATGCCCTGTGCCGCAACCTGTGCCAGGATCCCCCTCCCATCGACGAGGCCCTGGAACTGGTGGACAGCCTGGAAGAGCACTCCCACCGCAATTCTCCCTGGGAGGTTCTGCTGGGCTATATCTTCGCCACGTTCTTCTTCGCCTTCTTCTTTGACGGAGATCTGTCGGACGCCATGGCCGCCGGCCTCTGCGGTCTGGCGGTGGGCCTTGCCCAGATTTACGGAAGAAAGCTGATCGGCAACAACCTCTTCTTCCGCACCACCCTCTGCTCCATCCTGTGCTGCGGCATGGCCCTGTTTCTCTGCCGGGTGGGGGTGGGCCACAACGTGGATGCCGTCACCATCGGCGGGCTGATGGTGCTGGTGCCCGGCATGTCCCTGACCAACGCCATGCGGGAGATCATGGCCGGCGACATCTTCTCCGGCCTGCACCGCTTTGCGGAAGTCATTCTTGTCTCCACCGCCATTGCCATGGGCTCCGCTCTGGCTCTCGTGCTGGGGCGGATGATCTGAGGAAAGGAGTGTCTCCGTATGCCGCAATCTGTTACGGTCTATCTGATGCACGCCCTCTGGGGTTACCTGGCCTGTGCCGGGTTCAGCCTCATGTACAACATCCACGGCAGCGGCATTCTGCTGTGCAGCATCGGAGGGGCCATCAGCAGCTTCTTCTATTTTCTCATGGTGGATGTCACCGGCTCTGAGGTGGGAGCCGCCTTTGTGGCCGCCATTCTGGTGGGCCTCTACTCGGAAATCATGGCCCGGATCCGCAAGCATCCCATCACCGGCTACCTGCAGGTGGCCCTGCTGCCTCTGGTTCCCGGAGCCGGAGTCTATCACGCCATGCGCTACGCGGTGGATGGCTTTACCCAGACCTTCCTTATCACCCTGGTCCATACCCTGGGCATCGCCATGGCACTGTCCGTGGGTGCCATGCTCTCCTCCTCCCTCTTCCGGGCCATTATCCCCCACCTTCCCCAGAAACGGACCTCCCGCTGACTCCCGCAGGTCCCCCTTCCGGGCACACCTCACTTCCGGTCTGCTCCGGGAAACACTTCAGGCCGCTGTCCCTTCCGGGACAGCGGCCTGGTTCGTCTACGCATTGGCAATGGGGGTGGTATCCCGGCGCAGCGCCTGCACCACCCAGCGGACCTCCTTCTGGTTGCGGGCCATACAGGTGGAAAGGGTCAGCACGTGGTCCGACAGACTGGGCGTGACGCCGGTGCTGATGATGGACTGTTCCCCGCAGTAGTCCAGAAACTGCTGCCGGCTGGCCACATCGGGAAAATCCTGGGTGTAGGTGAGCCCCACCACACTGGCCTTGTAGGCGGAGAAGATCTCATAGCGGGTCACACCCTGGGCATCGATGATGTAGACGTAGGGATGAGTCTCCCAGAAGGACTGCTCCTCAAATTTGTGCAGCAGCCCGAACATGGAGTCGTTGTTCATCCGGTGGCCGTAGATCACGGTGTTGAAGTCGGAAAAGTCCGGGCTGTTGGCACAGTCCATGAAAATGGCCCCGGCAGAGGTCTTCGTCTTCTTCCAGGAGTGGTTCAGATAATAGCTGTTGTCCTCCGCCTGAACCACCGGATAGGAGATTCCGGTGTCCGGAGAGGCAATCCAGCCCAGAACCTCTCCGTTCACAGCCTGCAGACTGCGGAAGTCCATTTGGGACAGGGCCTCCACATAGGGATCCGTCTGCTCCTGGAGGTCCTCCTCCGGGGGTTCCGGCTCCTGGGGCTCCGGCTCCACCTGGGACAGATCCGGAGCGCCCGCCATGGACTCCGCCTCATCGTACACCTGATCCGCATTCATATAATCCAGATTGATGCGCATGAACATGAAGGCACTGACCCCGAAGATCACCAGCAGAACCCCGGTGAGTATCCATCTGGTCTTTGTTTTCAAACCCACACCTCCCTGAATACAGCCGGCAGGGATCTGCTCAGAGTCCCAGCCCCGTCAGTATCTGCTCCACCGTCTCAGCCACGGTGCCGTTGTTGTCCACCGTCAGGTCCGCACTCTGCACATAGAGCGGGTAGCGGCGGCGGAACAGCTCTTCCAGGGGATTCGCCTGGGAGACCGGCCGCCCGTCCGTAGGAAGCCGGTCCAGCTCCCGCTGGAGAAAAATCACAAAAGAGTTCCAGTGGAGGGGTTCCAGGTTCTCCGGACGGGTGACAATGCCCCCTCCCGCCGAAATGACATAGCCGGATTCCCCGGCCCACCGGCACAGCACCTGGTGCTCCACCTGCCGGAAGTACTCCTCCCCCTCTGCGGCAAAGATATCCGGGATGGAGCGGCCCTCCGTCTTTACGATTTCCTCATCCAGGTCCACCAGAGGTCGTTCCAGACGCTCTGCCAGGGCATTCCCGATGGTGGTCTTGCCACAGCCGGGCATGCCGATGAGCAGAAGGTTGCGGCACTGTGCCTCACCCTCCCCGGCCGGCCGGGTCTGCTGTTCATTCAGACTCACAGATGTCTCCTCCTGTTTTCCTCTCAGCCCCCACAGCCGGAGGATCCAGCACCAGATCCAGCACAGCCAGGGCTGCAGCGGCCTCCACCACAGGCACCGCCCGGTGGGCGATGCAGGGATCGTGGCGGCCCGTTACGTTCAGTGTCGTCTCTCTCCCCTCCGACAGACTCACCGTCTGCTGCGTCCGGGAGATGGAGGGGGTGGGCTTCACTGCCACCCGGAAGGTGACAGGCATTCCGGTGGTAATGCCGCCCAGAATTCCCCCGGCACAGTTGCGGGATGTCACAATGCGGCCGTCCTCCAGGGCAAAGGGGTCGTTGTTCTCGGACCCCCGCATGGCGGCAGCGGCAAATCCCGCCCCGAACTCCACGCCCTTGACGGCGGGAATTCCGAAGAGCACGGCAGCCAGACGGTTTTCCACCCCCTCAAACATGGGAGAGCCAAGACCGGCAGGCAGCCCGATGGCGGCGCACTCGATGATGCCCCCCACGCTGTCCCCCTCCTGTCTGGCCTCCAGGATCCGCTCCTGCATCCGGGCACCTGCGGCCTCATTCAGCACCGGGAAGGGCCGGGCGGCAACGGTGCGGAACAGCTCCGGATCCGGGTGGAGGGGGAAGGGATCGTCCTGCTCCCCCGCCACTGCCGCCAGATGGGCTCCGATGAAAATTCCCCGCCGGGCCAGGATCTGCAGGGCAATACCTCCGGCCACACACAGGGGGGCGGTCAGCCTGCCGGAGAAGTGTCCTCCCCCCCGCATGTCCGCAAAACCGGCCCACCTGACCCAGGCGGTGTAGTCCGCGTGTCCCGGCCGGGGATGGTCCTTCAGAACGGCGTAATCCGAGGAGTGGGGATCTCCGTTGCGGATCACGGCACACAGAGGAAATCCGCAGGTGCGCCCCTCCTCCAGGCCGGAGAGAAACTCCGGCCTGTCCGCCTCCTTCCTGGCGGTGGACAGGGCATTCCGGCCGGTGCGGCGGCGCTCCAGAAAGGCATCCAGCTCCTCCAGGTCGATGGCCTCCCCGGCGGGCAGACCGTCCACCACCACCCCGATGGCCTTCCCGTGGGACTGGCCGAAAATGCTTATGTGCAGATTCTTCCCGCTATAGGACGCCATCTGTCTCTCCTCCCAGCATTCGATAGTGCTCCCAGAACTCCGGATAGGACTTGCTCACACAGTCCGCCCCCAGCAGAGTCACCTTCCTGTCACAGCAGGTGGCGGCGATGCCCGCCATCATGGCAATGCGGTGGTCGTTGCAGCAGTCCACCGCCACACCCCCCTGAAGGGAATCCACCCCGTAAAAATCCAGGCTGTCCTCATGCTCCGCCACCCGGGCTCCCAGGGCGTTGAGGGTCTCCGTCACGGTGTGCAGCCGGTCACTTTCCTTGATGCGCAGCCGCCCCGCGTTGACCATTCGGGTGTGCTCCCCCTTCCGCAGGGCAGCCCGGAGTGCCAGAGGGGGCACCAGATCCGGAC
This sequence comes from uncultured Oscillospiraceae bacterium, assembly GCA_964468565.1. Classification (GTDB taxonomy): domain Bacteria; phylum Bacillota; class Clostridia; order Oscillospirales; family Oscillospiraceae; genus Lawsonibacter. The sequence goes on along the minus strand of CAYXVN010000055.1, from coordinate 2,844 downwards.
ACTGGGACACGTCCAGAACCTCATCTCCGGCCACATCCAGCCGGGCCATCAGGTCCAGACACACCCGGTCTCCCTGTACGGAGTCCGGGTTCAGACCCCGCACTTCCACCTGGCTGCCCATGCCGTTGGCCGCATACCAGAACGCCGCCTGGGACCAGTCCCCCTCGATGGTCAGATCCCTTGCCCGGTACTGCTGTCCTCCGGGAACCTCAAAGCCTGTCCAGGCCCGGTTTTCCACCCGGATCCCGAATTTCTCCAGCATGTCCAGCGTCAGTTCCACATAGCCCCGGCTCTCCAGGGGCGAGGTGATGACGATCGCACTGTCCCCCTCCAGCAGGGGGAGGGCATAGAGCAGGCCGGTCACAAACTGGCTGGACACATGGCCGGGCAGGGCAAAAATCCCCGGTCTCAGGGTCCCCTGAACCACCAGCCGGTCCCTCTCCTGCCGCCAGAGAATCCCCCGCTGCCGGAAGAGATCCTCGTAGGGCTTCTGGGGCCGCTCCATCAGCCGTCCCCGGCCGGTGAAGATCCCGCCCCCCCGCAGAACCAGGGCAATGGGAATCACAAAGCGCAGCGTGGATCCGCTCTCCCGGCAGGGCAGCAGGGGAAGACCTTCCCTCTCCTCCTTCAGCGCCTCCACGCAGTCCCGGGTAGCCTGAATATCCTGGGAAGGCGGCAGGTTGGAGAGCTTTCCCCGTCCCTTTGACAGGGCAAGGGCCAGCACGGCCCGGTGAGCCAGGGATTTGCTGCCGGGAGGGGTCACCACCCCCTTCAGTTTGGCGGGACGTATGGTCAGATCCATGCTTTCGGCTCCTTTCCGGGGCTGTGCCCCTGGCACTTCACCCGGGCAAAGTGCAGTAGGAATATGATAACACTCTGCCCCCCGGCCTGTCAACTGGTTTCTCACCGGGAACACCCCGGCACCGGCTGAAACTGTAATAATTTGTTACTTGACATCTTGGTGAAATGTGGTATGATGCGGGATGCTGAATCTTTCCCTGCGGCAGGCCAGGAGGCCGCCGCAGCGACAGGGGGTTGCCCGATTCATGGATACTGTTTCCCCGGGCCGCCGGGTGGCGGCCCTTCTTCTCACCGGATCCCTGTGCCTGACCGCCCTTGCCGGCTGCAGCCGGGGCGGCAGTTCGGACCAGTCCTCCTCCTCAGGCGGAGGCAGTTCCTCCTCCGGACTTTCTGTCTCCAGTACGGGCTCCAGTTCCAGCATCACCTCCGGCTCCATGTCCGGTTCGGGCAGCGGCGCAGTCTCCACCTCAAATCCTGTGGAACCCCCCGCACCGGCCCCCTCCTATGATTTCACCCTCCCCGCTCCGGAATCCGCTCCGGTGGACAGCAGCTACTTTGCAGATGCCGCCTTTGTAGGGGACTCCCGCACGGAGGGCTTTTATGTATTCAGCGGCGTGGGCTGCGGGGACCTTCTCTCCTCCACCGGCCTGTCCGTCTTCCAGCTGTCCGAGAAGAAGGCAATCACCATCGGGGAGGAGAATTATACCCTGCTGGAGGCCCTGGCACTCAAGCAGTACGGCAAGGTCTATCTCTGCTTTGGCATCAACGAACTGGGCTACCCCGGCAGCCAGAACTTCTACGACAGCTATCTCACCGCCATTGACTCCATCCGGGCCATCCAGCCCAACGCGGTCATCTACGTGGAGGGCCTGATCCCCCTCAATGAGGCCGCCATCGCAGAGAACTCCCAGCGGGACTACCTCACCAATGAGAAACTGCGGGAGTTCAACGAGCGCATCCGTCAGGCCGCCGCCGACCGGCACGTGGTCTTCCTGGATCTCTACAGCGCCTTCGTGGACGAAAACGGCGAACTTCCATCCGAGGCCAGCTCCGACGGCGTCCATCTGCGGGCGGACGGGTGCAAAAAATGGCTGGACTACCTGAAATCTCATACGGTTTCCTTTGAGACGCTCTATCCGGAGGGCGTCTCCACCCCCGCCGGCACACCGTCCCCCGCTCCCGAGTCCACTGCCGCCTCCGGTGCTGCGGAAGGAGATGCCACCTGATGAAAAAAACAAGCTGCCTGGTTCCCGCCCTGCTGGCCCTGGTTCTGGTGCTCACCGCCTGCGGAGAAAAGGCACCTGCCGCCTACTCCACCTCCCTGCCCCAGACCATTGCGGAGGCCGGCGCCTTCTCGGAAGAACTGGATCCCCTGGACGCCGACACCGCCTTCTACCTCTTTCACCTGGCCGATTACGGAATCACCCGGGAGGAACTGACGGACTGTGCCTTTCTCTGCTCCTCCGGCGGCACCTGTGAGCAGGCCTGCGTCCTCCTCTTCCAGTGGGCCGGGGAGAGCCAGGCGGACCAGGTGAACACCGCCCTGAAGGACTACATCCAGGGGCAGATCACCGCCAACGAAAACTACCGGCCCGCCGAAATCCCCAAACTGGAGCAGGCCATGATCCGGCAGCAGGGGGACAGCTTCCTGCTGGTTGTGGCCAATGACCTGGAGGCCGCCAAGGGCGCGGTGGAGTAGAGCAGATTCCGGCCCGGGAAAAAAATTGCCCCTCCCTCTTGCAATGGCAGGGGGGATCGGGTATAATGACTCCTGGCTTTCGCCGGTGTGGCTGAAGAGGCAGACGCACCGCACACAAAAAGCGGCGGGCAACCGTGCCGGTTCGAGTCCCGCCACCGGCACTGCATCTCATCCGGACCTTCCCCCCTGGGGAGGGTCCGGATTTTCTCTGCCCTGAGAAAATCGGAGCGGATGGGTTGGATTTCCCCCCATTTCTCCCCTCCAGGGCGGTTTCCCGGCAAAAATGGGGGGGAAAAAATTTTTTGCCCGGAGGGGAAATGTCCTCTTTACAAGGGGTGCGGATG
>CAYXVN010000054.1:2906-14244 GCA_964468565.1 uncultured Oscillospiraceae bacterium | reverse complement strand
ATGCCGGTAAGGGTCTCGTAGTACCGGGCGATGGCGCTGTGGTCGCACTGGCCGCAGCCCTGGTTGTGCAGCCACTGCAGCACCTCCTGGACGGCGGCGGTCATGGGAACGGGGGCTCCCACGGAGTGGGCGCAGTCCAGGGCGTTGTTCAGGTCCTTGATGTGCAGGTCGATCTTGAATCCGGGCCTGGTGTCCCCGGCGATCATCATGGGTCCCTTGGCGTTCATGACGGTGGACCCGGCCAGGCCGCCCCGGATGGCCTCAAAGACCAGCTGGGGATCCACGCCCGCCTTCTGGGCCAGGGTGAAGGCCTCCGCCACGGCCTGAATGTTGCAGGCCACAATGATCTGGTTGGCCAGCTTGGTGGTGTTGCCGGCTCCCACGTCCCCGCAGCGCACGATGGAGGCGCCCATGGTCTGGAGCAGAGGCAGGAAGCGGTCAAAGACCTCCTGCTTGCCGCCAACCATGAAGGACAGGGTGCCGTCAATGGCCTTGGGTTCGCCGCCGGAGACGGGGGCGTCCAGCATCTCAATGCCCTTCCTGGCCAGTTCGGCGGCAATTTCCTTGGATGCCACGGGGTTGATGGAGCTCATGTCGATGAAGACCGCACCGGGCTTCATGAAGCTGGCCACGCCCTTTTCCCCCAGCATGACGCTCTTCACATGGGGGCTGTTGGGAAGCATGGTGAGCACCACGTCGCAGGTTTCTCCGATCTCCTGATTGGTGGCAGCCTTTGCCCCGGCAGCCACCACCTCCTCCACGGCGGCTCTGTTGAGATCGCTGACCAGCAGCTCATAGCCGCCCTTCAGCATGTTCTTCGCCATGGGCTTGCCCATGATGCCCAGACCGATCAATCCGATTTTCATATACAGTCTCCTTTACCTTGTAGTTGTGAATCTTCCGGAGGCAGCCGCCGCAGGAGCGGCACCGGACCTGTGAAGCCCTTTCAGTATACTGCACATTCCGGTCATGGACAACTGACAGAAACAACGAAACCGCAGGGAGAAAATCGGCGGAAACTCTGAAATTTCAGAAACAGCAATGGCATGGTGAAATATCATGCAGAGGCCCTGCGTGCGGCCTGCGTTCATTCCGGGATCTGCCGGCCCGGGAGCCGGGCCCCGTCCCCGAAAGTCCGGGGAGAACGGGGGCCGGAAATGACATGTATTGCACGGTTTGAACCCGAAATGGAAGCGGGCAGGACTCCGGGAGAAGGAAAAGAGGGCCTTCTTTCAGATGACGGATGGGAATTCCTGCAGGGCGTGCATGACACACCTCCGGAGCGTCCCGGCATCCCGGGCTGGCAGGGGCAGGTGCTGCCGGAGTCCGGCAGCAGGCCGGACCGGAGGTTCAGCCTGCCGAACCCCATGAATATCCTGCCATCCAGCCGGTTTTCCTGCAGTTTCAGGGACAGTTCCACCCCTGGAATGTGCCGGGAGGGAGGGGAGACAGCCCCCAACCCCTGCAGGGTTGGCCACAGGGGGAGGAGGGCCCTTCCCCCAGCATTGTCCGGGTCGGGAGATGGGGATGGGGGCGCGGATATCTGGCAGAGAGGTGCCGGGCAACCGGCCTGCACTGTTGGGTGTGCATGGGTGAAAAGTCATGGAGACATGGAGGCCCGGATCCGGGGGGGTTTCCGGGAAATGCCTGGGGCAAAGGGGCCTGCAGACAGTTGCGCACTGTCCCAGGTTACGGAAAGCGGCAGGGCAGGAGGATTTCGGACCGGAGAGAGGCACTGGCAGAATGACGGAAAAGGAGGGAAATGGGGCGGGACCGGGACAGAAGCGTCAGGAAGGCAGAGCCGTTTTCCTCCAGAGGTGGGGAATGGGGAGATCATCTGAGATATATCGTGAAGAGGATGAAATGTTCTGAAACAGCAGAGTTACGAAATCCATCGTTTTGTGCCCCCTGTACAGAACGGGGGGCTGAACTTGGTAGAATCCGCCAATTGTCAGGTGCGTGCACTTCCGATATACTTCACCACGCTGGCTGTTTCGGGATAGAGACAGCTTCCTCCGGCCGGAGGAAAGAGAGTGAAACTGGAGGTCGAAGTCATGCAACCGGAAACCCTGCACCTGTACATCGTCCTGGCGGTGACCGTGTTCATGATGGTGATGTTCATCTGGCATAAAGTGCCATTTGGTGTCACCACCATGACGTGCTGTGTCATTCTGGCCGCCACGGGGTGCGTATCCCTGAATCAGGCTTTCGGCGGATTCGCAAACAAGATTGTGGTCCTGATTGCGCCCATGCTTGCCATGAGCAATGTCCTTACCCGAACCGCGCTGGTGGAGAAGATCAGCTCCATGCTCAATGCCCTGAAGGGGCGCCAGGGCATGCTGCTGGTGATCGCCTTCTACGCGGTAGGCATTATCTTTGCTCAGTTCATTCCCACCACGGCTGCCATTGCCATCCTGGTGGTCTTCCTGTCCACTCTGGGAGATACCGGCGAGATTACCGCCAACCGTATGCTGCTGCCCCTGCTAGGCGTCATGGTAGCCTGGAAGTTCCGTACGCCCATCGGGCTGGGTGCCACCACCTTCGCCCAGCTCAACGCCTATGCGGAAGGCATTCTGGGCAAGGACACCCAGTACGCCATCCAGCTGATGGATCCCTTCAAATTCGCCATCATCCCCGGCGTCCTGCTGACCATCTACTGTCTCTTTTTCTGGAAGCTGATGCCCAAGTCCGATGTCCTCAACACCGAGGAGCTGGCGAAGAAGCAGAAGTCCGACGGTCTGCTGCCCCAGCCCAAGCAGAACATCGTATATATCGTGTTCATTGCCTGCATGGGGATTATGCTGTTCATGAGTTCCAGCAGCATGATGTATCTGGCCCCCGCTGCCGGGGTGCTGATTCTCATCTACACCGGCTGCATCTCCGTGCCGGATGCCGTCAAGGGAATGACCGCCGACATGACCTGGATGCTGGCCGGCGTGCTGGTGGTCTCTGACGCCATCGGGTCCTCCGGGGCAGGGGAGATGATCGGCAGCGCTCTGCTGAAGGTTCTGGGCGGCATGAACAGCCCCTTCCTGGTCTGCCTCATCTTCTCGGCGGTTACGGTCATCATGACGACCTTCATTTCCAACATGGGGACCCAGAGTGTGCTGATCCCCATTGCGGCTTCCGTGGCCCTGGCCGGGGGATGGGATCCCCGGGGCCTGATTCTCATCATCGGCACCGCAAACTATATGGCCATCGCATTCCCCTCCGGTTCCGGCGAGGCCGCCGTGGCCTTTGCCACTGCCGGCTACAACCCGGCGAAGGTTCTGAAGTTCACGCTGCCCTTCATCCTGATTGCGGTGATCGGGTGTACCCTCTCCGCCTGGCTGCTGTACCCGCTTTACTGACGGCATGTGAAAGGAGTTCAGAAACATGGAAAAGAAGCTCTACTACGCACCTCCGGTCCATCCCCGCTGCGGCGACGATCTGGAGCACCCCTGGAAGTACGCCCTGCCCGCCTACCGGGTGGCCCCTCACGTGTGGAACGTGGGAGGGAACGACGATGTCTGCGCCTACCTGCTGGACAGCGGCGAGGGCCTGATCCTCATCGACACCGGCTACCGGGCCAGCTTCTACCTGCTGCTGGATCACATCTGGCGTCTGGGGTTCCGCCCCGATGACATTCAGCGGATCCTCCTCAGCCACTGGCACTGGGATCACGTGAACGGGGCCAGGTACCTGCAGGAGATTGCCCACCCCAAGGTGTATCTGTCCCGGGAGGACGAGGTTCTCCACCAGAAGTGGAAGGACAGCACGGCGGAACTGCCCATGGTGGACTTCCAGGTCACCGACTTCTACGATGATGAGACCACCATTGATCTGGGCCGCTTTTCCATCCATACCCGGCTGACCCCGGGCCACACCCCCGGTGCCACCACCTTCTGGTTTGACGACACCGACGAGGAGACCGGCGTCACCTACCGCTGCGCCATGCACGGGGGCATCGGCACCGGCATGATGAAGCCGGAAAACCTGGCCTACTGGGATCTGACGGAGGAGATGGCACACCGCTTTGTGCGCGACTGCCAGGAGATGGCCCAATGGCCCGTCACCATCATGCTGCCCAGTCATATCAACCAGGCCAATGTGATGCCCAACATTCCCGAGGATAAGAACGACTACTCGGTCTGGGTTGCCGACTACCCCTGGAGGGAGATCCTCCTGTTCCAGGCGGAACAGGTGAAGAGCTTTTACCCGGACTGCTACAAAGCCTGAGATCCCGGATGCCGGAGAGAGGAACTTCCTCTCTCCGGCTTCGGCGACCCGGTGCCCCCTGTCCCATGCCCCCCTGTCTCCGGACTGCCATCCGGGAAGGGGGAGTGATATTGAAAAGGAAGTGTGACCATGCCGGTACCTCTTACCATCAGGATCCGGGAGACGGACAACGTGGCCGTGGCCGTTCACGACATGCCTGCCGGAACGGTGATTGAAAACGGCGTCACCGCCCTGGATCCCATTCCCCAGGCCCACAAGATCGCCCTGAGGGACATTCCCGCCGGAGGCGAGATCATCCGCTACGGGGTGGTGCTGGGCTATGCCAAAAACCCCATTCCCGCCGGAAGCTGGATCAGCGAGCACATGCTGAACCTGCCCCGGAGCCCCTCTCTGGATAATCTGCCCTACGGGACCAACCTGGTGCCCATGGAGGATCTTCCCATGCCGGAGCGCAGAACCTGGATGGGTTACCGGAATGCCGCCGGCCCCGCCGGGACCCGGAATCTGCTGGGTATCGTCACCACCGTGCAGTGTGCCGCGGGGGTGGTGAAAGTGGCGGTGGAGCGCATCCGCAGAGAACTGCTGCCCCGGTATCCCAATGTGGACGGGGTGGTGGCGGTGACCCACCCCTACGGCTGTGGCGTGGCCATCAATGCCCCCATGGCCCCCATTCCCATCCGGGCCATCCGGAACGTGATCCGCCATCCCAACTTCGGCGGTGAGATCATGGTGGTGGGTCTGGGCTGCGAAAAGCTGACCTACGACCGGGTGCTGCCTCCGGAGGACATCACCCCGGAGAATGTGCTGACCCTGCAGGACTGGCCGGGACATGACGCCATGATGAATGCCATTCTGGACATGGCGGACCGGAAGCTGCAGAAGCTGAATCAGCGCACCCGGGAGGAACTGCCCCTCCGGGACCTGCTCATCGGGATGCAGTGCGGCGGCAGCGACGCCTTCTCCGGCATCACCGCCAATCCCAGTGCGGGATACGCCGCGGATCTGCTGGTCCGGGGCGGAGGCACCGTGCTGTTCAGTGAGGTGACCGAGGTGCGGGACGGGGTGCAGCTGCTGGCTGCCCGGTGCCCGGATGCCCACACCCGGGACCGGCTGGCCCAGGAGATGAAGTGGTACGACGACTATCTGGACGCCGGAGGCGTGGACCGGGATGCCAATCCCACCCCGGGAAACAAGAAAGGCGGTCTGGCCAACATCGTGGAGAAGGCCATGGGCTCCATCGCCAAGAGCGGTACCAGCCCCATTGTGGAGGTGCTCTCTCCCGCGGAGAAACCCACAAGGCACGGGCTCATCTACGCCGCAACTCCCGCCAGCGACATTGTCTGCGGTCCCAGCCAGGTGGCCAGCGGCATCGGGCTGCAGGTCTTCATGACCGGCCGGGGCACGCCCTACGGTCTGGACATTGCCCCCGTCATCAAGATCTGCAGCCGCAATGAGATGAAGGCCCACTGGTTTGACATGATTGACATCTCCGCCGGCGATGTGGCGGAGGGGACCAGAACCATCGCCCAGGTGGGCACCGAGATCTTCAACTTCATTCTGGATGTGGCCAGCGGGGTAAAGGCGCCCTACAGCGACCAGTACGGCTTTCACAACGACATGTGCATCTTCAATCCCGCCCCAATCACCTGAGGGAGACCCGGGAGAGCGCAGACAGGTGCGTCCGGCCATGGGCCGGGCGCACCTGCCTTGCGTTTCGGGAGGATATCCTCAGACGGTGAAATCCTCGTTGATGCCGTATTTCTTGATATGCCGCCACAGGGTGGTGGTGCTGATGCCCAGCTCCTGGGCAACCTTCTGCCGGTTGCCGTTGTACTTCTGCAGCAGCTGGGAGATCTGGACGGCCCGCTGGTCCTTGTAGACCACCACCTGTCCGGTGCTCTCCAGCACCTTGGGGGCCATCTGTTCCAGGTGCCGGCGCAGAAAGACTTCGTCCACCGTGCGCTTCTCCGTCAGCAGAACAATGCGCTGGCACAGGCTCTCCATCTGGTTCAGGTTGCCCGGCCACTCGTAACTGCGCAGCAGGTCCCGTCCCCCCTGGGTCAGGGTCACATAGCGCTGGTACTTCTCCTGGAACCGGGTCAGGAAGAAATCCGCCCAGAAGAGAATGTCCTCCTCCATGCGCCGCAGGGGCGGTACATCCAGGTTCAGCACGCTGAGGGCGTAGTAGAGGTCGCTGCGGAAGGTGCCCTGCTCCACCAGGGCGATCAGGTTCCGGTCGCAGGAGGCGATGACCCGTACATGGGCGGTGGCGGGCCGGTTGGAGCCGTTGTGGAGGAAACGGCCCCGGACCAGGGAGAGAACCTTGAACTGCAGTTCGGGAGACAGGGCGTCCACATGGGAGAGATAGAGCGTGCCGTCCTGGGCCAGCTCCCCGATGCAGGCGGGAGTGTCCTTGCGGGTGGTGTGGTTGCCGAAGATCATGGTGTCCAGGGTATCCGCCTGGTAGGACTTGCAGTCCACGGCGATGAAGGCATTGCCCCGGGTGAGCCCCTCGTTGTGAATGCACTGGGCCAGCATGCCCTTGCCGCTGCCCGGCTCGCCGGTGAGGAGAATGGGGGCATCGGTTTTGGAGAAGCGCTTGGCCTGATCGATGATCCGCACGCCCTCCTTGCTCTTCAGCACGATCTTTTCGAAGTTGTAACGGGCCACGAATCCCCGCTGATAGAGTTCCCGGCGCAGCTCGTTGTCCATCTCCCGGATGCGGGAGCCCTCCTGGAAGGTGAGAATGGCGCCCCGGATGGTCTGATCGATGACGATGGGGGCCACGTTGACCACCGTCTCCCGCTTTTCGATGGGCAGAAGAAAGGCGTAGGCCTCCCGGCCCTCCTGCAGGACCTGGCTGAGAATATTCTCTCCCAGCTGGGGGAGAATCTCCCGGATGTTCTTTTCCGCGATCTCCGACTGTGTGCGGTTGAGGAGATTCAGCACCATGCGGTTGGCCCGCAGGACCCGGCCGCTGGAGTCGATCTGGATGATGCCGTTGAAGGTGAAGTCCAGCATGGTGTCCATCTCAGCCCGGCTGCTCTTCTCCAGGTCGATGGCGTAGCAGACCCCCTCCGCAATCTCCAGGGCGGTGCGCACGCTCTCCTGGCCGGAGGTGATGAAGCGGTGAGGCAGGCCCAGAGCCTGGGCCCGGTCGCACACCACATCTCCCCCGATGACCGCCATGCACCCGTCCTGGACCGCCCGGTCCACGGCGCTGCCCAGTGCGTCCCGGGTGTCCACCATGTAGTGAAACAGGTCGATGCGGAAGAGGCTGTTGAACTGGGAGGTGTCACACATCATGTTGTTGAAGCCGATGAGCCCGATGCGGGGACACTCCAGCCCCAGAAGCCGTCGCAGATCCTGGACCAGGACCCCCAGCTCCTGGGCGGTGACCTTCATCTCCACCACCGGCAGCTTCACGGTGCGCTTGACGAGGCGGGCATAGAGGCCCCGGGCGATGATGACCTCGCAGCCCTGCTGCTCCAGAACCTGAGCCCGGGCCTCCACCTCATCCGAGCGGACGTATTCCACGGTGAAGGGGGTGATATGGGGGTAAAGACCCACCAGCGGGCGGGCCAGATCCAGCATTTCCGGATAGGGGACCAGAACGGCGACCTTTGCCATAGCGAAACCTCCTCGATGGGTTCATGCTCATTTCGGCCAGTTTACCACAGCGGAGGGGAAATTGCAAACCGGATTCCACATTTCCCGGAGATGCGGAACACGGCGAAGAGAAGAAGCGCCCCCCACCGCTGCAGGCGGGAGAGGGCAGCGCCCGGAGATGCTCCGGAGGCCCTGTCGGGGAGAGGTCCGCCTAGGCCGGGGAGAGGGCAGGGGTCGGAGCGGGAGGGAGCCGGGAAGGGGTGCCCGGAAAAACGGGGGGTCTCCGGTCCCCGGCAGAGATACCGGCGGGCGGCATGGAGGTTCCATGTGCATGATCCGTGGTCCATCCTGCAATTTCTCTGTCATGAACTTTTCTTATGCCTGAGAAAAATCGTATGTTTCACGGGAAAAAGGAGGTCTCCGCCGCCCGTTTTTATGCAGTTTACAGGAAAATGTATGGGGAAAAGGGAAGAAGACAGGGAAAACGGGGCAGAATAGCCCGGTTTTGGACAGAAAAGATTCAGGAACTGGGGTGTCCACCGGGGAAATACGAAGGATTGCCCATCAAAAACACTCTGCCCGGGAGAGGCCGCCCCTGAAGGATTGGGGGAAAGGGCTTGCAATTTTGGGGGAGTGGTGCTAGGATAGGGACAATCACCCATCAGGGGCGAAAGGAAAAGGAAATTAGGAAAAAAGGAGATTGGATCCATGGCCATTACGAATCCCTATCTGCAGGAAGTCTATGCGAAGGTTGTTGCCCGTGATCCCCACGAGGTTGAGTACCACCAGAGTGTCCTGGAGGTACTGGAGTCCATCGAACCCATCGTGGCCCAGCGTCCTGAGATCCAGGAGAACGGTATTGTCGAGCGCATTCTGGAGCCCGAGCGGGTCATTGAGTTCCGTGTGCCCTGGGTGGACGACAACGGCAAGGTCCAGATGAACCGGGGCTACCGGGTGCAGTACAACTCTGCCATCGGCCCCTACAAGGGCGGCCTGCGCTTCCACCCCACAGTCAACCTGTCCATCATCAAGTTCCTGGGCTTCGAGATGGTTTTCAAGAACAGCCTGACCGGCCTGCCCATGGGAGGTGCCAAGGGCGGTTCCGACTTTGATCCCCACGGCAAGAGCAGCAACGAGGTCATGCGCTTCTGCCAGAGCTTCATGACCGAGCTGTACCGCCATGTGGGTGCGGACTGTGACGTGCCCGCCGGCGATATCGGAGTGGGTGCCCGGGAGATCGGCTACATGTTCGGCCAGTACAAGCGCATTGCCAATGAGTTCAGCGGTGTGCTCACCGGCAAGGGTCTGTCCTTCGGCGGCTCTCTGGCCCGTACCGAGGCCACCGGCTATGGCCTGTGCTACTTTGCCGATGAGATGCTGAAGGCCGCCGGCAAGAGCTTCCAGGGTGCCCGTGTGGTCATCTCCGGTTCCGGCAACGTGGCCACCTATGCCAATGAGAAGGCCACCGCCCTGGGCGGCAAGGTCATCGCCATGAGCGACTCCAACGGCTACATCGTGGATGAGAACGGCATCGACGCTGAGATCATCAAGGACATCAAGGAGATCAAGCGGGCCCGCATCCGCACCTATCTGGACTATGTCCCCTCTGCCAAGTACGTGGAAGGCAGCCAGGGCATCTGGAGTGTCCCCTGCGACATCGCCCTGCCCTGCGCCACCCAGAACGAGCTGACCCTGGAAGGAGCCGAGAAGCTGGTGGCCAACGGCTGCTATGCGGTGGCGGAAGGCGCCAACATGCCCACCACCCCCGATGCCACCGTGTACCTGCAGGGCCATGGTGTGCTCTTTGCTCCCGCCAAGGCCTCCAACGCCGGCGGCGTTGCCACCAGCGGTCTGGAGATGACCCAGAACAGCATCCGCCTGGGCTGGACCTTCGAAGAGGTGGATGCCCGCCTGAAGAACATCATGCAGAACATCTACAAGAACGTCAGCTCCGCCGCTGAAAAGTACGGCTGCCCCGGCAACCTGGTGGCCGGTGCCAACATCGCCGCCTTCGTCAAGATCGCCGACGCCATGCTGGCTCAGGGCATTGTGTAAGCTTTTCCGATCTGATCTGGCCGTCCGGCATTCCGCCGGGCGGCCATTTTCCGTCCTGGGGAACCGGGACGACAATCTTTGGGGGAGATGGGGATACCGGTTCTGGGGCAGTGGTGGCCCATTGGAAGGAGCGGTACCGCTCTGCTCCCGGATCCCGTCTCCGGAGGGTGGCAGGGGAGTGACCTGGGTCCACTGGCCCCGGGCCGGGGCTCCGCATGACAGAGGGGGGGACCTGAAACAGTGCAGGGGGCAGCCGGTTGGGCTGCCCCCTGTGGAGCATGGGATTGTTTTACGCATGGATGAAAGAGCCTCGGTACTGCAGGGTGAGTTCAGCCTCAGCGCTCCCCTATGGAACGCCCCGCAATGCAGCTGCCCTGCAGTCCGGACCCAGGGCAGGCCTCCAGCCGGCCCAGGAGGAATGTCGGGTGATTGACCGCTTTTTGGGCGGAGCAGTGTGGCGGGGCTTCCAGGCCTGTCACTGCAGCATCAGAGAGACCAGCCGGCAGAGCATGGCAGCCCCTTCAGCCCGGGTGGTGGGGGCTTCCGGAGCCAGCCTTCCGTCCCCCGTACCGGAGAGGATTCTGCTGTCCACGGCCCAGGCCACGGCGTCTTCTGCCCAGGGGGACACCTGGTCCCGGTCCGGGAAGGCGCTGAGGGTATCCCGGCCTCCGGTGGGCAGTCCCAGCATGCCGGCGTAGCGCCAGAGCATGCAGGCCAGCTGCTCCCGGGTGAGGGGGTCCTCCGGTGCGAAGCGGTCCGCCCCGCAGCCGTAGACAATCTGCTGCTCTGCCGCCCAGGCCACCGCATCGGTATACCAGACGCTGTCCGGCACGTCCCGGAACCGGTTTTGTATTGCCCCGGGTGTGGGCTCCTCCAGCCGGTAGAGAACCATGGCCAGCATGCTCCGGCTGAGGGGCAGGTCCGGTGCGAAACGTCCGCCGTCCACGCCGGAGAAGATGCCCCGGCTGGCAGCGAAGCGGACCGCATCGGCATACCAGGCGCCATTCTCCACGTCCGGGAAGGAGACCGTTGCCTCCTCCAGCCGCACCGTGGCCCCTTCCTTCAGCAGGAACCGTGCCATGCCGTCGGTCACCAGGGATTTCCGGATCACCTTTCTGCTGCCGTCCGGCTGTATGGCCACCACCACCTGGCCCTCCCTGCCGGCGGAAATCTTCACCAGATGGGTATCGGTACTGTCCTCCGGCAGCGTGACCGTATAGGTGTGGTCCGAGGGATTTTCCTGCACCGTCACCGACTGCTGCGGAATGGATGGATCTGACGGCTGAACGGAGGAGGCTCCGGATGAGCCTGAGCCCTGTGTATGGTCCGGCCCGGGGACGGGGTTGGGATTCGGCGCAGGTTTGGGAGCGGGTTCCGGCCTGGGATCCGGGGCAGGGGCCGGATCCGGTTTGGGATTGGGGTCAGGATCCGGTTTGGGAGAGGGATCCGGATCAGG
>CAYXVN010000054.1:0-2806 GCA_964468565.1 uncultured Oscillospiraceae bacterium | reverse complement strand
ATTGGGATCCGGTGTCGGGTCAGGATTCGGTGTCGGCTGCTCGGGCCAGTCCCAGTTCGGATCATCCCTGCTGGCATCCTTGGTGTAGTATACCAGGATCCGGTCGCCGTCATGGAGACCATAGGCCCCCATGAAAACGTCCGGGAGTTTCCCATTGACCTGGTACAGCCAGCCGGAGTTTGACCCCATGGCCTTTTCAGCCAGCTGGGTCCCATCCGGTTTCTGAATGGAGGCGATGTAGGTTCCCCTGGTCCGCCAGAAGGTATATCCTCTCTCTGACAGCACCTTGTTCAGAACATCGTAGGCAGTCCAGGTCTCATCCAGCCCGGTGAGCTCCACCGGGCCGATCCAGGTTTCATCCGGTCCCCGCAGAGTGAAGGAGACATCCACGGTGGCGGTCACCGGTTCGGCTCTGTCCGGATCCGCCGTTCCCCGCACCACCAGGGTGGGGGATTGGGTTCCGGCGGTAAGGAAGGTCCCCGCCGGGGAGAGGGGCACAAGATCCGTGGACACTTCCTGGTAGTACAGCCCGGCGCAGGGAGCGTATGCGGCATACTGGTCCGGATCCCGGACGTAGGCCTCCCCATACCGGCCCAGGGTCTCGCTGGACAGGCGACTGGTGATGGTCACCGCCTTGGGCTGAGCCTGGCGGGTGACGAGAAGGTTTTCGTGGCTGATCACCGCAGGATTGCTGGAGCGGAACAGCCGCCAGGCCTCCATCTCCTCCCAGCCCTCCATGGGCACGGGGACAATGCCCCGGTTTGTCTGCTCCTGAACGGAGCGGACCCAGACCAGCTGTCCGTCCTCTCCCCGCCAGACTTCAAAGAAGGGCTCCAGATCTGTGCGGATGTTGTCGCGCCCGTCGTTCCCGCCCCGGATTCCCTCGAAATAGGAGGCCTTTACCTCCTCCATCAGGGCCAGTTCGGCATCGATTTCCTCCCGGGTCAGGGCGGGCACCCGGACAGAGAACCTGCGGGACGCCGTGCACCCGGTGTTCCTGTCATGCAGGGTCACTGTGAGGGCGACCAGGGCGTCCTCCTCCCCCGGGGCCGGGCGGAATACCCCCACCCGGGCGGCATTGGGCACCTCCGGCACCTGAAGGGCCCCCTCCGGCTGTGCAGAGAGTTCCACCGGGCAGTACTTTCCGTCCACCCCGAAATCCCGGGTTGTGGGCAGCAGAATGTCCTCATAAGCGGTGTACACACCGTCTCCGTCCGGTACCAGGGTCTCCCCTGTGGCTGCATCCCGCAGCCCCCGGGCGGCAAATCCGGCGTCCAGCCGCTCCAGCAGTGCCCGGCGTCTGGCCTCCGCCTCGGATTCCTGCAGAGGGGGGACGGTGACGGGATAGGCTCTGGACAGGGAGATGGGTTCCTCGTAGCCGTCCCGGGTCCTCTGGAACTGAAAGACGGCGGTGAGGGTGACCTCCTCCGGCTGCTCTCCCTGCCGCACCACGCCGGTGCAGGGATCCAGGGGTCCGGTTCCCTCCCGGATGGCAATCACGTCCGGGTTGGAGGACTGCCAGGAAATGAGGGTCCAGGCCTTCTGGTCCACCGTCCGGGGAAGGGACAGATCCTGGGTGACGGCACTCCCGTCCAGGGACACCCGGTCCAGGATCTCCGTGTTCATGGTCTCCTGGACCCGATCCCGGTCCCAGGGGATCAGAACCGGCACTCCGGACAGAGACACCTGCTGGCCCGCCTTTGTCAGGAGGAAATCCACCTGATAGGAGCCGCACCAGGCCCCCCGCATCCCGTTGGGGTCGGCAAAGAAATAGGTGATGGTTCCGTCTTCCCCGATCCCGGAGGTTCCGTCTTCCGAGCCGTTCATGGCCCGGACAGCCTGGACATAGACGGCAATCCCGTCGTAGCCCTCCCGGGCCAGATCCTCCCGGACCATGTTGTTCACCGTGACGTCCTCCCCGAAGGTGGGGTACAGTTTGTACCAGTTCCCCAGGGCCTGCCTGGCATCCAGCAGTTCCTGCACGGCGGGATCCGGCGTCTCCGGCTCCCAGATGGCATACAGTGTGAGGATATCGTCTCCGCTGTCAGAGTTCGGGGTCAGTTCGGATTCATCCGGATATACGGTGGAGGTATCTGAAACCGTGCTGGCTGTGCACCAATGAATAAACTGATAGCCTTCCCGGGTGAAGGTGCACTTTGGCAGCCTGCCCGCAGTGCCGGAATCCAGGACCAGATCGTCCATCTGACCGCTGCCGCCGTTGGCGTCAAACCGTACCGTGGTCCGGTACGGCCGGAAATGGGCGTACAGCGTGGTGTCCTGGGTCAGCACCGTCCCGGCATCCACCGCCTCCCCGTCCTGGGGAGCGGTGTACCAGCCGGTGAAGAGGCATCCGGGTCTGGTGGCCTGGGGAAGTTCCCCCAGGGCTGCTCCCTGTTCCACAGTGCGGGAGGTCTCGGGGCAGGTGCCCCCGTTGGGGTCAAAGGTGACGGTGAAAGACCCCTCCCAGTGGGCATACAGGGTCGTTCCAAGCCTGGCGTCCTCCGGAGTAAAGAAGACAAGCGGGGTCACCTGGGTGCCGCCGCTGGCGGCGGTGTACCAGCCGGTGAAGGTCCATTCCCCCTGTCCCTGCCGCAGGGGGTCGGGGAGCAGATCAAATCTTGCCCGCCGGGAGGCTTCATCATAGCGATAGTTGTAGTTCTCTCCTACGGTACAGATCCTTGAGAACTTCTCTGCCCCGTCGAAATTTGGATCAAAGGTAACGGTGACGGGGTCCCCGGCCCAAACCGCATAGAGGGTTCATTGACAGTTCCCAAAAGGCGCACAATAGTGTTAAGGTTCTGTGAAA
>CAYXVN010000053.1:0-14417 GCA_964468565.1 uncultured Oscillospiraceae bacterium | reverse complement strand
CCGCCATGGTGACGCCCCGGTCGATGACCATGCCCTCCACCTGGTGGAACATGGGGGAGTGGGTGGCGTCCACCTCGTCCTTGCGGTAGACCCGGCCGGGGGCGATGATGCGGATGGGCAGGGGCATGGTCTCCATGGCCCGCACCTGCATGGGGGAGGTCTGGGAGCGCAGCATCACCCGGCTGTCCCTGTCAAAGTAGAAGGTATCCGACCAGTCGCGGGAGGGATGTCCTTCGCCCGCGTTGAGTTTGTCAAAGTTGTAGGTGGCAAGTTCCACCTCCGGACCGTCCAGAACGGTGAAGCCCATGCCCACGAAGATGTCCTTGATCTCATCCAGGGCAATGTACATGGGATGCCGGTGTCCCAGAACGGGAGCGTCACCGGGCACGGTGACGTCCACCGCCTCCGCCTCCAGACGGGCCTCCAGAGCGGCCTGTTCCAGGTGCCTGGAGGTGGCCTCGATGGCGCTTTCCAGTGTGGCGCGGACCTGGTTGGCCAGCTGACCCATGGCGGGACGCTCCTGGGGGGAGAGGCGGCCCATCTGCTTGAGGAGCGCGGTCAGTTCCCCCTTCTTGCCCAGGTACTTCACACGCAGCGCATCCAGGGCGGCGGGGTCGGCTGCCGTCTCAATGGCGGCCAGAGCCTCGGCCTTGATCTTTGCCAGTTGATCTTTCATGCTCATAAACTCCTTTGTGGGATATGAAATAAATGGAGAAGGAAGCGGGGACGGGAAACGGGCAGAGGGGAGGGGCCGGGAGCGGACATGAGAAAAGCCTTCCATCCCCCACCGGGACGAAAGGCAACCCTTCCGCGGTACCACCCGCATTTGCGCTGCACAGCGCACACTCAAACCCTGTAACGGAGGGCAGGCCGTCCCGCTCTCACGGGCCGCTCCCGGGCGAACCAAACGGTACATCCCGGGGCGGCTTTCAGCCGGTGACCACCCCTCTCTGGGAGATGCAGACCCGTTATTTTCCCGTTCCCTGCATTTGTATCCCCTTATATAGCACAAAAGGCCGAAGAATGCAAGGGGAAAGCGAAAAAAAGTTGCCCTCGGGCAAACTGCCTGAATAGAGCCCCGGCGAGGTCCGGCGGATTTCGGCCAAATGAACAAATCTGCCGGAAGGGGGAAAATTTTTTGAAGTTAGCCATTGACAACTCCGGGTTAGCAATGGTAAACTTGTCCCGATCGTCGAGTTAGCGAATGCTAATACTGGAGAGTCCGGCACCTGTGGCCGGACAGCGAAGAGAAAGGAGCGGTCCCCATGCCGTTGTCGTTTTCCCCCGCCGGAAGCGTGGTCAGCATCAAGGCCATCCGGGGCAAAGACGAGACCCGCCGGTTCCTGGAGAGCCTGGGCTTTGTGGTAGGAGGCTCCGTTACGGTGATCTCCGAGATGGGCGGAAACCTGATTGTCAATGTGAAGGAGAGCCGTGTTGCCCTCAGCCGGGCCATGGCGAACCGTATCTTAGTGTGACCGGACCATTCCCCCCTGCGGGGGGGATCATCCGGACGAGGAAGGAGTATGAGACCATGAGCAGGACACTGAGGGAGACCGGAGTGGGTGAGACTGTTACGGTCCGGCGTCTGCTGGGCGAGGGCCCGGTGAAGCGCCGCATCATGGATATGGGCATCACCAAGGGGGTCTCCGTCCGGGTCCGCAAGGTGGCTCCCCTGGGCGACCCGCTGGAGGTGACGGTCCGGGGCTACGAGCTGTCCCTGCGCAAGGCAGATGCCGAAATGATTCTGGTGGAGTGAATTCCGCCCCGGCGGCCGGCAGGGCAGTGTGACGGGGAGGGGTTAGGGATGACTAACTCCAAACGGGACTGCCGTCCGGACCGCTGAGTACCGTGGGTCAGAGACTGCTGACCAGAGAGGAGAGGATTTCATGTCTCTGAAAATCGCCCTGGTGGGCAACCCCAACTGCGGGAAGACCACCATGTTCAACGCCATGACGGGCTCCACCCAGCACGTGGGGAACTGGCCCGGCGTGACGGTGGAGAAGAAGGAGGGCAGACTGCGGGGCTATCCGGACGTGACCGTCACGGATCTGCCCGGCATCTACTCCCTCTCTCCCTACACCCTGGAGGAGGTGGTGAGCCGGAACTACCTGATCGGAGAGAAGCCGGACTGCATCATCGACCTGGTGGATGCCACCAACATTGAGCGCAACCTCTACCTGACCACGCAGGTCCTGGAGCTGGGCATTCCCGTGGTGGTCGCCCTCAACATGATGGACCTGGTGAAGAAGAACGGGGACCGGATTGACTCGGGGAAACTGTCTTCAGAACTGGGCTGCCCGGTGCTGGAAGTGTCCGCCCTGAAGGGAACCGGCCTGCGGGACCTGTATGACCGGGCGGTGGAGTGTGCCGGGACGAAGAAGGCGCCGGTCTGCCCCCACCGCTTTGCCAAACCGGTGGAGAAGGCCCTGGAGCAGATCGAGAACCTGATCTCCGGCCACGTGCCCGCCTCCCAGCTGCGCTGGTATGCCGTCAAGCTCTTTGAGCAGGACGAAAAGGTTATGGAGGAACTTGTCCCGAAGCTGAATCTCAGCCAGGATCTCCAGACGGTCATCTCCGCCTGCGAGGAGGAGATGGACGATGACGGGGAGTCCATCATCACCAACCAGCGCTACGAGTACATCACCTCCATCATCGGCAGGGTGTACCACCGGAAGAGCAGGGGCCTCAGCACCTCGGATAAGATTGACCGCATCGTCACCAACCGGGTTCTGGCCCTTCCCATCTTTGCCGTCATCATGTTTGTCATCTATGCCATCGCCATGGGGCCCTCTGTGGCAGACGGAGGGGTGGGAATCGGTACCTTCGGCACCGACTGGGCCAACGATGTGCTCTTCGGGGAGATAGTCCCCGGGTTTCTGGACCGTTTCCTCCTGAATGCCGCCGGTGAGCCTGTGATTGCCGGATGGCTGTACGGCCTCATCCAGGACGGCATTGTGGCCGGTGTGGGTGCGGTTCTGGGCTTCGTGCCTCAGATCCTGGTGCTGTGCCTGCTGCTGGCCATTCTGGAGGATGTGGGCTACATGGCCCGGGTGGCCTTCATCATGGACCGCATCTTCCGCCGCTTCGGTCTTTCCGGCAAGAGTTTCATCCCTCTGCTGGTGGCCACCGGCTGCGGCGTGCCCGGCATCATGGCCTCCCGCACCATTGAGCAGGACCGGGACCGCAAGATGACCATCATGACCACGGGCTTCATCCCCTGCGGGGCCAAGATGCCCATCATCGGCCTGTTTGCCGGGGCCGTGTTCGGAAACAGTCCCCTGGTTGCGGTCTCCGCCTTCTTCATCGGCATCGGCGCCGTGGTGGTCTCCGGCATCATTCTCAAGAAGTTCAAGGCCTTTGCCGGGGAGCCCGCCCCCTTTGTCATGGAACTGCCCGCCTATCACATCCCCTCCGTGAGCAATGTGCTGCGCGCCACCTGGGAGCGGGGCTGGTCTTTCATCAAGCGGGCCGGCTCCGTGGTGCTGATCTCCTCCATCGTGCTCTGGTTCCTCCAGGGTTACGGCTTCGTGGACGGGGTGTTCCAGGCCGTGGAGGACAACAACCACTCCCTGCTGGCCGCCATCGGCAATGCCGTAGCCTGGATTTTCTATCCCCTGGGGTGGATGGGAGACATGGCCTGGAAGGCCACCGTGGCCACCTTCACCGGCCTGATCGCCAAGGAAGAGGTCATCAACACCTTCGGTGTGCTCTATCAGTACAGCGGAGCCGTGGATCTGATGGAGGACTCCAGTCCCATCTGGACCATGGTGGCTGCGGACTTCGGTGCCGTAACCGCCTACTCCTTCATGATCTTCAACCTGCTGTGCGCCCCCTGCTTTGCGGCCATGGGTGCCATCAAGAGGGAGATGAACAACTGGCGCTGGACGCTGGGTGCCATCGGCTACATGTGCGTTTTCGCCTATGTGATCAGCATGATCGTCTATCAGATCGGCGGTCTGTTCACCGGGGAGGCCACCTTCAGCGTCTTCACCGTGATTGCCCTGGCAGCTCTGGCCGTTCTGATTTATCTGCTGCTGCGCAAAGGCTATCAGCCGGAGGAGGAACACCGCCTGGGGTCCCGCTCCGTGTCCGAAGCCAGCCTTCAGGTGTAAGCCATGATGAACTTCATTGCAGGTGCCTGTGTCCTGGCGCTGGTGGGACTGGCAGTGCGCTCCCTGTGGAAGAATCACCGGCAGGGAAAGTCCTGCGGAGGCTGCTCCGGGGACTGTGCCCACTGCCACATCCACGATACCTGATCCCTCTGGGGTCCTCTCCGGGAGTTTTCCCGGGGAGGACCCTTTTTCATTGGGCGGGCGTCAGAGACTGCCGGAGAGAATTTCAGGCTGGACAAGGGGCGGAAATGTGGTATAATAAGGTCTGTTGTCCGCCTTTCTGCGGACGCCAGGCCATGCCTGGAGCATGGATCCGTTCCGGACTGCCGGCGGTGCCGCCTGAGGCCGCCGGCTGGAGGTGAAACTATGGCAGACCACGACGATTTTGACTTCGGCAGCATGGATTTCGGGGACTACAGCGATTACGGTTCCCTCTATGAGGACAGCAACTACCCCTCCCGCAGTGCCCCCACCCATCGGGAGGCGCCTCCGCCTTCCCGGCGGAAAAAGAAAAAGCGCAAAAAGGGTCACCCCATCATCAGCGGCTTCTTCAAGACCCTGGGAACCCTGCTTCTGGTGGGCCTGTGCACGGGCACGGTGCTGCTGTGCTTTGCGGTGGTGTACATCCGGACCGTCATCTTCCCCATTGCCGATCTGAGCATGGACGACATGGTGTTCGGCAGCAACAGCACCATGCTCTACATGAACCCGGATACGGGAAACTATGAGGAGCTGGTCACCCTGGCCAGCGCCACCACCTCCACCTGGGTGAACTATGACGAGATTCCTCAGTATCTGAAGGATGCCGCAGTGGCCATTGAGGATCAGCGGTTCTGGGAGCACTCCGGCGTGGACTGGAAACGGACCGGCAAAGCCGTACTGGACATGTTCCGGGGAGGAGACATCTCCGGCGGCTCCACCATTACGCAGCAGCTCATCAAGAACATGACCAACTACAACGAGACCACGGTCAAGCGCAAAGTGACGGAGATTGTCCGGGCCCTGCGTTTTACCCAGAACAACAGCAAGGAGGATACCCTTCTCTGGTATCTGAACATCATTCCTCTGGGCAGCGGCTGCAAGGGAGTGGGGGCCGCTGCGCTGGAATACTTCGGAAAGCCGGTCAGTGAACTGACCCTGGCGGAGTGCGCCAGCCTGATCGGCATCACAAACAACCCCTCCAAATACGGCCCCTATTCCGGTGCCCGGGTGGCCACCTCCACCGGCGAGATCTGGACCTCCCGGCAGTGGAACAAGTGGCGCCAGGAACTGGTGCTCAGTGAAATGAAGCGCCAGGGAAAGATCTCCGAGCAGGAATACAACGAGGCGGTGGCCCAGGAACTGGTCTTCGTCAAGGCGGAAGAGGTGGAAGCCCAGGAGTCCACCGTCTACTCCTGGTATGAGGAGACCGTTCTTTCGGATGTGCGGGAGGACCTGAAAACCCGCCTGGGCTGGTCGGATGAGCGGGTGACCCAGGCCATGGAGCAGGGCGGTCTGCGCATCTACACCTGTCTCAATCCCCGGCTGCAGGAGATCGCGGAGAAGATCTATGCTGACCGCTCCAACCTGAACTACACCTCCAAGAGCGGCCAGCAGATGCAGTCCTCCATCACCATTCTGGACAACTCGGACGGCTCGGTGGCGGCCATCGTGGGCCAGTTCGGGGGCAACAAGACGGGCAATCTGTGGAACAACTACGCCAACAGCGGCCAGCGCCAGCCCGGATCCTCTTTCAAGCCCCTGTCCGTGTACTCCCCTGCCATTGAACTGGGGTATCTGTCCCCCATTTCCGTGGTGGATGACTATCCCTACCAGGTGATGAACGGCAAGGCATGGCCCACCAACTCCGGTGCCGCCCGCTACCAGGGTCTGAGTACCGTGCTGCGGGGCATTACGGACTCGGTAAACACCATGGCCGTACGCATCATCAACGACTATGTCACCCCTGAGGCCAGCTTTGATTTCGTCCAGAACCGCTACCACATCGATCTGGTGGAGGCGATGGAGGTGGGCGGGGAGATGCACAGCGACATCGATACCTCCCCCCTTGCCATGGGCGGCCTGACCCTGGGGGTCTGCACCCGGGACATGGCGGAGGGCTTTGCCACCTTCCCCAACCGGGGCATGTACACCTACTCCCGGACCTATACCAAGATTACCCAGATGGTAGGGGACGAGGAGATTCTGCTTCTGGACAACCCCATTCAGCAGGAGGCCATTCTCAAGGAGACCACGGCCTACTACATGAATACCATGCTGCAGAATGTGATCAAGGCCGGTACCGCCGAGGGTTACAGCCTGAGGAACATGCACTGTGCCGGCAAGACCGGTACCACCAACAACCAGTTTGACCGCTGGTTTGTGGGCTATACCCCCTACTACACCGCAGCGGTCTGGACCGGCTACCCCCAGAACGAGCGCTACACCGGAGGCAAGAATCCCGCCCTGGTGCTCTGGAAGCAGGTCATGGATGAGGTCCATCAGGGTCTGGAGGATCAGGACTTCTTTGATCCCGGGGGACAGCAGTCTGTCACCTACTGCCGGGACAGCGGTCTGATCGCCACCCAGTACTGCGCCATGGACCCCCGGGGCAACCGGACGGAAAAGGGTTCCGTCTTCCCGGAGGATGTGCCCACCCAGGTGTGCAACGTCCACACATCCAACAATGTGACCCGCATCTGCCGGGACAGCATGATGGCGGCCGGCCCCTACTGTCCCAGTGACCGGATTTCCTATTCCTGCCCCCCGGACTTTGAGCGCAACCAGGTGGGAGGTGCCTACGCGGCGGATGAGAATGTCCGCGCCAGCCACTACGGCGGCCGGGCCGTGTGCAACGTGCACACCGGTGTGCCGGAGCCGCCGGAAGACGAGGATCCCTCCGGCAGCAGTTCCGAGGATGGCGAGCCTGGCGGCTCCAGTTCAGAACCCGGCGAGCCTGGCGGTTCCAGTTCGGAACCGGGCACCCCGGGCAGCAGCCCGGAGCCCAATCCTCCGGACACTCCCACACAGCCGGAGGACCCGGGAACCACCACGCCGGAGCCCGGCGGAGCGGAGAATCCCGGCACCCCGCCGGTGGAGGCACCGGGCGGATCCGGGGAATCGGGCGGAGAGACCCCTCCCCAGCCGGAACCGCCCGTTGTGGATGAAAACGGCATGGTGGGATAGCCGGCAGGCCAGCGAAAATCTCAGGGCCCGGAACACAGCATGCTCTGTGCTCCGGGCCCTGTTCTCTTTCACAGGAAGCGGCCGGTGACGCTCTCGGGACAGGCCTTCAGGTCCGCCTGGGTGCCCTCTGCCACCACCCGGCCTCCTTCTATCCCCCCTCCGGGGCCCATGTCCACGATCCAGTCGGCGGCGCGGATCAGGTCCAGGTCGTGTTCGATGACAATCACCGTGGCCCCCCGGTCCAGCAGGGACTGGAAGACCTGCATCAGGGTGCCCACGTCCAGGGGATGGAGTCCGATGGTGGGTTCGTCGAAGACGAAGACGGAGTCCCCCTGGGCCCGGCCCATCTCGCTGGCCAGCTTCAGGCGCTGGGCCTCGCCGCCGGAGAGGCTGGGGGTCTCCTCCCCCAGGGTCAGATAGCCCAGGCCCACGTCGTGCAGCACCTGCAGGCGGGAGCGGACCGTCTTCAGGTCATCACAGACCTCCATGGCCTCGTCCACGCTGAGGGACATCAGTTCCGGAAGGGAGCAGGCGGAGCCGTCCTTTTTCTGCCGGAGGATCCCGAAGGCGGAACGGTCGTAGCGGGAACCCCGGCAGTCCGGACAGGGGATGTCCACGTCGGGAAGAAACTGCACATCCAGGCTGATGGTGCCGGTGCCGTCGCAGGTGGGACAGCGCAGGCGGCCCGTGTTGTAGGAGAAGTCCCCCGCCTTCCAGCCCCCCGCCCTGGCCTGGGGCGTGCGGGCATAAATCCGGCGCAGGTCGTCGTGCACGTTGGCGTAGGTGGCCACGGTGGAGCGCACGTTGATGCCGATGGGGGTGGCATCGATGAGCTTTACATGGCGGATGCCGGGTGCCTCCACACTGCGGACATGGGGGGGCAGAGGCTTCTTTGCGATGCGGGCCTCCAGTCCCGGAACCAGACTTTCCAGAACCATGGTGGTCTTGCCCGAGCCGGAGACGCCGGTGACCACCGAGAGCCGCCCTTTTGGGAAGCGGACCGTCAGGGGCTGGACCGTGTGAATGGCGGAGGTGGACAGCTTCACGGCGCCGTACTCGAAGAGGCGGGAGGCGGGAATCCGGGGGCGCAGAGGCTCCCGCACTGTGGGGGCCAGAAAGGGCCCGATGACAGAGTCGGGGCAGGCGATGAGATCCGCCACGGTTCCCTGGGCGATGAGCTTTCCGCCCCTGGCCCCCGCCTCCGGTCCCAGTTCCAGGATCCAGTCCGCGTGGGAGAGGACCTGGGTATCATGGTCCACCAGGACAATGGAGTTGCCGTCGGCAATGAGATCGTCCATGACTCCGGTCAGTCCCTGGATGTTGGCGGGATGGAGGCCGATGGAGGGCTCGTCCAGCACGTAGAGCACTCCGGTGGTGCGGTTGCGCACCGCCCGGGCCAGCTGTACCCGCTGCCGCTCTCCGGTGGAGAGGGTGGAGGCGGAGCGGTCCAGAGAGAGATAGGACAGCCCCAGGTCCACCAGGCGGCGGGCGGTGTGGCGGAAGGTCTCACAGATGCTGACCGCCATGGGCCGCATCTCCTCCGGCAGGGAGTCCGGCACCCCGTCGATCCACTCCAGCAGTTCCGACAGGGTCATCCGACAGGCATCTGCCAGGGAGATGCCCCGCAGCCGGGGGGCCCGGGCCCGCTCGGAGAGGCGGCTGCCGCCGCAGTCCGGACAGACGCTCTGCTTCAGGAACTTCTCCACCCGCTTCATGCCCTTCTCATCCTTCACCTTGCTGAGGGCGTTCTCCACGGTGTAGGTGGCGTTGAAGTAGGTGAAGTCCAGCTCGCCGGCCTCTTCGGTATTCTTCGAGCGGTAGAAGATGTGCTTTTTCTCCGCCGGACCGCTGTAGACGATCTCCTTCTCCCGGGGGCTCAGCTGGGAGAAGGGGACATCGGTGCGCACCCCCATGGCCCGGCAGACATCGGTCATGAGAGACCACATGAGGGAGTTCCAGGGGGCCACGGCGCCCTGGTCAATGGTGAGGGACTCGTCCGGCACCAGCGTGGCCCGGTCCACCGTGCGCACGATGCCGGTGCCGCTGCAGGTGGGACAGGCTCCTGCGCTGTTGAAGGCCAGATCCTCCGCCCCGGGGGCCAAAACCCGGGCGTGGCAGATGGGACAGAAGAAGTCCCGCTCCGCCGCCACATCCAGGGTGGGGGGCACGTAATGGCCGTTGGGACAGCGGTGACTGGACAGGCGGGAGAACATGAGACGCAGAGAATTGAGCAGCTCGGTGGAAGTACCGAAGGTGGAGCGGATCCCCGGTACTCCAGGCCGCTGGTGGAGTGCCAGAGCTGCCGGCAGGTAGCGCACCTCGTCCACGTCCGCCCGGGCCGCCTGGGTCATGCGCCGGCGGGTGTAGGTGGACAGGGATTCCAGATAGCGGCGGGAGCCCTCGGCGTAGAGTACCCCCAGGGCCAGGGAGGACTTGCCGGAGCCGGAGACACCGGCAATGCCGGTGATGCAGTGCAGCGGGACGTCCACGTCCAGATTCTTCAGGTTGTGCACCCGGGCTCCCCGGATGCAGATGTGAGGGGGGATGATTCTCCTGGGCTCGCTCATGGCGTCCTGCTCCTTTCTGTCCCCCGGATTGTTCCGGGGCAGCAGCTATCTTACCACAGCGGAGGGGAAAATGCCAGAGGGGGTTCTCCCAGGCCCGGCCTGGGACAAAGGGCAGAGGTGCCCGAAGCGGAGGCATCCCCACCCCCACCCGGGATTCCGTCCCGGCCATATGATCAGTTAGGGGTTCATTGACAGTTTTCAAAAGGCGCACAATAGTGTAAAGATTTTGTGAAATATTTAAATGCATGCTTGACAGGAGGACCTGCGTGGAGTACCTTCACCGTGCCGCTGCCCTCATAATTGCCCACCGGGGGCAGGGCTTTAGGGACTGACGGGCATGTCCGCAGGCTCTGGTGTCGCAGGCTTCGTCCCAAGAGACTCGAAGACTGTTTAGTACCGGGGCATCCACCAGGATTTTTCGGAAAGAAGCATGCATACCCCCAATCTATGTCAGCGGGAGGAGGGACAACTCAAGCTGGGAAGGAGAATGTGGGAATATGGAAAATCCTCGTCGGCAGGTCACCTGCCGAAGCCCTAACCGCTCGGGGCGAAGTCGAATTGAGATGTAGAGTTTTATTCGACTTTTTGAGCGGTCCCTTCAGGGGGCACCGGAAAGGAGAACAGACATGAGAGAACTTACCCTGTTTCATCTGACAGACTGTCCTTACTGCCGCAATGCCCGGGCGGCGCTGGAGCAGCTGCGGCAGGAGGATTCCCGCTACGCCCGGGTGCCCGTCACCTGGATCGAGGAGAGCCAGGCACCGGAGGTATGCCGGCAGTACGACTACTGGTATGTGCCCTCGGTCTTCCTGGGAGAGCGGAAACTGTACGAGGCCCATCCGGGGGAGAGCTACGGGGAGTGCCTGGAGGGGCTGCGCCGTGCGCTGGAGGAGGCCCTCCGGGACGGTCATGAGGGGAGAGCGGAAACTCCCGACGGAGGGGAGCTGTGACCCGGCAGCGCGAGGAAACTGTATGTTATGACAATTACAGTGTCTCTATAAGGTATAAATTTGTTAAATCATACAAATCTCAAAGGTTTTCTGTTTACCTCGGGGCATTCATGCTATAATGAACCTGGAATTCTGCCGTTTGGGAAAGGGGTCCTCTGCCATGGAAACCAGAGAGCAGCGCACCGCCTATATTGAGGATACCGTCAGTCGCTATGGCTCGGAAATCCTCTCCTCGACCGGAATGCGGATCTCCCGGCTGCTGTCTCATCACAATACGGTCACTGTGTACCTCCACTCGGTTGGGGTGACATACTGCAGTCTGATGATTGCCCGGATGCTCCACCTCCAGGTGGACGAGGAGGCCCTGGTACGGGGTGCGCTGCTGCACGACTATTATCTGTATGACACGCGCGATGGGGAACGCTGGCACCGCTTCCACTGGGTGTGCCACCCCCGTTTTGCATTGGATAACGCCAGACGGGACTTCCGTCTCAGTCCCAAGGAGCGGGACATCATTCAAAAGCACATGTTCCCACTGACTCCGCTGCCGCCCCGCTGCCTCGAGGCTGTCATTGTCTGTCTGGCGGACAAGATCTGCGCTGTCATGGAACTGATGGACTGTCCCTACATTCCGGACGAACTGCTGGACAGCGTCTGTTCGGAACAGGAAACGGGAGCCAGGGCCGCGTAACCATTCATTCATTCTGCTGCTGACAATCAGGGCGGACCGCACTGCGGTCCGCCTTTGTTGCGTCTTTCGGAGAAACACACCCCCGGGAGGGGAGAGTTCCCACCCGGAGGGACCGGAGATGACCGGAGGGAGCAGATCCTACGAAGATCCCCTCCATCCGGGCGGGAAATTCAAGGAATCCGCCGGAAGGCCGCAGTTGCATGAGTGGCAGCACTGTGTTAAAATGGACGGCGCTCAGACACAGATGCCCGTCCGCTACGGACAGAAGAGAGGGGAGGATCTTCTTCATGAGCGATGGGGCCAGGTACTTTGTGGTGGAGGCCAGCGCGATGCCGGAGGTGTTTTCCAAGGTTGCCGATGCGAAGCGCCTTCTGGAGACCGGAGAGGAGCCCACGGTCAATGCGGCGACCCGGGCGGTGGGAATCAGCCGCAGTGCCTACTACAAGTACAAGGATGTGGTAAGACCGTTCCAGGATATACTCCACGGGCGGATTGTGACTTTCCAGGCCATGCTCAGGCACGAGCCGGGGATTCTGTCGGGGGTGCTGAACATCTTTGCCGGGACCGGGGCCAATATCCTCACCATCAACCAGAGCCTCCCGGTAAACGGCCGTGCGGTTGTGACCCTGGCGGTGGAGACCTCCGGGCTGCGGCTGTCTCTGGATGAGGTCATGAAATGCATCTCCGGGGCACCGGGTGTGATCCGCTGTGAGATTCTGGCGGGCTGAATACTAGGAGAGGTGAACCGTATGAGTCAAGTTGCGATTTTGGGTTTCGGTACCGTAGGTTCCGGTGTAGCGGAAGTGCTGACCACCAACCGGGAACTGATTGACCGGCGTACCGGCAGCCAGATACGCCTGAAATACATTCTGGACATCCGGGATTTTCCCGACAGCCCCTATCAGGATTGCCTCATCAAGGACTTTTCGGTCATTGAGAGCGATCCGGAGGTGGACATTGTGGTGGAGACCATCGGCGGTGCCCGCATCGCTCTGGATTTCACCACCCGGGCGCTGAAGGCGGGCAAGAACGTGGTGACCTCCAACAAGGAACTGGTTGCCACCCACGGCTACGAGCTGCTGCAGCTGGCGAAGGAAAACGGCGTCAGCTATCTCTTCGAGGCCAGCGTGGGGGGCGGCATTCCCATTCTGCGTCCGCTGACCTCCTGTCTGGCCGCCAACGAGATCAGCCAGGTCACCGGCATTCTCAATGGGACCACCAACTACATTCTTACCCGCATGATCCGTGCGGGTCTTACCTTTGAAGAGGCCCTGAAGGAGGCCCAGGCCAACGGCTACGCGGAGCAGGACCCCTCCGCCGATGTGGACGGAAAGGACGCCTGCCGCAAGATCTGCATTCTGGCGGCTCTCGCCTTCGGGCAGCATGTCTACCCGGAGCAGGTGCCCACCGAGGGAATCCGCCGGGTGACGCTGGGGGATGTGGCCTACGCCGACTCCTGCGGCTGCAAGATCAAGCTTCTGGGCCGCTGCCTGCGGCAGCCGGAGGGAAAGATCTGTGCCTTTGTGGCTCCCCATCTGGTTCCGGGGGAGGCCCCCCTGGCCGGCGTGGAGGACGTGTTCAACGCCATTGAGGTTACAGGCAACGCCGTGGGGGATGTCATGTTCTACGGCCGGGGCGCCGGCAAGCTGCCCACCGCCTCCGCAGTGGTGGCGGACGTCATTGACATCGCCAGAGACCCGAAGAAGGACCACCGCAACGGCTGGGGTCCCGGTTCCCCGGAGCTTACGGTCTCCCCGGACGGTCTCTCCTCCCGCTGGTATGTGCGGGCCAGCATGACGGTGGAGCAGGCCCGGGCGGCCTGCGGCGAGATTCAGCCTCTGGCCCGGGGGGGAGCTCCGGCAGAGGAGACCGCCTTCCTCACCGGACCCATGACCGGGACCGGACTGAAGGCAAAGCTGGCCGGTTTTGCGGTGCGCTCCAGTTTCCGGGTTCTGTGAGGCCGGGCGAAGCAGACAGGCGGAGAGGGGGACGGAGTCATCCGTCTTCCCCCTCCGGTTCCTGATCCTTTAGGGGGAAACCTGATTTATGTCACTGATCGTACAGAAATTCGGCGGCAGTTCCGTCGCCGATGCGGACCGGGTGCGCAACGTCGCCCGCATCATCACCGATACCTACAGAGCCGGAAACAGCGTGGTGGTGGTGCTCTCCGCCCAGGGAGACACCACCGATGAGCTGCTGGCAAAGGCCGCGGAAGTCAGCTCCCATCCCTCCAGGCGGGAGATGGACATGCTCCTGTCCGCCGGAGAGCAGATGTCCGTGGCCCTGTGTGCCATGGCCATCGAGGAGATGGGCTGCCAGGTGATATCCCTGACCGGATGGCAGGCCGGCATGTTTACCGACTCCCTCTACGGCTCCGCCCGCATCAACCGCATCCGTCCGGAGCGGATTGTGCGGGAACTGGACCGGCGCCGGATCGTGCTGGTGGCAGGCTTTCAGGGCATCAACCGCTACGATGATATCACAACCCTGGGCCGGGGAGGCTCGGATACCTCCGCCGTGGCGCTGGCCGCCGTTCTTCGGGCAGACCTGTGCCAGATCTACACCGATGTGGACGGCATCTACACGGCAGACCCCCGCTGCGTGAAGGGGGCCCGCAAGCTGGAGGAGATCACCTACGACGAGATGCTGGAACTGGCCAGCCTGGGTGCTCAGGTGCTCCACAACCGTTCCGTGGAAATGGCAAAGCGGTACAACGTCAACCTGGAGGTGCTGTCCAGCTTCAGCGGGCAGCCGGGCACGAAAGTCAAGGAGGTTGTTATGGAAAAAATGCATGTTCGCGGTGTGGCAAAGGACAAGAACGTGGCCCGCATTGCGCTCATCGGACTGCGCAACCAGCCCGGCATCGCCTTTAAGATCTTCTCCCTGCTGGCCAAGCACAACATCAACGTGGACATCATCCTCCAGTCCATCG
>CAYXVN010000052.1:0-14518 GCA_964468565.1 uncultured Oscillospiraceae bacterium | reverse complement strand
ATTCAGAGACTGATTTCTGCACCAGTGCAGTGCCATTTGGTGTATATGCTTTAATGTCATAATCCGGATTGACAGGATAATGGGAGTGTTCCATTGAGTTCAGATCAAAACAGTCAATTCCTGTCTCCAGAATCGTGACACCATCTGTGGGGGTACCGTTAAACATCCCACCTCTATTTACAAAATCCTCATCCACGGAGCAGAAGTCCATCCTAAGGTAAAGTTTCCCGTAAGCTGCCCACAATGTGGACATATAGTAACGATCACTGTCCCGTTCCGGAATCCATTCCGCCATTGTACTCCGCTCATTGGTCTGGGGATCTATGCGTATAAGCCGATATCCGCTGTTGTCGTCAGTCACACAGAGGCAGTACCACATGCCATCATAGATCAGAAATGATTCCAGCCCCTTTACGTAAGCAGGGCATGTTTCATCTGTATGAGTGCAGCCAGCCTGGTAGCACCAGAAGGAAGCTTTTCCGGTGGTAAGGTCTCCGTAACGGATGCGGCTTCCTGAGATGGAGCAGTAATGGTCACCGGGAACCGTAAGGCCAAAGAAACTGTTCTCACTGATGGAAGTAACATTTTCAGGGGGTGTGGGGATGGGAAATGTTTCCGTATCTGCATATGGACTGGGCTCTGTTTCCTGGGGCGGTTCACTTTGGGAGCCTGTCTCCTGGGAGGATGCAGCAGGAGGCAGGGAAGAGGAGGTCCCCTGGGAATCATCGGGAGAAATTTCCGCATAGCATCCCGTAACCAGGAGAACTGCCATGACAAGAGACAGGATCTTCATATATTTTTTCACAGTCAGGCCTCCACATTTGAATCCGGGTTTCCGGCGGTCATGTGACCGGCCGGCAGGTATGGCGTGTCCAGGGCTGATGGGCTGCCCGGTACTCAGCCTTCTTCCTGTCCCGGTCTGCCCAGGGAATCCGGATTTCCACCACGTTGAGGACATCCCCTTCAGGCGGGCGGGGATGCTTATGCAGTTTTCTCCCCTCACCGGGTTTCCGGAATTCTGGGGAGGCGATTGTGCCGGAGGAGCCATGCTCCAGATGAATGGGGGGCGTATCCCGGTCCGCCCGGGACGTGACCCGATGCAGATGATTCGTGCCGGATGACCCGGAGGCCTTTCCCCTGTGCCCGGCAGGTGATGATCCGGGCTGGCGAGGATGTTCCGGGGGCTGTGGGGCCCCATGGGGGTATCCGGTTTCAGGGCGGGGTGTGCTTCAGGTGGTGCTGCGCCACCGGAGGTGCGTGTGCCCTGTGCGGCAGACCTGCGATCCCGCCCCGAGTGGATCTCAGGTGGGGGATTCCTCCGGGCGTCTGTCTGCTGCGGTACCGGTGGGAGGAATTCCCACCGGCCCCTGGGCTGCAGACACTCTGGAGCAGATGCTGTGCGCTGAGGTCATCCGTCTGTTCATGCCCACATCCCCACTGCTGCCCCTTCCAGGGCAGAGCCCTCCGGGAGGGGAGGGACAGGATTTCCTTTCCGGCCTCCCCCCGGTGGGCGCTTCCAGCTGTTCCGCGCCGGTGTCCCCGGTGGCGGAGAGGGAGAACATGCGGTGGTGAAGGCGGAGGCCGGGGACACGTGCCTGCAGAGAGAAGGCACCGGAATTTCCGCTCTGAGCGCCAGGCCCGTGGGGGGGCTCCCTGGAAGTGCCGGTGCCGCACCGGAGAGGGACGGCGGGAGAAGCAGCCCCGGACAGAAGGGCGTATTCGGCTGGGGGGAAATCAGAGCGGCGGCTGCCGGTGCCCCCCCTCTCCCTGCCGTACCGGGAGGTGCTTTGCCGGGCAGGGGGTGACGTCCCCCGGTGCGCAGCCCCGGAACCGTTTTCGGCCTGCTAAGGACACATTTGTGCATCTGCCATATTCCAGATTATACTCTCGCCGGAAAGGACTGTCAATTCAGGATAGTGCACAAAAATGCTCCTTTGGATTTGTGCATGCTGCCGGCACACAGCCATGGGGTTCCGGTTCCGGGCCGGGGGAGAGGGGAAGCACCCGGAAGACCTGTTAAGCTTCGCCGGATGGCAGACCCGGGTTCCAGGGCACCAGGAGGGTCCGTCCCGGGAGAAAGGTACATGGCAGGAGGGTTGGGGGCGGGGATATCCCCCCAGGCGTTGTGCAGCCGGGGGGCTGTTTCGGCACCTCATCCGGCCAGGGACCTCTGCCCCTCCGGATCCGGCGCCCAGGATGGAGGAGCACTCCGGGCACCTGTGCCCGGGCGGGGCCTTGACGGGGTGAGGGGGCTGGTGTATGATGGAAGGCACTTCCGGTTCAGGGGTCCTGCCTGCCGGTTCTGTTCTTCGGAAGATAAGAGGGGTGTGTTAACGATGAAACGTCTTCTCAGCCTCCTTCTGGTGCTTGCCCTGCTGGTGCTCCCCCTGACGCCCCGCTCTGCCGGCGCGGTTACCGGGGGGAAACTGGTTGCCCTTACCTTTGACGACGGTCCCGGGCGGGACACGGCCCGCCTTCTGGACGGACTGAAGGAGCGCAACACTCCCTGTACCTTCTTTTTCGTGGGGCAGCAGCTGCAGCGTTTCCCGGACATTGCCGCCCGGGCATACCGGGAGGGACATGAACTGGCCAATCACACCTGGGACCACCCCAATCTGAAGAAGCTCTCCCCGGAGCGGATCCGGGAGGAGATCCAGTCGGTGAACCGTCTGCTGTGGCCCATCTGCGGAGAGGGACAGCGGATTCTCCTCCGGGCTCCCGGAGGCAATACCAGCCCGCAGGTGAAAGAAGCGGTGGGGACCCCGCTGATATACTGGTCCACCAACACGGCGGACTACCTTGTGCTCAACGCAGCCAAAGTGGCAGATTCCCTGGTGTCCACCTGCTACGATGGTGCCATCCTGCTGCTGCACGATATCCACGCCACCAGCGTGGATGCGGCCCTGGCGGGAATCGACCGGCTGAAGGCCCAGGGATATGAGTTTGTGACGGTTTCCGAGCTGTTCCGCCGCCGGGGAGTTGCCCTGGAGAACGGAGTCTCCTATGCCAGCTGCAGACCCGGCGGGACGGATCCGGGTCCGGTACAGCCTCCCACCCTCTCCACGAAGACGGTGGGCGGGCAGATCGAGGTGACACTGACCGCCCAGCCGGGGACGGAAATCCGCTACAGTGTGGACGGATCCTTCGTCAGCGGCAGCAGTCTGCTGTATACCGGTCCCTTCCGGGTGACTCCCCCCTGTACCGTTCAGGCAGCATCGGCCTTTCGCTGGAACGGCAGCCGCAGCACCGCCGTAACCTGCAACCTGGACCGCAGGGTGGCCCTGCAGCCGGAGGTGAAGATTTCAGGGGGCACGCTGACCCTGACAGGTCCTACGGCGGGGACCGGGATCTTCTGCACCCTGGACGGCTCGGTTCCCACAACGTCCTCCCCCCGGTATACCGGCCCCATATCCCTGAGCCCCGGCACCCAGGTGCGGGCCATCTGCGCCGGGGAGTCCTTCTACACCAGCCCGGAGACCCGGGCGGTATACACGCCCAACCGGAATGTGTTCCTGGATGTGTTTCCCGAGTCCTGGTACTACGGCAGCGTGGACCGGGCAGTGGCCAGGGGCATATTGCAGGGCACCGGCGGGGGCCGGTTTCAGCCGGAGCGTCACATCAGCCGGGGGGAGGCCGTCACCGCCCTCTGGCGCCTGGCCGGAGAACCCCGGGTCTCCGGGACTTCCCCCTTCCGGGATGTGAAATCCGGGGCCTGGTATGCTCCCGCCCTCACCTGGGCCGCCTCCAAAGGGCTGGTAAGCGTTCCGGCGGAGAGAAAGTTCCGCCCGGAGGAGCCCATGAAGCGCCAGGATCTGGCGGTTCTGCTGGACTCCTGGCTTGCCGCCGGGACGGTCAGGCCACCGGAGGGATCCGGGGACATCCGCTACGCAGATGGGGACACCATCTGGCCCGCATGCCGGAGGGCAGTGGCTCGGGTCAGTGGCCTGGGCCTGATGCGGGGGGATGATCTGGGCAGATTCCGCCCCTCGGAGGGGGCGTCCCGGGCCGAGGCGGCCACGGTGTTCCTGCGCCTGGAGAACCTGGGAGGGAACTCCGGGACCTGAAGGCACAAAACAATCAGGGCCGGCTGACGGGTGATGATCCGTCAGCCGGCCCTGTCTGCGTTTTCTGCTGCGCTGCAAGAGCCCATCCCGGCAGTCCTCCCCGGTTTCGGCTCCGCTCTGCTGTCCCCGGCAGGCCCTCTGAGGGGATCTCCGGAGAAGCTCTGCCGGCAGTTCTTCCCGGCCGGGGGATGAGCCGGCAGCAGTGCACCCCAGATTCCGCTCCCCCCGCTGTCCTCCGGCGCCGGCAGGCATCCGGATGCAGGCTCAGAGTTCCAGGAAGGGCTCCTCTCCCCGGAGGAACTCCTCCATCCGTGCCAGCACAGCGGCCTGGGTCTCCGGGCTTCGGACCATGCTCCGGACGGTGCACTCCCAGACAATGAGCACCCGGATTCCCTGCTGCGCCAGCTGCTGCCGCACCTGGGCATCCCGCTGCACGTTGCGGGCAAACTTGGCACTCCAGAAGGGGAGGTTGCTCTTGGGGGTACAGGCGTACCGGCAGCCCGGGTGGCGGTGCCAGAAGCAGCCGTGGACAAAGATGGCGGTGCGGTACCGGCGCAGCCAGAGATCCGGGTGGCCGGGAACGGAGGGGGAGTTTTTGCGGTATCTGTAGCCCCGGGCAAAGAGCAGGTGGCGGATGTATACCTCGGGCCCGGTATCCCTGCCCCGGATGGCCGCCATGTTCCGGCTGCGGGCCTCTTGGGAGATGCGGTCGCTCACAGCCGCATCACCCTGCCGTGTTCCCGGGGAATCTCCCCCCCGCCTTTGATGAGGGAGGCCAGGCGGTCGAATATGGCATCCCGCTCCGGGCTGCGCAGGGACCCTGCCGGGAGAATGACGGGATCCAATCCCCTGCGGATGGCCTCCTGACAGTCCTGCTCCGCCTCCTGCTGCAGAGCGAGCAGGTACTGCTCCCAGAAACGGCAGATGGAGGCGGGGATCCAGGAGGGGAGGGGGGCGAAGCGCCGGAAGGAGTCATCCTCCAGGTACAGGGCAATGTGATGTCCGGGATAGTACAGCACCGGGATCCGGGAGGGAATGTCCATCTTCCGCCGGATCAGCTTCCTGCGATACAGCAGGGAGGCGGTCTCCTGCTCCAGATCCGGTCTGCGCTGGAGAAACCGGCGGCGGGCAGCCATGAAGGCCTGGAGACGCCTGCAGAGCACACGGATGGCCAGGATCTGCAGGAAGATAGCCTCCAGCAGGGGGACGGGAATGGAATTGCCCGCCAGACGGATGATCTTGTCCCGGGAGAAGAGCTGATCCCCCCGGTGGAACTCCAGGCTGTTGTCCCTGAGGATCTCATAGTCCCGGTCCTGAAAGCCCATGAAGAGCATGCACTCCCGGGCGGTGAGGTAGCGGAAGGGGGCCCGTCCGGAGACACCGCAGTCGTACCAGATGTTGCCGGAGTTGGGGTTGCGGTCCTGCTTGGTGGTGACGGTGCGGATCACATCCCCGGTGATGTGACCTGCCTCGTCCACGATTTTCAGGTTGTTGTCCCAGATTTTCCGCCGGGAGGGGGTGTCGTTGGGGGTGCTCTCCAGAGCTTCCCGGCGCAGGTCCTCCCGGGACATGTCGGTGCGCAGGAGATCCGCCACCTGCCGGCTGTGATACCAGGGGGACTCCTGGTAGTCCTGAACCACAGTGTCCCCGCTGCGGAAGGCGGAAAAGTGAAGCAGAAGATCCCGGATCTCAGGGCGGTCCTTCACATTGACGCTGATCATCAGCAGCCGCTCCCGGTTCTGGGGCAGCCCCAGTTCCCGGGTATTCAGGGTGTAATACCAGCTCAGGTAACCCAGCCGGTCCAGATCCGTGATCCAGCTCTGGAAGTTGAGGAAGTTGCGGGCGTTGAGCAGCGTGGGAACGTTCTCCATCAGCAGGAAGGGGGGCAGGGGCCGGTCTGCCTGGCGCATCTCGGTGAGAATGCGCCCCACCTCCCACAGGAGGCTGGAGCGGCTGCCGGAATTGCGCCCTATGCCCTTTGTGTATCCGTGGAGGGCACCCACGTTGGAGACGTCCTGGCAGGGGAAGGAGTAGGTGAGCAGGTCCACGTCCTCCGGCATGTCCGTGCCGTGGAGGGCGTTGATGTCCACAGAATTGCGGTTGCGCCGGATGGAGGTGAGAAGGCGCATCAGGGTCTCCCTGGAGTAGGTGCGCAGGGAGGCCCCGTCCAGGGCATCCTTCCCGGAGTTGCTGAAGATGTGGCCGTCCAGCTCCTCCAGCAGCCGGTCCTTGGTCATGGCCTGGATCTCCGGGGGGATTCCCCCCTCCGGGTGATGAATCAGATCGTAGGCGATGATGGCGTGGATGTCCCACTCGCAGGTGCCCACGGTCTCCACCTTCAGGTCCGGGATCCCCTCCTCCCCGGAGGCCAGATTGTGCAGGGCCTTCGCCTGGCTGCCGATGCCGCTGAACAGTTCCACAATTTTCAAAATCTCACTTCCTCGGGCTCCGGGTTCAGAGCATGTTTTCTCCTGGCATGCCGGCCAGATCCAGGGTGTAGACGAAGTGGACCACACGGGGCGGAACCCGGTCCAGCTTGAAGGCCTTCTCCGTCACCAGGGGAAAGGAGGAGTCCACCGGGAAGCGCTTCCACTCCAGGACCCGCCAGGTCTCCTCCCGGGCCGGCCGCCCCCGGGGCAGGCCCAGGTGTTCCAGGGCGCGCTCCAGTTCCTCCGGATCCCGGCCCAGGCGGACCAGGCTGCGCACCGTCTGCTGGATGGACACCCCTGCCTGGGAGTGCTCCAGCCGGAGAAAGTGGAGGAAGAGGGGCCGGTCCCCGGAAGCCATCAGCTGGTAGAGGCTGCTGATGGGCACCAGACAGCCGTACCGGCTGGTGGTGGACTTCACCTCCGCGCTGGCGGTGTCCCCCTCTATGTCGTGGGTTCCCCGGCCGGGTCCCGACCACAGGGGGTTCTCCCCCTCCCGCTGCATCCGCTCCAGCACCAGCAGCTCCGCCAGCACGTCGTAGGGCATGGTCCGGGAGGAGACGTTGCCCAGGGTGTCAGCCCAGCCCTTCCACCAGGCGGCGGGATCCGCAATGAGCTCCTCCCGGCGCATGCCATCCTGGCCGGGGTCCACAAAATCCGCGCAGATGCAGGCAAAGCGGTCTGCCGCACTGCGGTCTCTGCACACCAGGGTGAGCAGATCCATCTGCCTTCCCCCTATGTCCGCATCCTGCTGGGCGGAGAGGACGATGGAGGCGAATTTCTCGTAGAAGGGCCGATATGTGGGTAAAGGTACCGCGGCCAGGAGGCGGCCGTGCTCCTTCACGGTCCAGGCGGGGTACCGGGGCGGCAGACCCTGAACCTCCATGGCCAGGCCGAAGAAGCCCCGGGCGAAGTTGGCACGGATCTCATCGGTCAGGTTCATGCTCCCACCTCCACCCCGAAATAGCGGCACAGGTCCTCCACATAGCCCCCGTTTCCCCCGGGGGTGAGGGCGGGCTCCATCACCTGGGTGCGGGCGGTGTTCAGCACCATCAGGCGGCGGAACAGGTGACCTCTGCGCTGTTCCGGTCTCAGGGACCCGTACAGGCCCATCAGCTCCCGGCACAGGTCCACCCGGTAGCCGTCCCGGCCGCAGCGGTCCACCAGCTGCAGGATCTCATCCGTGCTGTTGTCCTTCAGCACCTCCCGGGTGGCGGCGGCCGTCCCCTGCCAGGAGAGATGGATATACCACCACAGCACCCGCAGCCAGATGCGCCGGCCCTTGCGCCAGAAGCGGTCCGGGTGATCCTTTCCGTACCGGCGATCCACCAGATCCGGCACCACGGTGACCGACAGGCAGCGCCACACGCCGTCGGAGGAGGCGGCACGCACCCCCATGCCGTAGGTTCCCTTCAGCAGGCCGTACAGTCCCAGGCCGAAGTCCAGGTCCGCCAGGTAGGCGCTGCGGCCTCCCCCGGAGGAGACACTCTCCCCCTC
Source organism: uncultured Oscillospiraceae bacterium (assembly GCA_964468565.1). Lineage (GTDB taxonomy): Bacteria > Bacillota > Clostridia > Oscillospirales > Oscillospiraceae > Lawsonibacter. The sequence continues at coordinate 6,531 of CAYXVN010000052.1, read as the reverse complement.
CCGGATGTCCAGCCCCGCCAGCACATCCCGGAACAGCTCCGTCAGGTCCCGGCGCAGGGTGTTGTAGCGGGGATCCCAGTGGAATTCCCCGGTGGTGCAGTAGGTCTCAAAGCGCTCCTCCGCCTGGGAGGGCTCCAGTTCCAGCCAGTTCATTTCCGTTCCCCCATTTCCCTCTCCGGGTCCTTTCCCGGGAGAGCATGTATCAGGGTGCTGCCTCTCCCCGCTTCCGGGGAGGGGGAGCTGTGTCCAGCCCCTCCAGCCAGCTGCGGATGGAGAGGGACAGGGCGGCAGGGCTGCTCACGTCCCAGTTCAGCTTCTGAGTGAACCAGCAGAGGGCCTGGGCGATGGAGCCCTCCGCCGGCCCCTGATCCGGATCCGTCCGGCTGATGTCCTGCTCCCAGTTCTCTCCCATGGCGGCGATGGCCGTCTCCACGATGACCTGCAGGGCGGAGGCCAGCACCTCCAGAAAGAGGGGGGAGGTGGACAGGGAGGACTCGATCTTCAGAAGGGGATAGGAGGGGTGAGCCCGGTTGAGGCGGATCTCCACGTTGTCCGACTGGAAGAGGTCCGTCATGGGGTCCGTGCCCTCCGGGAACCACACCTCCCAGAGGGGTCCCCCCGGCCGGGAGATGACGGCAATGGGGAAGACGGAGCCGCTGCCGTCCAGCACCAGTTCCTCCTGGTCCAGCCGGCCCAGAATGGCCCCCGGGGCGCTGGCCAGGAAGCTCTCCTGGGGGAGGATGTCCCCCACCTGCTTCAGGTAGAGCACCGTCTCCAGCTTCAGGGACCCCCTCAGGCGGCCGGCCCCGAAGACATGGGTGAGGGAGAACTCCTTCACGGTGTCCCTGGGGCAGATCTCCCCGAAGGGGATCACCCCCTGCTCCTGGGAGCGGGTGGACACCCAGCGCAGGGCCAGCCCCAGCAGGGAGTTCCGGGGAGCCAGGCCGGTGGGGCCGAACAGCATGTAGGCCGAGGTGAGGCGGCACTTCAGATCCAGCTGCAGATCGTGGGTCTCCGGATGCCAGGTGCAGCGCCCATCCCGCACCGCCCCTCTCCAGTCCCCTCCCGGGGCCTCTCCCTCCTCCACCGCCAGGGGGAACTGCTCCACGCCCTCGGAGTAGGACACCTCCAGGCTCTCCCGGACATATCCCGCCCGGGCGGCCATCTCCTCCGTCAGCACGGGCCAGGAAATGAAAGTGGCGGCCATTCATGTCACCTCCCGGAAATTCACGCCCGCCCGGACGGCGGCGTCCTGAAAGATCAGACACAGCTCCCCCCGCAGCTGCACCGTGCGGCCCAGGGGATCCAGGGTGACGCTGCTGAGCACCCCCCGGCGGGCGGAGCCCTCCAGGGAGATGTGCACCACCCCGTTGTCCGCCTCCCGGCGCCCCTGGTCCAGGACCAGGGGGTCCGGGCTGCTCTGATCCCCTTGGCACACTTCCGTCAGGGTGAGGGAGCGGATGGACAGGGGAAAGGGAGTGCCCAGCTCCTCGGGATCCTCCCAGGCATCCGCCTCAAAGCGCCGCAGATCCGTCACCACCTGCAGGGACAGGCAGCAGGGTTTCTCCTTCAGCACCAGCTCCACCGGCATGGTCACCCCCTCCTCCCCGTGGGAGAGGGGCCCCCGTACCCGGAAGGCGCTTTTGTTTTTCGCAGGCCTGGGGGGCGGGGAGGATCCCCCACCCTTTCTTCTGCCCGGCAGCAGAGAGCCCTGCCGGCCGAAACCGCTGTCCGGCAGCAGCAGATTCCCCAGGGCCTGGCCCAGACCCGGATTCTCTCTCTCCTCCACATCCGGGAGCTGCTGGGTATAGGCGCTTTTCATCTTCCGGATGATGTTGGTGCGGATGCCGGCGATGATGCGGGGGTTCTGGCCGGCGATGTTGTGGTCGGTCCAGCCCGCGTGGTCCGCCATCTCGCTCTGGCGGATGTACTCCTCCAGGGGCAGGGGACTGCCGGTGGCCGGGTTGGTGAGCTTCAGTTCATTGCGGGAGTTGGCCACGAAAATGGCCACAATGAACCGGTCCGGAGGGCAGTGGGGCATGGTCCTGGTCCACTGGCCCTCCCAGTCGTAGGCCACCACCATGCCGGGCTGGCGGGTGTAGAGCAGGATGGGGGCGTTGCCGGAGTCCATCTGGACGTTGCGGTTGGAGATCTGCTGGAAGGGGGAGGGCCCGTTGTCCGGAGGCTCCATGTGCAGCTGCCGGCGGGTGAGCCGGGCGGAGACCAGAGTGCCCGCCAGGCTGCTGGTCTTCAGAACCCCCCGCAGGCGGATCTCCTCCCTCCGGGGGGGCTCCCCGGAGGAGAGAATTCCGTCCTCCTCCGGCTGGGCGCCGGTGGCCAGGAGATACAGCTCCCGCACCGCCCGGAAGCAGCTGAGCATCTGTTCCGGCCCCACCGCCTTCCCGTTGACGGATGCGCGCAGAAAGGCCCCGTAGGGATAGCGGCTGTTGCCCAGCCGGGGGGCGTACCAGCGCTGCAGGGCCACCTGCAGGTAGCCCTCCACCGACCGGGCCCACCAGGGCCGCTCCTCCTCCGGCTCGTTGATGGGGTACACATCATTGAGAAGGGCGGTCTCGTCCACATAGGGCAGCAGGATGGTGGTGCCGGTCTCCTCTCCGGTGTAGGGCTGCAGGTGGAAGGGGGCCAGGATGCGGCGGATCTCCCAGTCCGAGTCCACCGGCACGGTGTGGGAATCAAAGGCGAGGGGCCTTTTTCCCCACCAGGCGATGCCCCGGCGCACGCTGCCCCTTCCCTTCAGCATGGCCTCCGGGGACGTCTCGTCCTCCACCATGCAGGCGGCCAGCCGCTGCTGATAGCGCCCGTTCTCTTGGATGCGGCTGTAGTAGAGCACCAGCCCGATGCCGAAGCGGAAGTACACCGTCTTGCCCAGCCCCCAGGAGCCTCCGGCCCCCTGGCTGCGCTGGGATTTGCTGATCTCATACACCAGCTTCTGCAGGTTGCCGAATTCGTTGCTGTTCATGTCTTTGGTCTGCACCGGCCCGGTGAGGCCCCAGGTGCCGGAGTCCCGGATGGCCACAAAGCGGGCGGAGGGGCCGGGAAAGCGCCGGTTGAGGATGTCCTGAATGCCCTCCAGGTGGACGTTCAGCTGCCGGGGGGAGAAGGTGCCCACGGTGAAGGACACATTCACCCACCTGCTGTCCGGCAGGGCGGCATCCAGGGCGTTCTGTACGGACTCCCGCACCAGCAGGTCCAGAAGGGGGATGTCCCGGTTCTGAATGAGCCGCAGCAGGGAGCTGCCGCTCTCCGTCATGCGTGCGTGTTCTGCGATCTCGATTTCCAAGAGTTCTCCTCCTCGATCTCCTCCTCCCGCTCCGGGGCCGGCAGGGTGACGGTGAGCTTCCGCACCATGCGGCGGGAGGACTGCTCCCCGGGAATGCACAGATGCACCCCGGTGAGGTCGTAGTCCAGGTTCAGATCCACCCGGGGGGCCTGGTCCGGATGGGCCTGGCTCATCCCCCGGTTTTCCGCCCGGGATTTCCCCCAGATGCGGTAGAGGATGAGCAGGGGGACCCGGTCCTTCCCCGCCAGGGCCCGGATGTCATCCACCTGGGCCTGGCAGCTGACGATGTGGCGGCCCCCCTGGGCCTCCAGCCCGGAGGGGGGGCAGGTCCCCTCAGGTTCCTGCCGGGCGAAATAGCCGTTGATCACCGCGGTGGGGATGTCCGCCACCACGTCCCGCAGGTTGCGCAGCACCCCGATGTCGATGGTCTGGTCCCCCTCCTCCCGGGGCCGGCGCCGGGAGCGGTTCACCATCCCCAGGCGCAGGTCTCCCACCCTCCACAGGGGGCGGGTGTCCCCCTGGGGAACCGGCTGTCCCGGCGTGAGGACCCGGCCGCTGCCCACGGCCACCACGGTCCAGGAGCGCATGGCGCTCTCCTGGCTGAGCTCCCGGATCCAGTCGCACAGCATCTGCACCTCGTGGAAGGCGCTGTTGCGCTCCGGGAAGACAAAGCCGCTGAGGAGAAAGCGGCTGAGCACCGTGTCCACCGGGATGTCCTCCCAGAACAGGTCCCTGCCGTCTTCCGAGATCCGGGCCTCCCCCAGCCCCGCCAGGAAGTCATCCGTCAGGCGGTTGTTGTTCTCCTGGAGGGCGCGGTCCATGGGAAAGAAGGTGGTCTGAGGCCGGCTGCCGGAGAAGTCCATCTCCGCCACCCGGGCATGGGTCATGTGGCCGGGGGAGGTGAGGCGCAGCCAGCTCACCTTGGGGGAGCAGAGGATCCGGGGGCCGTACTGGTCGGGGCGTACCCCGATGGCCATGTATTTCTTCAGGTCCTCCCGCAGATCCACCTCCAGTTCCGCCAGGAAGCGGAACTTTCTGGTGGTGTCCTCGGTGAGCCAGAGCCGGGGCAGCAGCTCGTAGCCCTTGCGGTAGCCGAACCAGCGGCCCATCTGCATCAGGGAGTCCGCCTGGCAGGAGGAGCGGAGGAAGTAGGTGCTCACCAGCCCCTCGATGGTGAGTCCCCGGGCCAGGGTGGCTCCCCCGATGATGAGAAACACCGGGGCGAAGGGGGGATAGTGCTCGGTGTCCTGGGGATCCGGGTAGGCCAGGCGGACGTGCTCCAGGTCCGCCGTCAGGCCGTTTTTGGAGCAGTTGTCTATCACCAGGTGGAGTCCCCGCTGATAGCACAGCTCCCCCTCCTCGGACATGCGGATGTAGGAGAGGTCCCTTCCCAGCAGGATGTCCAGCTCCGGGATCAGGGCCTCAAAGGGCGGGTAGTCCCGGATCTGCTCCGGGGGCACCCCGTAGCCCGGCATCTGCTCCAGCCAGGCCTCCCGGGGGAGAAGAGCGGTCTCCTCCTGCCACACCTGGTGACACAGGGGGAGCAGGTCCCGGCGGCTGGCGGAGAACCAGGAGGAGAGGGCATCCGCCACCGCCTGGTGACACTGCTGCTTCTGGGAGGTGTGCAGCAGCATGCTGATGGGCTTCCGGTAGCCCTGGAAGCGCATGGCGGCGGCGGCGCAGAGAAACCAGCAGACGGCCCGTTTCAGGCTTCCGGGGGGATCTGCCGTCTCACCCCGGTAGATGGCGGCGATCCGGTCCAGATCCTCCTGGGGGATCATCCGCTTCAGATTCAGCCCGTCCGCCCGCTCCGGGTCGTTGCAGCCGAAGATCTGGTTGGGCCCGATGTACTCGTCCGGAGTGCGCAGGGTCCAGATGAAGTCCGAGGGGTAGAGGGAGTCCGGGGTGCCCTCGTTGAGGAAGTTGGCATAGGGGGTGGCGGTGTACATCACATAGTTCACCGCCCCGGCCCGGGCGGGTTTCGCCCTGCCCCGGGGCTTTCTCAGGGGCTGATCCTGGACCAGGTTGACGATGAGGCGGTTGATGCCCCGGCGCTGGGAGGAGGCCTGGCCCGCCGTGTTGGAGATGCTGGCCTGGTCGGCCTCGTCGTCCAGGATGAGCAGTTTCAGCTGGGCGTGGGAGGCCTGGTCGGCGTGGAGCCAGGTGATGAGGTTCTCCAGCCGGGTGCGGTTTTTCAGGCAGACGGTGAAGTACCGGTGGCGGGAGCCGGGCTGGAGATACAGGCTCTTCAGGGGCTGGCCGGAGGTCCTGGAGGGCTGGTACACCGGCTCCCAGGAGAGGTTGCCCTCTTCCTGGTGCAGGTCCCGCTCCATGCGGTTCTGGGTCTGAAGGCGCAGACTCTCAATGGTCCCGGAGAGAATGATGAAGAAGTTCCAGCCGTGGTCCGCGGCCATGCACATCAGGGCCTCCATGCTGGCCGTCTTTCCCGACTGCACGTGCCCGATCACCAGCCCCTTCACCGCCTCCCCCTCTCCCGTCTCCAGACTGAGCCGGCGGAGAATGCCGGAGGTGGCGGCCTCCAGGTCCTGAAGGGAGGACTCCTTCCAGCCCAGACTCCCCCGGTAGATCTGCCAGGAGGAGCGGGGGGAGTCCGGAACTGCCAGGTGGTTGTCCTGGCGGTCGGAGAAGAGGGCCCCCTCGTTGCCGTGCTGCCTCCACTGCAGCTGATACTCCCAGGCGTCCCCCGCCTCGTTCACCAGGGCGGTCCAGTCCTCCACCGTCAGGGGGGGCCAGTCCTCCTCCTCCACGTGGCGGCGGAGAAAGTCCAGCAGTTCCTCCTCCGTCTCCTTGAAGGCCAGGAGGATCTCCTCCCGGGTCTTGCCCCGGCGGAACCGCTTCTGGATCCACTCCTTGGGCAGGTCGTAGGCGGTGCTCTGAAACCGGTTCATAGTAGCCTCCTCTCCGTCCCGGCGATGCCGGGGCCATGGGCAACTGGAACTGTGCAGCTGTGGGGCTGCCGGACAGGGGGCAGGACAAAACCCGGAAAAAAATCACCCCTGCCGGACCGGAGAGGGCCCGGGAGGGGTGGGAGTGACGAAAATGTATAGGTTTTCGTCACGCCCCAACCCCGCTGGTCTGGCCGTCATTATAGCACAGCTTTTCCCGGAATACCAGTCTTTTCTGCAAAAAATCTCCTCATTTCTCTCCCCTTCTCTCTCTGTAATCTCCTGCTTTTCGCTGACGAAAACCTATACATTTTCGTCACTCCC
>CAYXVN010000051.1:0-14771 GCA_964468565.1 uncultured Oscillospiraceae bacterium | reverse complement strand
TGTTTCCCCAAAACTTCTCCCCTTCCCGGTCTTCCCCGGCATTTCCCTGCTCCGGACCGCCCTCAGGGCACATCGCGCCAGCAGTCTGCCGGGAATCCCGGAGAGAACTCCGGACCGCCTTCCCATCTCCATGTCGTGACCACATGGCAGTCCGGACCGGCCTCCCCGGCAGAGTACTTACCTTTAGAAATCCCCACTCCCGGACCCCGGTGGCCTCTCCGGAAGTTTCTTCTGCCCTTCCCGGACCTGCTGCCCCTGGAGCAGCCCAGGTTACGGAGAACTCCCGCTCCCACCCGGCATCGCCGGAACACGGGCCCAGGGAGCCCTCCCGGAGGGACTCCGGGAGGGCACAGCAGTCATTCGTCCATGGCCAGAAAGCTGCGGAAGAGATCCAGGGTGTCTTTTGATACCGGGCAGTCCCGGGGCCTGGAGAGCCGCTCCACCAGAGCGGATCCCCGGCCAATGGCGTAGGCACAGGGGAAGACGCCGTAGAGGTAGTCCGCATTGAGGCTCTTGTCCGCCAGCAGGCGGTGCAGGTCGGTCATGATGTTCTGCAGCCTGGTGCGGGCCAGCGCGGTCTGCCCAATGGCAGGGGCGGTGATGGCGGAGGCGCCCTCTGCAGGGCCGGGGGTCAGATGGCGGAAAGCACCGGTGATCTGGCCGCCGGAGAAGCGGCGGGTGGCCCGGTTCTCCACCACCAGCTCGGTGAGCACCGGCTGCATGTAGTTGTAGAGGCTGCGGGGCTCCACCATCAGATCCTCGGAGAAGGGGTGGAGGGCCAGGAAGAAGCGGTCCTGGCTGAAGAGCTCCGGCAGATGGTTCACCCAGCTGTGGTGGAAGGGATCCTCCACTGCCACCACCGGGCTGCGGCTGTCCGCCACCGTCTGAAAGGCCTCCGGGGCGTACTCCCCCTGACAGGTGAAGACGGGTGCCATGGTGCCGAAGAGGGCGGAGCAGAAGGCGTCTGCGATGTCCCGCCCGTTGGGGCCGGCCAGCAGCAGGGGGATGCGGTTGATGAAGGCGGCGTAGAGCCAGCAGGCCAGGCCGGCGGCACTGTTCTCCGCCACCCCCGCCTCGATGAGCTCGCCCCGGAGCACCACCATCAGGCTCTTGGTGCTGCGCACGTCCTTCCGGTCCCTCTGGGGCAGGGCCTCCCCGGGCTGCAGCCAGGAGGGGGAACCCGGCACCGGGGCGGGCAGGGCAGCCGCCACCGGGGTACTGACCGGCGTCTCCGGCACCTGCACGATGCGCACCTCCACCGGCTCCTCCCGCCGGAGGGGCTGGACAGCCTGGGGCTGGGACATCTGGGGAAGCTGCAGCACCCGCACATCCACGGGACCCTCTTTTCCCCGGGCATATACCGGCTGGGTCTGGGCGGGCAGGGCGGAACTCTGGGAGGCCGGCTGCACAAAGGCCATCTCCGCGATGAAGGAGGCGGCGTCCTCCCGGGCCTTGGCGATGCGCCGGGCCACCTTCTCCTCCACCTGGGAGACCATCTTCTCCTTTTCGCTGAGCTGATCGGTGAGTTCGTTCAGGGTGGCCCGGGTCTCGTCCCGGCGGCGGGTCAGATCCTCCAGTTCCTTCTGGCGGGTCCTGGCCTCCTGGACGGCGGCAGCCGACTTCCTCTCCGAGTCCTTCACCAGGGCGGAGTTCTGCTCTTTCCAGCGCTCCGCTCCCAGATCAATGCAGCGCTCCATCAGAGCCTGGTTGCGCTCCAGGGCGGCGGAGAGAATCTCCGCCTCCAGGTCCTCGGAACCCAGGTAGCGGTCCACCTGGGCCACAAAGTCTTTGGTGTACTGCTCCGCCTCTTTCAGGGTACAGAAGCAGGTGGCGGCAATGTCCTGGTAGAGATCCCCGTCCGGGATGGTCAGCAGGAACTCCCGGAAGGCCTGGGTGTCCCGGCGCAGCAGGCCGCAGTTTTTCATGGCGGTCCAGGAACAGCGGGCGATGACCCGCTCCCGCACCACCTGCAGGGGGTCCTTCAGGTGGTACATGGACTCCTGAATGCCCAGGAAAATGGAGCGGTGGAAGTAGCGTCCCCCAATGGACACCAGATCCCGGCCGTGGAAACGGTAGACCGGCAGCAGACAGACCTCCGGGCGGATTTTCACCGAGTTCTCCCGGATCAGCAGTTCCTTCTCCCGGCAGAAGAGCGCGGTATACTCCACCTCCACGCTCCTGCAGGTGAAGAGCACCCGGCCGTTGGAGGGCGTAAAGCTGACCCCGTCCTTCAGGGCCTGGGCCAGCTCATCCATATTCCGGCAGCCGGGCACAAAGCACACCTCAATGGGACTCAGCCGGGGGTAGCAGGTGGTCCGGACAAAGTCCGGCTTGGCCGGATTGAAGTTGGGCTGGGTCACCCAGCCCCACACCCCCACGTACCCTTCAGCCAGGTCGTTCTCGTTGTCCCAGAGGGTGGGGCGGTCCGGGGCCTCGGGGTTCAGCTCATCCTGGATGACCCCATCCTCCAGGTCATAGACCCGCCGCAGGGGGGTGCTGCCGCTCATGCGGCTTTCGTTGACCACGCACACCGAGTAGAAGGGGTAGTCCCGGAACTGGGCAACGTCCTCGGAGACGCCGTTCTCCTCCGGCAGGTCCGCGGCGTGGAGAATGGATTTCAGTCCCGCCAGGTCCTCCTCCGGCAGGGAGGTCACCCGCAGGGCGTCCTGGTACTCCTGCTCCTTGCGGCTCAGTTTCCCCCTGGTTTCGTTGAGCTCCGCCGTCAGCCGCTCCACTTCTTTTCTGTGCTCCTCCTCCGCCGCCTCCGCGGCGGCGTTGGCCTCCTGCAGTTCATTGCGCAGAGTGACCACCTCGGCGGGATCCGTCTCCCCCTCGCTCTCGCCCTCCCAGGCACCCCGGTACTGGTCCCCTCCGGCAGAGCGGGTCAGCCGGGCCAGCTTCAGGTAGAGCATGGCGTCGGAGATGGGGGTCTTGGGCAGAATGGTCATCAGGGCCTGGGTGGAGGGGGGACCGGATCTGGGGGTCTGGCCCAGAAGCCGGTCCACCTCCTTCATCCAGTTGTCCAGGTATCCGTTGATGAAGTCCCAGATGAAGGTCTTGTTCAGGTTCTTCTGCACCAGGGGGATGATCTCGTTGTCCCGGATGGAGGAGAGCCGTTTCGTGCTGATCTTGCGGAACTGGGTGGGGTTGCGCTGAAAGAATTCCCGGTACGCGGAGACCGGAATGGCCGCACACACATTCTGCCGCTCGGTCTTGCTCAGTAAGGTAATGTAGTCCATAAATTCCTCCGTCTTCGAGCCAGGCTCTCCTGAAGTGCTCTGACTCTGCCATACGCTGTCTCTGTCATGGTTCCCTCCCGGATGCGCTGGCTCAGCCACTGCCGGGTTCTGGGATAGTCCCCCAGCCCCGCCAGCACGCCGCCCAGGGCGTGGGGCACCGGCATGAGCCGGCCCCGGCCGGCCTGAAGATAGGCCAGAATCTGCTTATCCTGGGCCTCCCGGGCCATCTCCCGGAACCCAGGGAGTTCCTCCCGGGCCGGAGGGGTCTCCTGGGGGACCTGGGGTTCCGGCCTGGACCGGAGGGTCTCCCGGGGGGCCGGGGTCTCCTGCCGGGTCCGGAGGGTCTCCCGGGGGACAGGACTCTCCTGAGGCCGGGACTCCGGCCGGGAGAGAGGCTGCCGGGTCTGGGGCTCCGGCTCCGGGGTTTTTCCCGCGGGGGCCGCCGTGGTCCGCCACATGAACTGGGGGCCGGTGCGGGTACCGGTATTTCGCTCCGGATCAGGCCGGGCGGGACTCCGGGGCTCCGGGGGGGATTTCTCCTCCTCCTGTGCCGGGGCAGCGGCCTGCTCCAGGGTCACTTTGGCCCTGGGGGAGGGCTCTGACCCCTTGGGAATCAGCTCCATGAAGGGCCGCTCCGGCTCCGGTTCGCTCTCCGGGCGCACCTTGCGGGGTCTGCCCCGCCGCCGGCGCACCACCGGGGCCTCCGGATCCGCCGGGGAGGCGCTCTCAAAGGGAGTCACATCCGGTCTGTACTGCTCAAAGATCTCATTCACATCCGCGTCCCGCAGATGGTGGGCAGAAATCGTGGGGCCCTTCTTCCCCCCATCCGTCACGCTGCCCGGCCGCAGACTCCAGGAGGGGGCCTGCGGGGACAGATCCTGGGGTGCACCGGAGGAACCGCTTCGGGGCGCCGCCGGCAGGGAGGCCCTGGGCGGGGTGCTCCGGGGCCTCCCGCTCCCCTCCGGCGTCCCCTCTGAAGGGGAGGCGGGCCGGGGTCCGGTAGGGAACACGCCGCCGGAGGAGGAGGAATCCCTTCTGCGCTCAGGCAGGGAGTCTCTCTCTGAATGAGAATCCGAAGCTGCGCCGCCGGCAGGGAGAGTGTCTGTGCCGGGCTCCGGCAGCTTCTCCCCGGAAAGGGGGGCACTCCTCCCGCCAGGCTGGGCCACCGCCCTGCCGTAGGACTGCAGAGCACTGCCCCGGCGGGGGCCCTCCTCCGGGGCCACCCGTCCGTAGCTGCGCAGGCCGGAGTTCCACCGGTCCGGCTCCTGAGAGGAGGGTTTCCCCCTCTCCTGGGGCTGTTCCGGGGCCGGGGTCTTTTTCTTCCCGGCTTTGGCGGCGGAGGAGGGGGGCGGGTTCTTCCACCGGTTCTCATGCTCCCGCTGCCACTCCAGCTCCGCCCGCTCCTCCTTCAGCCGCTCCAGCTTCCGGGTGAGGGCCCCGATCTCCGCCTCCACGTCCTCCAGATTCAGGTCCTCCGTGGAGACCGTTTCCAGGGCGGGCTTACTCTCCTGTGCTGCCGGCCGGTCCCGGGTCTCCCCCAGGGGGGACGAAGACTCTCCGGCACCGGATGGGGAAGCAGCCTGTGGGGAAACGGATTTCGTCTCTGCCCCTCTCTCCTCGCCGGACCCGGCGGGGGCAGAGGGCAGGGCACCGGCCTTCCTCCGCCGGCGAAGGTGGGAGGCCTCTGAGGCCGGGTGCTCCTCCTCCGGAGGGGTCTCCGGCCGGGAGACCTCCACCTGAGTGGGCTCCGGCTGCGATTGCTCCGGCTGAGGGGTATCCCCCTGGGGAACCCGGATACCGTCCTCCAGAGGGAAAGACAGTTCCTTCTCCGGGGGCTCAACTGCCGCCGGCATGGAGTCCGGTTCCCGGGAAACGGCCTCCGGCTCCGGCTCATGGGGGGCTCCGGCCTCCGGGGCAGCAGACTCTGCCCCCTGAGGGGCCGGATCCGGGGAACTCTCTCCCCTCTCCTCCCGGGGTGCCGGGACCTCATCTGAGGTAACAGGCTCCATCTCCCGGGGAGATTCCTCCTGGGGCAGCGGCACAGGCTCCGGTTCTTCCTCTGCTGTCTCCGGGACGGCTGCGCCGGGGACAGAATCCGCTGCAGGGGCTGAGGGCGCCTCCTCCAGATCTGTCCCCACCCGGGCCGCCTCCTCCTCCGGACCGGACTCCACAAAGCCCGTCTCCGGGTTCTCCTGTCCCTGGGGGGCGGAGTGCAGGGAGTCCCCTTGGGCTTCCTCTGTCTTATTCTTCTCTGACTCCCAAGTCCGGGGCTGCTGCTCCGGATGGTCCTCCGGCTCTGTCTCCGGGAGATTTCTGATCAGAAGAGAGGGGACTTCTTCCCGGGCCGGCGGGGTGTCCGCCTTACGGGAGAAGGAGAACTGGGGGGAGAAGGGCAGAAGCTCCGGCAGGGTCTCTGTGCTCCTCTCCTCCCTCTGGGCCGCCCCTTTTTCCCATGTCTCCGCCTCCCGCCGGGAGGCGAAGCGCCGGGCCTTCTCCTGCTGTTCCTGGCTCTCCTGCTCCTGCCGGGCCCGCTCAATCTGCTTCCCCAGGTCCTCCAGGTCCCTCCGCCGCCGTTCCCGGAGATCCGCCTCCCTCTCAGCTGACGGGTCGGAAGATTCCCCCTCCTCCTGCCGGGCCAGGGCAGCCTTCTGCTCCAGCGCATCCTGCTCCTGGCGGGCCCTCTCGATCTGTTCTCCCAGGTCCCTCAGCTTCTGCTGCCGGTCCTCCTCCCGGGCCAGCGCCACCGGATCCTCCAGCCACCCTGGCCTTCTCCAGTCCGGGGTGCCGGGGTCAGGCCGCCACCCCTGCTTCTGCCGGGTCCGTTCGCTCTGCTCTCTCAGGTTCTTCCGCTCCTGATCCAGGTCCGTGGCAGGACGGGAGTCCCCTCCGGCGGAGGAACCGGGCTGCTCCGGCGCCCCCGGCACATAGGGGGCGGGATGGGGATCCTGGGGGTGACGGGAAAAGAGAACCCCCTGGATGACAAAGAAGGCCGCCGCCTCTCCGCTGTGGACGCCGGCGTGACATCTGTAGAGGTACCAGGTGCCGTCCATCTGGGCCAGGGCGGCCACGCAGTCACACTCCACATCCGGGGGGACGTCCTTGATCAGCCCCCGGCGCAGCAGGTAATAGGTACCCTCTGCCCGGACACGGGTCCCCGTGGCCAGCTTCAGCATGGTCCCCCCGTCAAAGAGGGTGCCGTCGTGGTGGAAACCCGCCACCTTCTCCGGGTAAAAGCCCTGGAGCCGCCCGGAGGGATCCTCCACCTCCAGGTCGTAGCGCTCTGAGGGCCGGTTCCCCACATTCACGTAGACATAGTCCTCCTGCGAAAAGAAGTTCTCCAGAGGCAGGGTGACCTTCCGCTCCCAGCCGCCGCTGGAGCGCAGGATGAGGGTACCCCCGCGGCAGGAGGGGCGCAGGTCCTCCGGGATGGAGGGGATCCCGATCTCCAGTTCAAACCCCTCCCCCCGGGGCACCAGGCGCAGGGGCAGCGGCCTCCAGTCCTCCGGCGGGGGCAGAATCCAGGGGTTTCCCCCGTCCGGGCAGGGGCGGCCCCGGGACTGGTGGGTGACCCGGGGTTTTCCCAGTTTGGAGAAGCGGACCACCCCGGGCCAGCAGCAGCGGGGGCACATGACCGCCGGGGCCGGCCTGTCCGGCTGCAGAGATCTCCAGAACTCCTCGTCCTCCGGCACCCAGTCCTCCCCGTTCCAGTACCGCAGCTCTGTCATATTCTTCAAGGTCCTCTCCTCCGTTCCCCACCGGACCCATCCGCACCCGGGTGTCCGGTTTCACTCTATTATACCAGAACCGGGCAGCCTGGACAAGAGGGTTTTCCCCTTTCCTTCCCGGCGGCCCCGGTGCCCTCCTCTCCCCCACCGGAGAGAGGGGCCGGCGGCGGAAGGGGGGACTTCCAGCGGATCCGGATTGGGAGTTGACATGCGGAATACCCTCTGATATAATTTCCTGCAATCTTTCAGGGATCCCCCGGACGTCCGGACCGCCCTGGTGTACATCAATCCCAAAGGAGCCTTATCCACTATGATTCCTGTTGTACGCGAGGATGACCTGCATTTTCTCTCCCTCCCCGAGAAGGCCTGCACCCGGCTGAACCAGAACGGGTTATACACCGTAGGCCAGCTGCTGGACGATTCCGACCCGCTCCACGGTCTGCCGGACACTCTGGCGGAGGAGGTGGATGAGGTGCTGCAGCAGGTGCTCACCGGCGAGTTCTTCGTCCTGGCCGATCTCACCATCATGCGGGACTTCTGGGCCGAGGGCATCCCGGACGCGCCCATCGGGCAGCTTCACCTGTCCCCCAAGGCCGTCCACTGCCTGGAGAAGATGGACATCCACTGCATCTCCGCCATGTCCAACCTGACGGCGGACATTCTTACAGACTGTCCCGGCATGGGGCCCCGCATCGCCCGGGAGATCCTGGACCGCTACCAGGACTACTGGCGCAGCGACGCCCGGGCTCTGGCGGACCAGGTGATGGCCCGGGAGGATCCGGGCTGGCTGAAGGGGGCCGCCCAGGCCCTCTCGGACCTCACCGCCCTCCCGGTAAGGGAGGCGGCCCGGGAGATCTCCGCCGCCCTCATCGATCTTCCCGAAACGCCGGACCCCTCCTGCTACCGCCTGCTCTACCAGCGGGAGCCCCTGCGCCGGGCCATCGTCCACGGCTTTCTCTTCCTGCTGCGCAGCCGCCCCGAGGGCATCTCCCGGGAGGAGCTGCTGGCCCTGCTGCCGGAGGGCACCGCCCCGGAGGATCTGGACGAGCTGCTGCGGGAGATGGAGTTTCACATGCAGGTCTGGCTCTGGGATGATCTGGTGCAGTACCGCCTGCCTACCGTGATGGACTTCGCCGCCGGCATCCGCTCGGTCAACGGCCGCATCCTCATGCAGCACCGGCTGAAGGGCATGACTCTGGAGGACGCGGGCTGGCGGCTGGGCTTCAGCCGCCAGCGGGCCAGCGAGCTGGCCCACAAATCCCTGGCCCGGCGGCCGGTGCTGCGGGAGGACCGCTACCAGCCCTTTTTCAACCGCTACGCCTTCAACCGGGAGGACTTCATGCTCTGTTTTGACGAGCCCCAGGAGACCTTCTACTACCTGGAGATGCTGCGGCCCCGGGGCACCAAACTGCTGCCCCTGCGCAGCATGCTGGAGGACGAGACGGTGCCGGTTGTCTACCGCCGCCGGGCGGAACGGGCGGTGTACCGCAACTACGTGACCATTGACGGGGTGCGCATTGAGAAGACCCGTCCCGCCCTGGCCCGCCACTGCGTGCAGCGGACCTGCCGGGAACCCACCACCATGAGCATCTTCCTGGTGGCCTACCGCCAGATGCTGAAGGAACACGGCCTGGAGGACATCCCCCGCCTGGCCATTGAGACCCGCTCCTATGAGAACAAATTCAACTCCTGCTCCTACTGCCTCTGGAGTCAGAACCACCGCTTCCGCTATTACCCCACCGACGAACGGGACTTTACCGAGCTGCTGGAGGCCCTGGATCTGGGCCGCTTCCACGACGTGGAGATCAGCTCCCTGAAGATCTTCCGGGAAAACCTCCGCCTGATGGAGGAGTACGACATCCGGGACGAGTACGAGCTGCACAACCTGCTCAAGAAGGTCTGGCCCAAGGACAGCACGGTGGACATCACCTTCAAGAAAATGCCCACCATCATCTTCGGGACCCCGGACCGGAACCGGCAGGTCACCGACCTGATGATGCAGCACGCCCCCATCTCCGCCTCCAGCCTGGCGGCTCTCTACGAGGAGATCTACGGGGCCAAGCGCTCCACGGTGCAGGCCAATTACTTTGACTGCATCGAGCTCTACCTGGACAACCGGGTGTACCGGGTGGACCGGCCCCCTCTGCCGGACGACCAGATGGAGAAGATGCGCTCCTGCCTCACCGATGACTTCTACCGCACCACGGAGGTGTGGAGCATCTACCACGACTGCTATCCGGACGCCAGTCCCTACAACATGAACGCCATCACCCTGCGCAAGCTGGGCTTCCACGTCTACTCCGACTATATCCTGCGCAACGGCTACGGCAGCGCCGCGGACTACTTCCGCCAGCAGCTCACCGCCAGCGACATTGTGGACATGCGCGCCAACGTGCGCCGCTACGCCGGCATCGTCTCCTACACCGCGGAGGTGTATAACCTGAAAGCCCGGCGGGAGATCGTGGAGTACCTGCCCTACCGCTACATCAGCCGCAGGCGGCTGCTCCGCCAGGGCATCTCCACCCGGATGATGGAGGACTACTGCCAGAAGGTGGCCGATTTCATGGAGCCGGGCACCTTCTTCACCGTCCACTCCCTGCGGGCCGCCGGCTTTCATCACCCCCTGGACGAGCACAGCTACGACGAGTGGTTCTTCAGCTCCGTCCTCCAGGAGGACCGGGAGGACTTCACCACCCAGCGCATGGCCAGGGAGAAGGTCTTCTTCCGGGGAAGGCAGGAGTTCCGCCTCAGCGATTTCTATTACTATCTGGTGGTGAAGGCACAGTCCATCCGGGTGGAGGAGATGCGGGACCTGCTGCGGGATACCTACGGCATCTTCACCCACCCCAACAGGATCCTCAGCGCCCTGGAGGGGACCAACGTGTACTATGAGCCCGTCCTCAAGGTCCTCTACCCCGATTTCAGAACCTACGCCCGGAAGAACCTGGGCGAAACCTGATCCGAGATCCCAGCCGGGACCGGCCGCCGGAGGAGTGGCCGGTCCCGCTTCCTCTCTCCAGGGTCCGGGCTGTGCCCCCTGCAGGTTCCAAGGGGAGACGGGTGCCTGCGCGGCCCCCGGATACCCAGCGCTGCCCTCTCCCTTTCCGGGACGGGAATCCCCTCCCGCTGCGCTTTCATGCAGAGCTGCAGCCAGCGAATCCGGCTCCCGGCACCCGCCCTTTCCCTTCTGCGGATCGGCAGACTCTGCTCCTGACCTCTCCCCTGGCCCGCACATAGAATCCCAGAATTCGGAGAACGTCTGCCGGAATGGCCCGGTTCTTTGCAGCCGGAAGGATCTCCGGTTCCCAGGAGAACTCTCTCCCAGGTGCTCTGCCCTCGCCCATTTCCATTCCAGAGCGAAAGCAAAGCAGGATTCCCCTCCCGCTCCTCTTGTACACCGGGCTGCCGGATTGGGCAGGTGACCCCCCGCTCCCGACCTCTCCCATCCCCCCTCTCGGGGCCGGCAGACTGACCCTGGAACAGAAGCGATCCGCCTGCGTGCTCCCCGGAGCACAAACTTCAGAGCTCCGGAACCTCTACGGGATGGCCCCGGTCCTCCGCTGCCGGAAGGCACTTCACTCCCCATGGGAACTCCCTCCCCCAGATCCGGCACCCTCTGCCCACGTCCATTCCGAGGCAGAAACAATGCAGAGTTCTCCTCCCGCTCCCATGCGCTGCGAAGCTGCTTTTCTCCTGCAGGACCCTTCAGATCCGGAATGTCCTGGAGCCAAAGATCTCCGGAGCGCAGGTTCCCCTCTGAGGGAACCGGAACTGAGCGGTGGGCGGGGGAGAGAATCCGGACCCCGGATGATCCCTGGCCGATACATCCGCCCCCGCCGGCGGCACACCCACCTGAAGATCTCTCAGGGTGAGATCACGGGTTTCTCCCCCGGGGAGAGGCATGGCAGGGAATGCCGCCGGCACTCCCGTCTCCACACGCCGCAGCCCCCCGCCAGCCCGGTCAGTACGACTGTCCCAAATACCGGCAGCACGGCCGAGAGGCCCATTCCCCTCCTGCCCGCGGTCTCCCGGCTGTCCTCAGGAAAGAGAGACGGCCCCCATGCTCCGCCGGTTCCATGTCCCTCCCCATCGGATCCCCTCTCCCGCTGCCCCCGGTCTCCTTTCGTCCATCCGGACACTGCTCCGGGAGCAGAATCCGTATGCCGGCAGACCACCTGGGAAAACACCTTTGACATGCTCCCCGAAATATGATATGGTGTACGCAGGTGGGCGCAGCCAACCCCCTTCGCCTGTCCGGACTCCGGACCGCCGGCTGCCCTCTGACGGACCCGGACAGGACGCCGGGTCTCTCCCCAGCTTTCGCCCTCTGCTCCTTCCGCCGGCTTTTCCGCCCGGCGGACCCGCCGGGGCCACGAATCCCCTTTGCCGGGCTCCGGGTTTTCCCCACACCCTGACCGGTCCGGGACCTGCCAGCGCAACATCAGCCATCCCCCGCAGCCCGGGTAAGATACGATCCGGGCCGGAATCCCCAGAACCCAGGAGGAGAGTTACAGCCATGGAAGAGACCAGAATCCGGTGCGTGGTGGAGCGCATCACCTATCAGAACAGCGAAACCGGATACTCGGTGCTGCGCACCTCCGCAGAGGGCACTTCCGGCGTGGTGACGGTGGTGGGAACTCTGCCGGGGGTCCGCCCGGGCGCCGTCCTGGAGGTCACCGGCTCCTGGGAGATGCATCCCACATACGGGCGCCGGTTTCATGCCACATGCTTTCAGGAGGGCATTCCCGGCACCCTGGAGGGCATGGAGAAGTACCTGGGCAGCGGCCTGATCCCCGGAGTGGGGCCCGCCTATGCCAGCCGCATCGTCAGCCACTTCAAGGAGGACACCTTCCGCATCCTGCAGAATGAGCCCCAGCGGCTGCAGGAGGTGCCCGGCCTGGGCAGCAGACGGGCAAAGAGTATCATGGAGAACTGGCAGCAGCAGCAGGAAGTGCATAATGTCATGGTCTTCCTCCAGAGCTACGGCATCAGCCCCGCCCTTGCCGCCCGGATCTATCGCGCCTACGGGGATGACAGCATCCGGATGATCAAGGAGAACCCCTTCCGCCTGGCGGATGAGATCTGGGGCATCGGGTTCAGGACGGCAGACCAGCTGGCCAGGAATATGGGGATTCAGAAGGAGGACCTTCTGCGCTGCCGCAGCGGTCTGCTCTACACCATGAACCAGCTGGCCAGGGAGGGGCATGTCTTCGCCCTGCGGGATCAGCTCGTCCCCAGGGCGGTGAAGCTGCTGGATGCCGGGGAGGATACGGTCTCCGCCGTTCTGGACCGGATGCTGAAGGACCAGGATCTCATTGTGGAGGGCACCGCCCTCTACCTGCCCTCCTTCTATTACGCCGAGCGCAACAGCGCCCTCCGGCTTCTGACCCTGGCCTCCCGGCCCCCCGCTCCCATTCCGGAGGAGATCATCCGCCAGGTGCTCACCTCCTCCCCCGTCCGCTATGAACCGGTCCAGGAGGAGGCCATCCGCACCGCCGCCCGGTCCAGGGTCATGGTGCTTACCGGCGGTCCCGGCACCGGCAAGACCACCACGACCCAGGGCATCATCTCCCTCTTTCTCGCCTGCCACCGGCGGGTGCTGCTGGCGGCGCCCACCGGCCGGGCTGCCAAGCGCATGACGGAGACCACCGGGAGGGAGGCAAAGACCCTCCACCGCCTTCTGGAGTCCCATCCCCCGGATGGCTTCCAGCGCAATGACAGGAACCCCCTGGAGGGAGACGTGCTCATCGTGGACGAGTGCTCCATGATCGACATCCAGCTGTTCTACTCCCTGATCCGGGCCGTCCCCCCGGACATGAGCCTGGTGCTGGTGGGGGATGTGGACCAGCTGCCCTCCGTGGGGGCGGGAAATGTGCTGCGGGACATCATCGGGTGCGAATGCTTCCCGGTGGTGCGGCTGAAGCAGATCTTCCGCCAGGCCCTCAACAGCAGCATCATCACCAACGCCCACCGGGTCAACCGCGGCGAGATGCCGGACACCACCTGCCGCTCCGATGGAGACTTCTTCTTTCTGCCCAGGGAGGATCCGGAAAAAGTGGCGGGGACCATTGTGGATCTGGTGAAAAACCGCCTGCCCGCCTTCTGCCACGTGAATTCCGGGGACATTCAGGTCCTCACCCCCCTGCGCAAGGGGGACATGGGCACCATCCGCCTCAACCAGCTCCTGCAGGCGGCCCTCAACCCCCAGGGGGAGACCATCACCCGGGGCAACATCGCCTTCCGCGTACAGGACAAGGTGATGCAGACCTGCAACAACTACACGAAGGACGTGTACAACGGGGATATCGGGTTCATTGAAGAGGTGGATACGGTGAACCAGACCCTCAAGGTCTCCTACGACGGCCGGATCGTTCCCTACGAGGCGGTGGAACTGGATGAACTGGTCCACGCCTACGCCATCACCATCCACAAGTCCCAGGGCTCCGAGTATCCCATCGTGGTGATGGCCATCCACCACTCCCAGTTCATCATGCTCCAGCGCAACCTGCTCTACACCGGCATCACCCGGGCAAAAAAGCTGCTGGTTCTGGTGGGCAACAGGAGAGGGCTCCATCTGTGCGTGGAGAAACACAAGGTCTCCGACCGCAACTCCCTCCTGGCCCAGCGGCTCCGCACCGGTACCGGAACTGCTCCCTCCTGATATGCCCGGGAGCTGTTTCCCTTTCACCCAGGGGAGTTTTCAGTGGCCCCGCCGGGGGCGACTGACTCCCGCACCATGGGTCTCCGGACATGTCCTCCTTCCCCGGCTGCAGGGATCATCTTCAGTCAGAAGAGGCAGGCTGACCTGGTACTGTCGCCACCGGCCCGGGGGCAGAACCTGAGGGGACGCCTCCGGTGCCTGTGCGCTGCCGACTCAAAACTCTGCTGCTCCAGATTACGGAGCCTTTATCTGTACCATAATATGAACATCCAACCTGGAAGGAGCATAGGGTGATGAAACAGAACAGCCTGCCCGAAGAGTCCGCCACCACAGAGGACTACCCGGGTACCATAGCGGCCATACCCGATTTTCTCAATCTCTTCATGTCCCTCACACTGGCCAAACGTATCCTGTCCATGGCACTGATCGATGCCGGTCTGGAAGACAGACAGGTCGCAGCTGTCGTAGGCTCCTGCACAAGAACCGTTCATGATCTCAGGAAGAAGATGGGGGTGGAGAACATCTCTGATCTGCTCATTGTCCGCGGGGGAGGAAGGAAGAGCAAAATCGATATGCACGGCTGCGAAGAAGCCCTCGTTGAAGAGATACACAACGGGGATTACCACACCCGGCAGGAGATCGCAGATATGATCTGGGCCCGCTTTCAGTTCCACCTCTCCCCCTCAGGAGCGGGAAAATTTCTGAAGAAGGCCGGTATTGATCTGCATCCGCAGAGTTTTCCCGGTGATCAGAATCTGACGGCTCCCCGGAGGGTCCGGATCCTTCCGGAGACCTCCGCAAGGCCCGGATACTGAAACAGCCTGCATTCCCGGACTGTTTCTGCCGCTTCTGCTCCATCGCTCCCCTTCCGCCAGGCATCTGAGATCTCCAGACCCGGCTGAGGCCCCCCCCGATCCGCATGAATGCCGCTTGGGAACCCTCCCCGGCAGCCCGGTGCGCCGGACTGCAGCTGTCAGGGACGTCGCTGAATCCTCCCGGGTCCATCAGCTGCCTGGGGAGCGTGTCAGGAAGGCCGAAGTCAGCGGCCACGGCGGCCATACTGCCTCATATACAGCACCATGTTTTTCTTCTCCGGAAGCCACTCCACAGAGGACCCCGGATCCTGCCCTCCAGGGAAACAGGCCT
>CAYXVN010000050.1:0-14772 GCA_964468565.1 uncultured Oscillospiraceae bacterium | reverse complement strand
CAGGAGCCGTCCTGGGGAGCCCCGCCTCCGCCGCCCCCAGGCAGATCCCCGGCCCCGCCCTGTCCGGACCGGGGACCGGAGGCCAGGCGGCCGGAGCCCCCAGCCGGAGAGAAACCTCCGGCACCCGGGCAGGGTGCACCCCGCCCCTCTACCGGGTTCATCCCGGATGAGGAGTCCCGGCCGCCCATCCCGCCGGAGAGACCTCCCCTTCCCCATTTCCCGGACCGGGGACCGGAGGGAGAGGAGTCCAGGCCGCCGGAACCCCCGGCACCAGGCTACGGGGGCACCCATCACGTTTCGGAACTCCTGGAGATGGGGGAGCCGAAGGCGCCCCAGGAGCCGGAGCTGACCCTGGAGGGGGGAGAGGCGGAGATCCCCCTCCTGCTGGAGCAGCTGCTCCAGGCCGGGGAGGAGGACAGACCTGCTTCTCCGGACCGGTCTCCCCAACCGGAGCCGGAGCAGGAGGAGAAGGCCTCCGAAGAGGAACTGGGGGAGATCCTGGACGTCATCGGGGAGATGGAGGGCCTGATGCAGTCCCAGCCCCCCGCCCGGCAGGACCCGGGCCCTGATGGGGAGGCATCCCCCCAGATCCACCTGACCCTCCACCCGGACTCCCCCTTCTGAGAGAGAGCCGGGTGAGCCCCTTGCCGGAGGGCCCTCCGGCAGCGGAAGGAGCCCATGCCGGAAGGGGGTATTCTGCGCCCCAGTGTCACCATGTGTCCCGGCGGTCCGGATTTCCCAGGCCGCCGGGGCTGTCCTGCCCTTCCCTCAGAGGCGGGGAGAACCGCCTGCTGAAGCTCCCACCGGGGAGATTGGGAACATCTGCGTCCCGGCCGCTGCCGGGGGTCAGAGGGCCGGATCCGGACCACCCTCCGGGAGGGGGAGAGCAGTCTCATCTCCGGGAGAGCCCCTGGGGTCTCCCGGGCTGCCGGCACCGGCCTGGCCCTTTCGGATCCCCGGCGGACCGGGTCCCCCGGGACAGAGGGCATGCCCTGGTCTTTTTCCCGCCGGATTCCCGGAACCCCTGGGGCACAAGGCCCTCCGGAATCCGGAGAGGCGGGACAGAGGGCGGTAAACCGGAGAGGGGAGCAGATTCAGGGGGAATGCCACCCCTGAGCCCCACGGGACACTTCGGCGCAATCACCAGGTGACCGGGAGGGATAGGACCGGATTTTAGGCAACATGCTGATTGCATTTGGGAAATATGCATGGTATATTATGCATAGCGTAAAAGAATACGTATTCTCGGAGGCACAGCATGATCACAATGACTGAGATTGCAAGAATGGTCCACGTATCTCAGCCCACGGTGTCCCGGGTTCTGAACGGCAGCAAGACCGTTGATCCGGACATCCGGGAGCGGGTGCTGGCCTGTGCCCGGGAACACGACTACCAGCCCAGCGCCCTGGCCAAGGGACTGCGGGGGAGCAGAACCAACCTGCTGGGGGTGCTGGTAACGGACATCAGCAACAGTTTCTTCGCGGACCTCTCCCGGGAGATTGAGACCCGGGCCAGCATGTACGGCTACAGCATCATCCTCTTCAACACGGACCTGAATCCGGTGAAGCAGCGGGACTGCCTGGATGTGCTGCGGCGCTACCGGGTGGACGGGGTGATCATGGTCCCCTCCGTGGACAACTCCGCCCTCTGGCAGGAGTGCCTGAACAAGCTGAGCCAGCCCACGGTGATGATCACCTGGCATGTGAAGGGATACGACTCCGTCTATGTGGACCACGAGGAGGCGGCAGGCATGGTGGCCTCCCATCTGGCCCAGCGGGGCTATGAGCGGTTCCTCTTCGTGGGCAGGCCCACGGACATCAAATACCGGAGTTTCTGCCGGCGGCTGGAGGAGCTGGGACTGTGCCGGGGGGAGGAGACGGAGAGCCTGTCCTGTGAGGACAGTGACACTCTGCGCACCCTGCTGGAGCGCTGGCTTGGCCGGGGCAGCGGCCGGGCGGGGATCTTCGCCACCAACGACCTCCACGCCCTGCGGGTGCTGCGGGCCCTGGGGGAGCTGAAGGTGGAGGTGCCCCGGCAGGCGGGGGTCATCGGCTTTGACAACACCTCCATGTGCCGCTACCTGCAGCCCAGCCTCAGCAGCGTCTCCCAGCCCATCGCCCGGATGGCGGAGAAGGCGGTGGACCAGCTGGTCTGCCGGATCGAGCACCCCGGGGAGCCGGAGATACTGGAATGCTCCTTTCACGGAGAGCTGGTTCCCAGGGAGAGCACCTGAGGGGCTCCAGGGAAAAGACAACGGCCCGTTGCCTTTTCTGCCCTGGTAAGAATACGTATTCACAGGAGATTTCCCTTTTCCGGAGGAAGTGCCCAGGGATTTTTGCCATATCGGAAAGGAGCCGGCCATGGATTTTTTAGAGCTGCAGTCTTTTGTCGTGATCTGCGACTGCCGGAACATCACGGAGGCCGCCCGCCGTCTCTATGTCACCCAGCCGGCCCTGAGCCGGCGCATTCAGGACATGGAGCGGGAACTGGGCATCACCCTCTTTGTGCGCAAGAGCAAGGGGATCGAGGTCACTGAGGCCGGTCTGAGCCTCTACGAGGACGCAGTGCAGCTCCTGGCCCAGAGGCAGGCCTTCTCGGAAAAGGTGGAACGCCTTCAGCGGGGGACGGCGGGCACCCTGCGCATCGCCTCCGCCCCCTACCTGTGCCGGCTGGCCATGATGCGCTGCGTCGCCGCCATGGCCCGGGACTACCCCATGGTCACCCAGTCCTTCGTCTCGGATCTGTCCACAGGCATCGGGGAGATGATCCAGCGGGGGAATCTGGATGTGGCGCTGTGCTTCCGCTCGGATCTGGTGAGCTGGCGGGACATCAGCTGGCAGCGGGTGGCGGAGTGCCGGGTCTCCTTCCTGGTGGGGCAGGGCCACCGCTTCTGGGACCGGGAGAAGATCTTCCCCCGGGATCTGGCGGGGGAGACCATCTGGGTGTTCTGCCCTCCCGCCCATCACCTCTCCGCCACCGCCATCACCACCCGGCTGAGGCAGCAGTGCCCGGACATCCGCAACATCTTCTACACCACCTCCATGAAGGACGCCATCTTCTATGCCATGACCGGCCAGGCCATCTCCCTCTACGGCATTGTGCCGGGGGACTGGATGCCCGTGGACCGGGACGTGGCCCGGAACATCCCCCTGGAATCCCCCCACAGCGGCCAGGGCCTTCTGGTGGCCGCCAGCAATCCGGACAAGCCCATGGCCCAGGTCTGCATCAACTATCTGAAGCGGGAACTGAGCGGCGAGGCCCCCACGGACCAGAAGGAGACCGTGGAGACGGAGGAACTGGCCGGTTCCTGACCCCGCGCTGCCGCCCCGGCCCCCACGCTCCGGGGTGGCCTCTGCAGGGAGAGGGGCCCTGCGGCAGCCCCGGTTCTCCCCACCGGAGGTGGAAGCCCCCTGACCGGGGCGCAGTGCTCCTGCCGGGGGACGCTCCGGGACAGGGCGGGGCGGACATGGTGCCCCTTCCCCCATCCCCGCTCTGCCAGTGCCCCGGGCTCCAGGGCGGAGGGATTCCCAGGCTGCCGGAGAACCCTGCTTTCCGGTCCCCGGGGATGCCCGGCTGAAGCCCAGGGGAAGATCTCACTGGGGGGAGAGATGCCGGAGACCTTCGGGGGAGGAGAGGCCGGCGCCGTGACCCGGGAAGAGCCCGGGCGGGACGTGACCCCAGGAGGGATTCTTCCGGCAGATGAGAGCAGCAGCTGATAGAATCTCTCCTCCCCCCTGGAAACTGGTTCCAGGCAGGTTCCCCCTCCTGCAGAAGGTGTTTTTTCCTGATTCAGGAGGAATTTCCGGTTGACATTCTTCCCTTTTTCGCTATAATAAGGGTGTGGCTGGCCAGAAACGGGGCGGAGACCCTCCGGCATGTGGCCGGGCGGGCTCTCTGCCTGCCGGACAGGGCACTGTGGCCTCTGTCCGGGCCTGATAATGGGGATTGGAGGGTGTTTTGGACAGCCCTGAAACTGAAGGTGCTGTCCGGAGACGGACAGCCCGGATTTCTGACAGGAGGATTCCATGAAACAGCTCAATGAAAAAGTCGCCATCGTAACCGGTGCCGGCCAGGGCATCGGCAAGGGCATCGCAATGGTCCTCGCGCGCAGGGGTGTCAAAATTGTCTGCACCGGCCGCCGCATCGCGCCCATCGAGCAGACCGCCGCGGAGATCAAGGAGATGGGGGGCGAGGCCTTCGCCATGTCCTGTGACTCGGCAGACCGGGCCCGGGTGGACGAAGTGGTGAAGAAGACCGTGGAGGTCTTCGGCACCGTGGACATCGTGGTGAACAACGGCCAGGCCATCGTTCCCTCCGCCAGCGTGGAGGACACCACCTACGAGAACATGCTGAAGTCCTGGCAGAGCGGCACCATCGGGTCGCTGAACTACATGCAGGCCGTGTTCCCCTATATGAAGGCGCAGCACGAGGGCCGCATCATCAACTTCGCCTCCGCCACCGGCATGTTCGGCATCGCCGGCCAGCTGGCCTACGGCTCCAACAAGGAGGCCGTCCGGGGCCTGACCAAGATCGCCGCCAAGGAGTGGGGCCAGTACGGCATCTGCGTCAACTGCGTCCTGCCCGGGGCCGAGTCCCCTGCCGCCAAGGGGTGGGCGGAGAAGTTCCCCGAGGAGTATGAGAAGCAGGTCATGCTGAACCCCATGCACCGCTTCGGGGACCCGGAGAATGACATCGCCCCTGTGGTGGCCTTCCTCTGCGGGCCGGATTCCTGCTACTACTCCGGACAGTGCCTGCTGGTGGACGGCGCCAACTCCATCGCTCCCTGATCGTTTTCCCGGACTCCGGGATGAGAGCTGCCCTGGGGACAGCTCTCTCTTTTTTGCCCTTCCACCTGTGGCGGCGCGCCTCCGGGTTCCGGTCTCCCCCTGTTCCTCCGGTCTGATGTCTCCTCCCCCGCCGCCGGGGGACGGGAGGGGGAAGTCCGGGCCGGCTCCGGAGGGGGAGAACACCTGCCGGGAAACCGGGCAGGCTGCCGGCACCTGGCCTGGAGAGATCTGCTGCCGCCTCCGCCCTGGAGGACAGAGTCTCACAACAGAATGGGTCTCTCCCCGGTCCGGGTCCGGGGAGGGCAGGCTCCGGCGGGTGTGGGGCGCATCTCCCTTCCGCCCCTGTGCTGCCGGGCTTTCTCCGGTTTTCTGGGATGCTGCCCTGGGAGGGAGCGGGTCCGGGGCCTGTGGGGGCAGGGGCAGCAGAAAACCGGGGCCGGCGGTACCGGTCCCGGTTGGCCTGTCAGTCTGCCCGGGTCACCTGAATGGTGCCGGACAGGTTCTGGATTTCCTCCACCCCGGAGATGGCCTGCCCCAGCTCATAGAGGCCGGAGTAGGAGCCGAAGTCCTTATAGTACATGACCACATCCCCCCAGGGGGAGAAGTAGGCCAGGGTTCCCCGCCTGGCATCGGCGTTCACCGGGGAGGATGTATCCAGCTTTTCCGGATAGAAGATCTTCTCGTTGTCGGAGTAGTTCTCCACCTTCACCGTCAGGGGAAGCTGGCGGTACAGGGACCGGGCCGGGCTGGAACCGTTGAGCTGGAAGATCACTTCCCGGCTGCCGTCGGATACCCTGATTTTCATGTCCTGTTCCTCCTTCTGCTGTGTCTGCCGGCTCTGGGCCTTTCCCCACCGGGCCACTTCCTCCGCGGTGGCGCCGGAGGAAAACCGCGCTCCCTCCCGCCAGATCGCATCCGGAGCGGCCTCTCTCAGCAGGGAATCGCTGCCGGTGAAGCCGCTGCTTCCCGAGGTGCAGAAGGGGATCAGGGTTTTGCCCCCGAAGTCCCCGCTCTCCAGGAAGGTGAGCATGATTTTGGGTGCCCTGCCCCACCAGATGGGATAGCCCAGGAAGATGGTGTCATAGCTCTCCAGGTCTGCGGGGGCCTCAGCCATCTCAGGACGGGCGTCGGGGTCGTTCTGCTCCCGGTTGGCCCGGCAGTCCGTGGAGGTGTAGTTCATATCTGCGCTGGTGTAGGGCTGAGCCGGACGGATCTCCCCCAGATCCCCCTCCACCGCCTGGGCCAGCATCTCCGCCACCCTCCGGGTGGTTCCCGTGGCGGAGAAATAGGCCACCAGCACCTTGCCGGTACCGGTGTGGTCCGGATTCTCCTCCGGCAGCTGCTTCCAGCTCATCATGGCATAGGCCGCCTCAGCCCTGGTGGCAGGGGCCCGGGGATCCAGGTTCCCGCTGTCTCTGGGGCGCAGAATCTGCTTCTCCGCCGCCCAGTTCACCGCCTGGACAGCCCAGCTGCTCACCGAGCCGGCATCCGGAGCCCCGGTCTGGCCCCCTGCAGGCTGTCCCGCCCGGCGCCAGAGAATCACTGCGGTCATCTCCCGGGTGACCGGGTCCTCCGGGCCGAACCGGCCGCTGTCGTAGCCCTTCAGGATGCCCGCTGCGGCGGCCCAGCTGACGGCCTGGCTGTACCAGCTGTCCGGGAGGCAGTCGGGAAACTGAGCCGGACGTTCCGCTGCCGGCGTGCCCTCCGCCCGGTGCAGCATGGTGGCGAACATGGCCCGGGACAGCTGGGTGTCCGGGCTGAACCGGGTCTCGGAGGTCCCCTTCACGATGTCCCGCTCCGCGCACCAGGTGACGGCGGAGGCGTACCAGGCATCCGGGTCCACGTCTTCAAACCCGCTGCTCCCCGGGGTGGCCACGGCGGCGGGAATCCACAGCAGTGCCCCGGCCAGCACCAGCACCAGCACCAGAGACACTGCGGCAGCTGCTTTTCGTTTCATGGCAGATGTTCCTCCTCTTATGACTCAGGCATGGACAGTTGCCTGTTCCCGGCAGATGATGATGCGCCCCTCCGCCAGGGGGTCGTTCACGATCTCCTCCAGGTTGGGGACACAGATGGTCCCCCTGCGGGGCCAGGTCCGGAGGCACCCTGAAAGGGGGAGGGGAGATGCGGTGTTCCCCCTCCCGGAGGGGTCTGTGCCGGGGGACCCGGGTCCGCCGGAGCGAACCGGAGATCTCCCTCTCTGAGGTTCTCATTGTACTGCCGGAGCATTTCCATTGCAAACAGTTATCAAACATGCTGTATCATCGTTTTCAGGAATGATAAGACCCCTGTCCTGGTGAGGAAAGCTGCAGAAAGGAGCGGATATTCAGATGATCGAAACCCGCCTGCTCAACTACTTTCTGGCGGTTGCCCGGGAGGAGAGCATCACCCGGGCGGCCCAGACCCTCTACATCACCCAGTCCACATTGTCCAAGCAGATGATGGAGCTGGAGCAGCAGCTGGGCCACCGGCTCTTTGTCCGGGGAAAGCGGACCATCACTCTCACCGAGGAAGGGCGGTTTCTGCGCAACCGGGCCCAGGAGATTCTGGACCTGATGGACAGCACGGAGTCCGCCTTCCGGGCGGAGGGGACCATGCTCAGCGGAGACATCTCCATCGCCTGCGGAGAGACGGCGGGCATGGAGGTTGTGGCGGAGGTATTCCGCCGCTTTCACACCCTTCACCCGGATGTCCGCCTGAGGCTGTACAGCGGGGACGCCTGGGTGGTGACGGAGCGGCTGGACAAAGGCCTGGCGGACCTGGGCCTGCTGCTGGGGGCGGTACGCCAGGAGCGCTTTGATTATTTTGACCTGGGATGGAAGGACACCTTCGGCCTGCTGATGCGGCCGGAGGACCCCCTGGCGGCTCAGCAGACCATCCGGCGGGAGCAGCTGCCCGGCATCCCCCTCATCATGTCCGAACAGATCCTGGCAGATCCCCACAGCAGCAGCCTTCTGGGGATCAGTCTGTCCTCCCTCCCCATTGTGGCCACCTACAGCCTCATCTACAATGCCACTTTTCTCACCGAGAAGGGCATAGGGTGCGCGTTCTGCCTGGACCGGCTGGGGCAGAGCTGCAGAGCAAACCTGGTCTTCCGCCCCATTGTCCCGGAGATCTCCGTGGACCTGAGCATCGCCACCAAAAAGTACACAACCTTCTCCCCGGCCGTCCGGGTCTTTCTGGACATGCTCCGCAGCAGTGTGACCCATCCCGCCCCGGAGGAGCAGGCGACCGGCCTGGCCTCACCTCCGGGCTGACCGCCCGGGCCCGGGAAAAGACCCCTCCGGACCGGTATCCCCCTGCCAGGAGGGAAATCCGGGACTCAGGGGTTTCGCCCTCACGGTCGCCCGCGTCCTCTCCGGGCCGGGCTCTGTCTCCCCGGTGCTCCCCCCACCTCAGGGGACAAAACCGCAAGATCCGATAAGCTTCCCCGGGGACGGCAGGGGGTGCAGGAGGGCCGTTTTTCCCCTTCCGGGGGGAGAACGCCGGGAAAACCGGCGGTGCAGCGGGGAAATCGGCAGATTTTCCGAGGGTCGGGAAAATGCAAAGTCCGCAAGATCCTGAATGTTCTGCCGGACGGCAGGTGCTAGAATAATGGCGATCTCAGAAAAGGAGGCGGTCAGCAATGCTGTTCACCGCATTTGCGCTGGTTCTGCTGGGCACCACCATGGCGGTCACCCACGGAGTGCTGTAAGGCAGGCAGAGCAGGTGCAGGGGAAGGTCCTGCACACCGGGCGCTCCGGGTTCTCCCGGCAGCTCCCTCACAAAAAATGAACTGGCCCGGAGACGGGCCTGAATCCAGGCGGCCCAGCCGGGCTGCCTGTTTTTTTTTGCGCTTTCGACGGCTGCAGGGGAGGAGCAGGCCGGGGCAGAGGCCATGGTCATGGGAGACGGATGGCCGCCGCAGCCAGCCGCTGGGAACTTGCGCCCCGCTTAAAGGAAGAATCGCCCCTGCTCCCCGCCGGCGCTCAGGTCTGGGGCCGGGAGGATCCGTCCCGGGGGAGATGGGTGTGAACCGGATATCCGGCGGCATGGGCCGCCTCCCACCCGGCCCCGGTCTCCCCGGCCCCGGTAGGCCGGAGAAGGGCAGCTTCTCCCCTCCGGGAACAGGCTCCGGTTCTCCCCGGCAGGCCTGCCCCATGCCGGAGTGCTCCGGAGATACCCCATGGGCCGGGGCTTCGGAGGGCACCGGACAGAAAAACCGCCCGCTCCCGGATCCGGAGGGATCTGTCAGAAGAGCGGGCGGAGTCTGTCCGGTGGGAGCGGCCCTGTCAGTCCGGGCCGGCGCCGGAGAGAATCACCCGCCCCGGTGAGGACCGGGGAGGCAATGCTCCGGGGCAGGGGACAGACAGGATGGCCACCGGTTCAGGGCTATCTGTAACCGGGAATGCGGCTGCGAAGGTCCAGGGGGGAGGAGGAGGTGGCGATTTTCTCCAATCCCTCCGCCGTCTTCTCCCAGAGGGTGAAGCGCTTCTGGGTAGGGTACCAGGAGATGATGTACTCTTCCCCCGCCGCATTGCAGAAGGTCCAGAGGGGGCCGGTATCCGAGGCGGGAATTTTGCGCACAGAAGGCATGATGGGGACTCCTTTGCTGGTGAATTGCCCCATGTCCAGACCGGGGAGGGTCCGGAGAGGGCCGGCTCCCATTGTACACCGGAAGGGGAACCTCTGTCCAGTGGCAATCTTTCCCTTCCCGGAGGGTCTCCAGCCGGGGAGACCGGGGTGAGGAGCGGGAGAGGGGGACCGGCAGAGAGGGCGGCACTTCTTGACCGGATTTTGGATCTGCAGTACAATAAGCTGTGAAGAGGGCGGACGGCCAGGGGCCGGTCTGCCCCTTCCGGAGCGGGAGGGTCCCGCTGCCGGGAGAGGTACCGGACCGGAACCTCCGGTCCGGGAGGGGGAAGGAGATGGGAGCATGAACGGCTTCCGAATCACGGGGTCTCTTCTGCTTGTGTACACAGGAACAGACCCGGTCGTCCGTGTCCCGGAGGGCACGTCCCGCATTGCCCGCCAGGCCTTTGCCCACAACCTGACTCTGGAGAAGGTGATCTTCCCGGAGGGCCTGCTGGAGATCGGGGAAGAGGCCTTCCTGGGGTGCAGCAGACTTCAGAAGGTGGTGATTCCCTGCGGTCTGGAGAAAGTGGGGGACCACGCCTTCTCCGGATGTACCGCTCTCTCCACCGTGGATTTTCCCGATACGGTAAACGGGATGGGAGACGGGGTATTCGCCAGGTCCGGAATCACCTCCTTCCGGGTCCCCCCGCTTCTCCCCGCCGTCCCCCAGGACATGTTTCTGCGCTGCGAAAAGCTGAAATCCGTCCGTATCTCCCAAGGCGTCCAGGGGATTGAACCCTTTGCCTTTGCGGAGTGTCCTGCCCTCACCCGGGTGCAGTTCCCCTCCACGCTGCGGGTCATCCAGCGGGGAGCCTTCCGCCGGTGCGACTCCCTGGTGCGGGTGAAGCTTCCGGAGGGGGTGGAGGTGATTGGAAACCAGGCCTTCGGCATATGTCTCTCCCTGGAGTCGGTCCACCTGCCCGCCAGCCTGCGCAGGGCAGACAGAGGCCTGGCGGAAAAGAGTCCCGCCCTGAAGGAAATCCGGGTGGCTCCGGGCAACCCCATCTACCGCAGCAGGAAGGGCATGCTCCTGGACTGGGAGTCCCACAGTCTGGAATATGTCCCCGGGGCCATGCAGGGGGTGTGCCAGGTCCCGGAAGGGGTCAGGAACTTCTCCGTCACTGCCTTTCAGGATGCCGTCGGCGTGACGGAAATCCGCTTTCCCGCCAGCATCCAGGCGGTTCCGGTTCTTCTGCTGAACCAGTGCCCCAACCTGAAGCTTCTGTGCACGGAGGGGGACCTGAAACCCTGGAACAGATGGATCGGGTTCCAGTACCCCGAGGAGAGGAAGGTGCCTCTGGTGGCGGATCATGGCACCATCGGGGAAGCGGACCAGCGCCTCCGGCCCATGCTGCTCCAGGGCTTCCTCCTCCGGGAGCGAAACGGAAGCCCCGTCTCTCCCAGGGCCAGAAAGGCCTTTCTGGACTGGATCCGGCAGCACCAGAAAAAGCTCTGGAAGGATAACGTCTGCCGGGACGTCATTCTGAAGTACGACCTGATCTCCCTGTCCTCCTACAGCTTCTGCCTGGACTGTCTGGACCCCAACCGGGAACCGGAGTTCATCGCCGCGCTGCTGGAGTACCGGAGGAGGGTGTGGCCCAACGGGGAGTATGAGGCATACGAACGGGAGCGGGAGCGGAAACTGCTGCTGGAGGCAACCAGGCTGGAACCTACGGCGGCGGAACTGCGCAGGATCTGGATCTGCGAAAAGGAGAACGGCCGCCTGACCCTGGTGGGCTACCGGGGTTCCCACACCGAGCCTGTCATTCCGGGAAAGATCGGGCGGGACCGGATGGCCGTCATCGGGAGTCTGGCCTTCTGCGGCGGAGAGAACTGGGGAATGGACGGCAGGGGAGAGGTTCTCTTTCCCAGGATCCGCTCCATTGTCGTGCCGGAGGGTGTGGTCGCCATCCGGCAGAACGGCCTGGCCGGTCTGTCCGGCCTGAAGTCCCTCACCCTTCCCTCCACCCTGCAGGAGATCGGGCCCCACGCCCTGGCGGGCTGTGTCAGCCTGAAGACCCTCACCATTCCGGAACATGTCCTGGAGATCACCGAGGACCTGATTGCGGACTGTCCCTCTCTGCAGAAGGTGACCTTCCTGGGACCCACGGTGGTGACCCCTGCTGCAGATCCGGACCGGACCTGCAGGATCCTGTACCAGGATACGGGCGGATATTCCCCCCGGCCGATGCACTGTAAGGTGGTGGCACCGGAGGGCAGTCTGAGGGAATGGGCCGAAAGCAGACACCTGCCCTTCCAGGCCGTAACACCGGCAGGAGGCTGACATCACATTCTGACCCGGCTGATTGGGGGAAGTGCCAGGGCCACCGCCTGCAGAATTTTCCCCCCAACACATATGTGAGCCTGCTGCGTTTCACGGACAGCAGGCTCTTTTTTTCGGAAAATGCCCGAGGTTACCTGTGGCGGTGCCACCGGAAGGGGCTGTTCTGCACTCCGGACCGGGGAGGATGCCCGGGGAAAACCGGACGCTGCTGCAGTATGGCCCCCTGACCCTGGGCAGCATGGCGGGTCCGGGCCTCCGGGACCACCGGATCCGAGAGCAGTTTCCCCTCCCGGTATCTGCCTCTTCGGGTCCTGTCCCGAAAGGAGCTGGGAGGTTCCCCCAGTCCGGATTCCCTTCCGGAGCAGGATTTTTTCAGGATGATCGTTTTTTACCTGAAGAAGCAGGATATTACCCTTGTAAACCCGGGCAAGGTACGATAAGATAGACTTCAGGGGCCGCCAGGTCCCGGGCAGAGAGAGGAGGGAACAGGATGCTGATTCGGACCTGCGGGCGCACGATCCAAAACGCCGCCACCGGGGGCGGGCCCGGTCTTGTGTTCCTCCTGCTTTTCCTGGCGCTTCTGGGAGTTCCTTCTGAGGAAACCTGTCTGGACACAGTTTCGGAAGGTCCGCAGCGGCACGGTGTCCGGCAGAAGATGATGTTCTCCGGGCAGCTCCTGTCCATTTCCGTCCGGGGCCCGCCGGAACGGGTTCTGTTCAGGCGGGGGCATGGGAGATTGTGGAGCATGCCAGGTCCTGCCCTGCGGAACATCCGGTGCTCCTGCTGCTGGTGTCCGGAGACCGGATTGGCAGGGATCTGAGCTCCATGCACAATCCCTGCAGGATCAGTCACAGCCCACCCCTGTTCCCCGCAGATTTCCTGAAAAAAAGAAAAACCCCGTTGCACAATACGCATCCATGTGCTATAATAAACTAACCTCCGAGCTGGGCCTGTTTCCTTCTCAGAGGATGCCCAGTCCGGAGACCGGCGCGTTCAGGACGGATCGGCGTGGGCTTCGTGTTTTCTGCATACGGGGTGTGAGGAGAGAAATGCATGACATCCACAATTTCCCCCGAAACCCTGAGCCGGGACAAGGTGCATGAGTACTTCGAAGCTGCTTCGAAAAAGTACAGCGAGGCTTTCAAGACTGCCTTGGCCCAGTACAGAATCCGCAAAATGTTTCCGGTAACCGTCCGGCAGGATCTTCAGAAGCTTTTTGTTCCGACCATGAACATGATGTCCGACCGGTACGCCAGGATGCTTCTCCATCAGCAGAAGGATGTGGTCCAGTCCATTCTTCGCATCATGCTTTATGAAAACGACCTGGAGATCACGGAGTGTGAGACCCAGCAGGATCTGATATCCTCCACCGGCAGGAGCATGGTTCCCGATATCCTGGCGCGAGACACCAGGCAGCGGATCATCATCCTGGAGATCGAAAACGATCTTTCCAAGGCGGAGCTCTTCCGCCTGGTGTACGACGCGGCACTTGCCAGGGTCACCTATACTCCCACTGGGGGACCCATTCCCACGGAGATCGAGGTCATATGTATCATGGTGACCAGCGGCATGGCGCAGGGGATCAAGTACGGCGTGACTTATGAGAAGGAGATCGTCGAAATGGTCGACGGCTCTCAGAAGAGCATCACCGCCCCGGATGTGCATCCGGTGAAAACGAAGTTTCTCTACCTGACCGCCGGGGCCAACCTGCAAAATGCCAAAGACCATGCAACTGAAGATGATCGGTACCGGCTGATGCAGGACTTCCTCCAGTCCGATCCTTCCGAGATGCACTTCAACTTCCTGTTCGAGTGCAATGCAAATCTGAAATTCGGCGAGAAAGGAGTGACCAGGATGAGCGATGATGTTGCCCAGCTCTTCGAGCTCCTCACAGCACCCGTTCTTCGGGAAAACACCGAGAGCGTGACCAAGAGCGTGACCGATGCCGTCACCAGGGAAAACGCCCAGGTGATCGCAACCAGGTTCGGCATGAACTACGATGATGCACTGGCGCTGCTCACTGAGACGAAGAACATATAGCCCTGCTTCTGCACAACCGTGTCTGTCATCCGGGCTCGGTGTTCCGGGGAAACAGGGGAAACCTCCTGCTGCCGCTTTTCCATTGGAAAGGAGGCGGAGTGGCAGATTCTGAAAGGATCCGGTTTCAGCTGCTGAAGAGATCTTATCATACTCCCTGCTCCCGCCCTTTCCCGATGGAACTGCATATTTTCGGTGGGGGAGATGCAGCTGGAGAATCCCCTGTCCCGGCCAGGTTCACGGATGCCGTCAGAGAAACAGAGTGGTCCGCACCGGACTGCAGGGCAATCTTTGCGCCCCCCTCCACAAAACACACAGACTCTTCACCTTGTAGGGTGCCAATGTGGGATTCTCCCGGGGGCTTTGCTTTTTTCCGGATCGGGACCCTATGCTCCCTCACATTCGGACCGGGGCATACAGATCCGGCGTGACATCCGGAAAGAGTACAGCAGGCTGTGGACCCTCCTCCCGGCCGGGGTCAGCCCCGGACAGTCTGATGTACCGGGGTACCCGGATCAGGTCGCGAAGGTGAGGAAATGATTTCGGGTCTCTCATGTCGCCAATCTCCACGGGGGAGGGCAGAGTCCCAGGAGATCAGAACCGGTCAGGTCACCAGATCGCCTGGGCACCGGTGCGTCCTGAGGTGACGGGGGCAGGGAGCATGATACACAGCAGACTGTAAAAAATCTGACCGAAGATCATACCGGCAGAGGAGATACCCGAGAAGCACAGCTGCGTGTACGCTCAGGGTAAGATCACCCGGAGGCGGGCAGCTGCCGAGTCACACCCGGGAAGCGGCAGAGAGGCGAAATTCCCGCTTCAGGCACCCGGACAGGGAGAGCGGACACGCCCTGAGGGTGGAATCCGCAGTGTCTCAAGGTGCGCATACCTGTGGAGAAGGAGCCGGAGATGTCCAGAGCCCCGGGATCTGCCCGGAATGGTGCTTTTGAGAATACCAGAACTGCCCTTAAAAGAATCCGTCAGGGGGAATCCGGGGGACATCAGAGGATATGACAGCCCGTCATATGACAGAAAAGTATACTTTTTCGT
>CAYXVN010000049.1:0-14773 GCA_964468565.1 uncultured Oscillospiraceae bacterium | reverse complement strand
ACGGCATGGTCCACATCTCCAAGCTGTCGGAGCGCCGGGTGGAGAAGGTGGAGGATGTGGTGAACCTGGGAGACATGATCTGGGTCAAGGTGACCGAGATCGATGAGAAAGGCCGGGTGAATCTCTCCTACCGGGACGCTCTGCGGGAGATCCGCAACCGTAAGGCCCGGGGAGAGAGCGTCAAATAGGATCCAGTCAGGCGGCGGAGCGGGATTCCCTGCTCCGCCGTTTTTCGGCGGAGGGAAAACGGTATGGGGTACGCAGGGCTGAGCCGGTGCCGCGCCGAGCTGATGGGGGCGGCCATGCTCTGGGTGATGTTCTTTCATGCCCGGAAAACGGGGCTGGATCTGGGACTTCCGGCGCTGAATCTGCTGGGAGACGCGGGCTTCGGGGGAGTGGACATCTTCATCGCCCTCTCGGCCATGGGACTGGTCCGGTCCCTGTCCCGGCGGGAGCAGACCTATGGCGCCTTCCTCAGCCGCCGGGCGGGGCGCATTCTGCCGTCCTACTATGGGGTGGCGGTGCCCTGGACGCTGTGGAACATCGGCCAGGGCAGGGCTGCCCTCTCCGCCCTGTTCTGGAATGTCTCTCTGCTCTCCTACTGGGTCCGAGCTCCCGGGGCCTTCAACTGGTATGTGACGGGGATCATGCTGTTTTATGCCCTGACGCCTCCTCTGTACCGTGTTCTTCGCCGGAGCGGTCACCGGCTGGCCTGGACGGCGGCGGGGATTGCAGGGTCTGTGGCACTGTGCCAGCTGCTGATGTACGACGGCTGGTGGCAGTACGTGGATGTGTTCTACCGCATTCCCGTCCTCTTTCTGGGCCTTCTTCTGGGGTTCTTTGTGGAGGAGGAGCGGCCTCTGGGAAGGGGAGATGTGCGCTTCTGGGTGCTCTGGTCGGTTCTGGGTGCAGGGTATCTGGTACTGGCCCTGGGGGACGTGGAGGGATTTCCCTACTTTCCCCTGTGCCATCTGTTTCTCTTCAGCACCGTGCCCCTGTGTCTGGCGGGATGCTTCCTGCTGGAACATCTGCCCCTGGGCTGGCTGCGGGCCGCCCTGCGCCTGGTGGGGGAGAACAGTCTGGAGATCTATCTGCTGAACGTCAGCTTTTTCGCGGATGAGAGCCTGATGGGAGGGGTGATCCCCTTCCCCGCCGGCTCCTGGGGCAATGTGCTGCTCCGGTCTGCGGGAAACATCCTCCTGGGGGTGGCCCTGCACCGGGGGGTGGAGGCACTCAGAAGGCACATCACGGGCCGCTTCCCGAAGCTCTGACAGGAGGGATGCATTCATGCTGCTGCGTGTACTGGCCGTTGGCGATGTGGTGGGAGAGGGGGGTCTGGACATTCTGACCCGTCGGCTCCACGAGGTGAAGGAGGACCTGGACGTCCACTTTACGGTGGTCAACGGGGAGAATGCCTCCGGAGTGGGCATTGTGCCCAGGCAGGCCCGGACCATCTTTGAGGCCGGGGCGGATGTGATCACCCTGGGCAACCACACCTGGAACCGCATTCAGATCGGGGATTTTCTCGATAAGAACGACAACATACTGCGCCCGGCAAACTATGCCGGCCGGGTGCCGGGACGGGGCATGGGAATCTATACGGTCCGGGGGGTGCGGGTGGCGGTGCTCAACCTGATGGGCCGGGTGGAGCTGAATCCCAACCTGGACAGTCCCTTCAAGATGGCCGGTTACCTGCTGCGCTCCGGCGGCTACGACCTGGCTCTGCTGGACTTCCACGCCGAGGCCACCAGCGAGAAGGGGGCCATGGCCTGGTATCTGGACGGCCGGGTGCAGGCGGTGTGGGGCACCCACACCCATGTGCCCACGGCGGACTGTCAGATTCTGCCCCGGGGGACCGGGTTTGTGACGGATCTGGGCATGACCGGCCCCAGGCGCTCCGTGCTGGGCATCCGGCCGGAGAGCTCCCTGAACCTCTTTCTGGGCGGGGTGCCCAGGCGCTACGAGGAGGCGGAGGGCAGCTGCAAGCTCAACGCCTGTCTCTTTGTCCTGGATACGGAAAAAAGGCGCTGCGTGGAGGTGTGCCGGGCGGATCTGGAGGAGTAGGCCTTGCATTTGAATGCGGAGTGTATTATACTCTCCCTCAGCAGCACATTGGGAAAGGAGGACTGTCCCTTGTCGGACGAATTTGATTTTCTGAATCAGGAGACCTCCGTCCAGCCGGAACCGGAGGAAAAGCAGCCGGAGACCCCCGAGAAGCACCCCGGATCGGGGCTGTTTGACCTGTTTCAGATGGTGATGGGCTGTCTGCTGGTTGCGGTGATCATCTTCAACGGGTTTGCCCGCATCACCCGGGTGGACGGCAGTTCCATGGATAACACCCTGGAGAACGGAGAGATGATGGTCATCTGGTCTCTGGGCTATCACCCCAAGGCGGGGGACATCGTGGTCTTCAACAAGAAGAATACGGACTACTTCAGCAACCGTGCCCTGGTCAAGCGGGTGATTGCCACCGGCGGACAGCGGGTGGAGATCGACTACGGCACCAGTACGGTATATGTGGACGGGCTGGCTCTGGACGAACCCTACATCAAGGAGCCCATGTACCAGCCGGCGGATCCCTCGGAGCAGGGAACCTCCTGGGAGGTGCCGGAGGGAAGTGTCTTCGTCATGGGGGACAACCGGAACAATTCGTCGGACGGACGGCACGATGCCCTGGGCCCCATTGATGAGTCCTACATTCTGGGCAGGGCCGTTGTGGCCCTGTGGCCGTTAAACAGGATCGGACTGCTGTAGCATGCGAGGAGGGACCGCCTCTGACGGTCCCTCCTTGCCTGTCTTCAAAAAAAATTCAGGAAATTCTGTTTCTCATTGGCCGCAGATGTGGTATACTGACAGCAATGTTGCTGGCTCAGACACATCGATCAGCGGGGAGGATGCTGGAGAATGAAAAACCGGATCACGGTCACCATTGCAGACCGGGAGTATACCATGGTGGCGGCCGAAGACGAAGCTTACGTACGCCGGTGCGCGGCTCATGTGGATGGGAAACTGCGGGAGACGGCGGGTGAGCGGCTGTCTCAGGCGGATGCGGCGGTTCTGGCCGCCATGAACATAACGGATCAGTATTTCCGGGCTCTGGAGGACGCGGAAAATCTGCGCCGGCAGTACAAGGAGAGCCTGGAGGAGGCCAGCCGTCTGAAGCTGGAGCTGTCCGAGAAGAACCGGGAAATCTTCAAGCTGCAGAACAAAAAGTAAAGGCACAGCCCGATCTGCCGGGCTGCTGCAGACCGGAAACAGACAGGAGGCCGCTTATGCTGGAACTGCTTGCCCCTGCCGGTTCGATGGAAGCGGTGACGGCCGCTGTCCAGAATGGAGCCGGGGCTGTTTATTTCGGATATGGAGATTTCAATGCCCGCCGCGGCGCCCGAAACTTCTCGGAAGAGGAGGCCGCTGCGGCGGTTTCTTATTGCCACCTGCGGGGGTGCCGGGTCCATGTGACCCTGAACACCCTGGTGACGGACCGGGAACTGCCCCGGGTGGCCCAGGCGGCGGCCCACGCCAGCCGGATCGGCGCGGATGCGGTCATTGTGCAGGATCTGGGGGTCGCCCGCATGGTGCGCCAGACCACCCCGGATCTGCCCATCCACGGCTCCACCCAGATGACGATTCACTCTCTGGACGGGGTGAAGGAGTGTGCCGACCTGGGAATGAGCCGGGTGGTGCTGGCCCGGGAACTGCGCAGGGAACAGATTCAGTTCATCTGTACCCACTCTCCCATTGAGGTGGAGATCTTCGGACACGGGGCACTGTGCATGTGCTGGTCCGGTCAGTGCTTCTTCTCCTCCGTGCTGGGAGGCCGCAGCGGAAACCGGGGCATGTGCGCCCAGCCCTGCCGGCTGAAGTACGGGCTCAATGAGAAGGCGGATCACTGGCCCCTCTCCCTGAAGGACCTGTCTCTGGTGAAGCACCTGAAGGAGCTGGAGGAGATGGGCGTGACCAGTCTGAAGATCGAGGGGCGCATGAAGCGGCCGGAGTATGTGGCCATCGTCACCCGCATCTTCTCCCAGGCCCTGCGGGAGGGGCGGGAGCCCACCAAGGAGGAACTGGATACCCTCCGCCAGGCCTTCTCCCGCCAGGGATTCACGGACGGCTATTACACCGGGAAACTGGGGAAGGACATGTTCGGGATGCGCCAGGAGGAGCGGGAGCCGGAGGAGCTGTTCCAGGAGGCCCGGAGCACCTATGAGAGCGGTGAGAACCGGAAGGAACCGGTGCGCATCTATGCTCTCATCGAGGCGCAGCAGCCCGCCCAGGTGGCGGTGCAGGACCAGGAGGGCCATGTGGCCTACGCGGAGGGGGCGGTGCCGGAGGCCGCCCGCAATGCCCCTCTGACCCGGGAAAAGGTGGAGAGTCAGCTCTCCCGCACGGGAGGCACCCCCTTTCAGGTGGAGAAGGCCCTTGCCAAGGTGGATGAGGGGCTCTCCCTGTCCCTCTCCTCCATCAACTCGCTGCGGCGGGAGGCCCTGGGGGAGCTGGCCGCCATGCGCCAGCAGACGCCGGAGCGCAGGCAGGAGACCTTCAAGACCGGAGTCCGCTATGAGAACCGGCGGGAGCCCCCCGTTTTAACGGTCTCCGTCCGGGAGGTGCGTCAGCTGAGTCCGGAGCTTCTGCGGATGAAGCCGGCACTGCTCTACATTCCCCTCCAGGAGGGGGTGTCCCATCCGGAGATCTTCGACCAGTGCCGGCGGGCCGGGGTGCCCACTGCGGTTCTGCTGCCCCGCATCTGTACGGACCGGGAGCTGGAGAGCATGGAGCGGGATCTCCTCACCCTGCTGGAGCTGGGGGTGGAGGACGCCCTGGCGGGAACTCTGGGTGTGGCCCGCCGGGCCAGGGAACTGGGGTACCGGATCCGGGCGGACTACGGCATCGGGGTGTTCAACAGCCAGACGCTGAAGGAACTGCGGCGGCTGGGATTCCGCTCCGCCACCGCCTCCTTTGAGCTGAAGCTGGCCCAGATCCGGGATCTCTCCAAGGCCATTCCCCTGGAATTCATCGCCTACGGCCGTCTGCCCCTGATGATCACGGAGAACTGCATCATCCACACCCAGGCCGGCCAGCACACCTGCGAAAACGTCAATCATCTGCAGGACCGGCGGGGAGAGCGCTTCCCTGTGGTGAAGGCCTGGGGCTGCCGCAATGAGATCCTCAATTCCCGCAAGGTTTTTCTGGCGGACCGGATGCGGGACTGGAACCACCTGGGCATCTGGGGGGCCCGGCTTATGTTTACCACGGAGGACGCCCAGGAGTGCAGAAGAATTCTGGAGCGCTACCTGGGCAGGGGGCGCTACATGCCCACGGACTATACCCGGGGCCTTTACTACCGGGACGTGGAGTAGAACCGGGGCGGAGCAGGGAGGAGGAAGGATATGCTTTCCCGTCAGAATCTGTTCTGGCTGTCCAGACCCTATGATCTGCCCGGCACGGACCAGGCCTTCCTGCGGGCGGTGCGGGACAACTGTGCCTATCACATCCGCCACTGCCCGGAGTACCGGGTTCTGGCCCGGGGGGAGGGATTCTCCCCGGAGCAGCTGCGGACCATGGAGGATCTGCAGCGGATTCCCGCCCTTCCCACCCTCTACTTCAAGCGGCATGCCATTTTTTCCATGCCCGCATGGCGCCGCTGCTTTGAGGTCACCTCCTCCGGAACCAGCGGCAGCTTCAGCCGGATCCGCTTCGACTGGGGCTGCGTGCTGGCGGAGGTCCCCATGCTCCTGAAGCTGGCCCGTCTCCACGGCCTGATTTCCCCGGTTCCCGCCCATTATGTGGTGCTGGGCTACCGGCCGGACCGGGGCAATCACACCGGAGTGGTGCGCACCATGTGGGGTCTGACCTGGTTTGCTCCCCCTCTGAGCCGCCACTATTGCCTGGAGAAGCGGGAGGGGACCTACATCCCTGATCTGGACGGCTCGGTCCGGGCTCTGAAGAAGCTGGCCGCCTCCCGCTTTCCGGTGCGCATCATCGGCTTTCCCTCCTACCTCTGGTTCGGTCTCACCCGCATGGAGGAGTTGGGGATCTCTCTGAAGCTGCGCTCCGGCTCCCGCATCATCCTGGCGGGAGGCTGGAAGCAGCACTACGCCCAGGAGGTGGAGAAGCCCCGCCTCTATGCCCTGGTGAAGAAGATTCTGGGGATTCCGGAGGACCACATCAACGAGCTCTTCGGAGCCGTGGAGCATCCCATCTTTTACAACACCTGTCCCAACCACCGCTTCCACATCCCCGCCTACGCCCGGGTGCTCATCCGGGACGTGCGTACCCTGGAGCCGCTGCCCGTGGGGGAGACGGGGATTGTCAACCTGATCTCGCCCCTGATGTGTGCCACCCCCACCGTCAGCGTGATGACCGACGACCTGGGGATGCTGGAGCCGGGGGAGGCCTGCGGCTGCGGCATTGCCTCCCCCACCCTCACGATTCTGGGCCGGGTGGGGCTCTCGGGCATCACCACCTGTGCCGCCGGTGCGGCCCAGCTGCTGGGAAAGGAGGAGTCGCTGTGATCCTCTGGAACGGTAAGCTGCTTCCGGACAGTGAGCGCTCCGCCTGCCTGGACGCACTGGAGGACAGGGTGCAGGAGACCCTGTCCGGGCCCCCGCTGGAGGCGGAGACGGTGATTGCCGCCCTGGAGACTCTGGGAGGGCGGCTGGACCGGGGAGAACTGAACGGATTCATCGCCCGCTACGTGCCGGCCACCGTCCTGGATCAGCTGGACAGCATCCGCTGGATGCTGCGGCGGGAGAGCCTGGAGTACAAGCTGGAGGTGGAACTGGGAAACCCGGGGGGAAAGCGGCCCTTCGGCCGCTGCGAGTGCCATCCCCTGGGGGTTCTGCTCCACATCGCCCCCGGCAACATGGAGGGACTGCCCGTCTTTACCGTGGTGGAGGGTCTTCTCACCGGCAACCTCAATCTGCTGAAGCTGCCCCACGGGGACCGGGGACTGTCTCTGGCGCTGCTCTCCCTGCTGATTGAGACAGAGCCCCGGCTGGCCCCCTGGATCTGCGCCTTTGACCTCCCCTCCCAGAACACCCCCGCTCTGAAGCGGCTGGCGGAGCAGGCCAACGGCATTGTGGTGTGGGGCGGAGACGGGGCCATCACCGCCGTCCGGGCGCTGGCTCCTCCGGGCTGCCGCCTGGTGGAGTGGGGGCACCGGCTCAGCTTTGCCTACTGGTCCGGCTGGGAGGATGAGACCCGGGAGCGGGCCGCCCTGGCCTGGCATATTGTACGCACCGGGGGACTGCTGTGCTCCTCCTGCCAGGTGATCTACCTGGATACGGAGGACCGGAAGCAGGCGGAGTCCTTCTGCCGGGAGCTGATCCCCGCCCTGGAGACGGCGGTGCTGGGACAGGGGCAGGGCCCCGGCATGCTGGCTCAGGCCAGTCTGTACGCCAGGGAGACCTGGCTGGAGCACCTGACGGACCGGGCGGGAACCGGGGAGAAGGTCTTCCGGGGAAAGGGCTGTACGGTGACCCTGCGGCCGGATGCGGAGCTGGAGCTGTCCCCCCTTCACGGGAATGTGCTGGTCAAGTGTCTGCCCCGGCAGCAGCTGGGCAGGGTTCTGCGCAGGCAGAAGGGCCGGCTGCAGACGGCGGGTCTCATCTGTACCCCCCAGCGGCGGCGGGAGCTGACAGCTCTGCTGGCGGCGGCGGGGGTCACCCGCATCACCCGGCCGGGGCACATGTCGGATTC
Organism: uncultured Oscillospiraceae bacterium; assembly: GCA_964468565.1. Classification (GTDB taxonomy): domain Bacteria; phylum Bacillota; class Clostridia; order Oscillospirales; family Oscillospiraceae; genus Lawsonibacter. The sequence continues at coordinate 7,075 of CAYXVN010000049.1, read as the reverse complement.
CTTTTCCGGTGAGGCCCACGACGGGGAGTATCCCCTGCGGCGCTACGTGCGGATGGTGGACATCGAGGACTGATTCGCGCTGCTGGGTTCGGGAAAGGATTTTTATGAAGATGAACATCAAGGCCCTCTCCCCGAAGATCGGGAGAGAGATTCCGGTCCCCTTTTACGCCACCCCGGGTTCGGCTGCCATGGACCTGCATGCCTGCCTGGAGGAGCCTGTCACCCTGCCGGCGGGGGGCCGGACCTCCATCCCCACCGGCCTGGCCATTGCACTGCCCTCGGCGGATTACGTGGCCCTGATCTATGCCCGCAGCGGTCTGGGAACCCGCCATGGCATCATACCGTCCAACTGTGTGGGCGTAATTGACAGCGATTACCGGGGGGAGATCTTCGTGGGCCTGATGAACACCGGGGACCAACCCTATACCATCCGGCCGGGAGACCGGATTGCCCAGATGATCATCACGCCGGTGGTGCGGGTGGAGCTGAACCTGGTGGAGGAACTGGACGGAACCCGGCGGGGGAGTGGGGGCTTCGGTTCCACGGGAGCGTAGTTCCCCAGGCGGGCAGAATCTCAAGAGACGGCAGAGGTGTCTGTATGTTTGGTCTGTTCGGAAAAAAGAAGAAGGAGACTCCCCCCCGGGAGGAGACTCCGGAGAAGGAGAACGGCACGGAGAGTGAAGAGTTTCGGGACTTTGCCGAGGACTTTGACCCGGAAGTGCTGGATCTGATGGTTCTCACCGGCCCCAACGGGTTCTGGGGCGAGAAGAAGGAGGGGGAGGAGCTGTACTCCCTGGGGGTGGATCTGACCGCCTGGCTGGAGGAGGATGTGCCCGGTGTCCATGAAGGGGACTTTCAGCTGGTCACCAAGGGCGATGGGATGCTGAAGGAGTATCTTCAGAGCCACGTGCCGGGAGATTTTGTCCTCAAGGTAAAGGCCCGCCTGGAGAAGGAGGGGGGTTCCCGTCTCCTGATGGTCAACCTGCCGGAGCCGGGATTTGACGCGGAGCTGAAGGCCCTTCGGGATGAGCAGCGCCGGGAGGTCACCTTCTGGATGGACGGCCTGGGCACCTTTACTCTGGTCCGGTCGGTGGGCTGGTTTGCCTGTGAGGTGGAGTGGCTGGGCGAGACGGTTCAGCTCACCATCGATCAGGAGGAGGACCGGGACGGCAGTGTGGAGACGGCCAGGGCTCTGATGGCGGATCAGGAGAAGTGGGACCGGGAAGTGCGCAGCTGCGCTCTCTCCCAGATTCCCCACAGCACCGGGGAGGAAGCGCCGGAGGAGGGATCTTTTCTGGAGGGCATGATGCTGGAGTCCATTCAGGTGAAGGCGGATGGCGGATTTGCCTTCTGGTTCACCGACGGGGACCTGTCCGAACAGCACTCCCTCCGCGTCACCGGCACCCTGTCAGAGGGACCTGAGAGTGCAGTTCTGGAGGACTGAGAACCATGGGACTGATTCTGGCCTCCCGGTCCCCCCGCCGGCGGGAACTGCTCCGGCAGATGGGTTTTTCCCACTTCTCCGTGGTGCCCGCCAGGGGGGAGGAGCGGGTTTCCCAGGAGCTGACGCCGGGGGAGATGGTGGAGGTGCTGTCCGCCCGGAAGGCGGAGGAGGTTGCCCGCCAGTACCCCGGGGACCTGATCATCGCCTCGGATACGGTGGTGTCCGTGGAGGATGCCGTTCTGGGCAAGCCCCGCAGTGAGGAGGAGGCGGTGCACATGCTCCGCACCCTCTCCGGCCGGGCCAACACCGTCTATACCGGTGTGACCGTCCGCCAGGGGGAGCGGGCCGTTACCGAACACGAGGCGGCCCAGGTCTTCTTCCGCCCCCTGACGGAGGAGGAGATCCTGGCCTACGTGGCCACCGGCGAGCCCATGGACAAGGCAGGGGCCTACGGCATTCAGGGACTGGGAGCTTTGCTGGTGGAGCGCATTGAGGGAGACTATTTTACCGTTGTGGGCCTGCCGGTCTGCCGGCTGGGCCGCATTCTGACCGGATTCGGGGTGGATGCCCTGGCTCTGGCCGCCAAAAGGAGCCGGTAACGTGAAGGACTTTTTCCGCCAGAACGGGGTGCTGCTGCTGCTGATTGCCCTGCTTCTGTCCATTCTTCTGGGGGTAAGTTCAGCCCTGATGGGCGGGGATGCAGACCCGCTGTCCAACGTGGTGAATACCATCACCTCCCCCATCCGCTCCGGGGTGACTGCCGTGCTGAACTGGGCGGAGGGAGTCTACAACTATGTGTTTCACTACCAGGAGATGCAGAATCAGCTGACCGCACTCCAGGAAGAACTGGCCCAGCTTCAGGAGCAGGTCCGGGACGGCCTGGAGGCCAGCCGGGAGAACGAACAGCTGCGGGAACTGCTGGAACTGAAGACCAGACGGCGGGAACTGGACCTGGATACCGCCCGGGTGACGGAGCGCTCCACCTCCAACTGGGAGTCCACCATGACCATCAGCAAGGGGTCGTCCTCCGGCATTGAGGCGGGAGACTGCGTCATCACCTCCACCGGTCTGCTGGTTGGGGTGGTGAATGAGGTGGGTCTCAATTACTCCAATGTCTCCACCATCATCAACACCGACATTGAGATGGGGGGCATCGTGGAGCGGACCTACTCCGCCGGCATCCTGGAGGGGGACTTTGCCCTGATGCAGCAGGGAAAGCTGAAGCTGAGCTATCTGCCTGAGGGTGCCCAGCTGGTGGCCGGGGATGAGGTGGTTACCTCCGGCCGGGGGGACGTATACCCGGCCGGTTTGGTGGTGGGCAGTGTGGAAGGAGTCTTTACGGACCCCTCCGGCATGACCCGCTATGCGGTGGTGGAGCCCAGTGCGGATCTGAATGCCCTCATTGAAGTGGCGGTGATCAAGGACTTCCTGATTGAAGACTGACCGTGCCGCCTTCCCCACTCACCGGCCCAATTATGACTTGCAGGAAGTGATTACCCTTGACCCTTCAGAACCAGATTCGGAAGTGGCTGACCTACGCTTTGGCGGTGGTGCCCATTTGGCTGCTGGACGCCTTTATCCTGCCCCGGCTGCCCGTGTTCGGGGTATCTCCCATGCTGCTGCCCGCCTGTGTGGCGGCGGTGGCGGTGCGGGAGGGCTGTACCTGTGGAACCGCCTTCGGCATGGGAGTGGGGCTGTTCTGGGAACTGGCCTATCCGGGGGGCTTTGGCATCATGGTCTTTGCCATGGCGCTGGCCGGCTTTCTGGCGGGAAAGGCGGCCCAGCTGGTGCTCTCCCGGTCCTTTCTGGGGTATCTGTTCTGCTCTGCCGTCATCCTGGCCGTGGTGGACCTGGCGCGGGTGGGTCGGGGGATGCTGACCCGCAGCGCGGAATTTACAGTGCTGCTGCAGGTTGCCGTGCCGGAATATCTGCTCTCTCTGCTCTGGACCCCGGTGATTTACGCCGTCTTCTGGATGGTCTATCAGCGGGTGGGGGGAGAGCGTCTGCGCTGAGGCTTATGAGGAGAAGTCATGAACATTAAACAGTTCCGCCGCCGGGTGTGGGCGCTGGTGGTTCTTCTGGCGGTGGTCATTACCAGTCTGGGTGCCACACTCTATGACATTCAGATCAACAACGGCGAGGAGTACTACCGGCAGTCTCTCACCAAGATCAGCGAATACGAGACCGTGGAGGCCGGCCGGGGCCAGATTCTGGACCGGAACGGCAGGGTGCTGGTCTCGGACAGTCCGGTCTATCAGGTGAGGCTGGACACCAAGCGGATGGGAGATACGAAGAACCGGGCGGATGTCATTCTCCAGCTGGTTCAGGTGGCCAGGGAGAGCGGGGTGGAGTGGGATGACTCCAAGCTGCCCATCTCCCGGTCCGCTCCCTTTACCTTCACCACGGACAATCCCTACTACACCGAGGAGACCGATGAGGAAGGGAACGTGACGAAGAAGCTCACCATCCTGGGGAAGATCGGGGTGGACCGGCGCTGGATCCGGGATCCCCTTGCCCCGCCGGAGCAGTCCCAGGAGGAAACCGCTCCGGAACCGGGGCTCTGGGACCGCATTCAGGCCTTTCTGAGCGGTGAGGACCCCCAGCCGGAGGTGGTGGAACCGGAGAAGCCCTATACCCTGCCTACGGCGGAGGAACTGCTGGGCATTCTCTGCTCCTATTTTGAGGTGCAGGGTGAGGGGGCCGTGGACGAAAAGGAGGCAAAAGCTGCCGGGCAGGAAGTTCCGGTTCTGAACATCGGCAGCCTGAGCCCCCAGGAGGCCCGGGATGCCGTGGGCGTGCTCTATGAGCTGGAGATCCGGGCCCGGAACTTCTACCAGGTGATCTACACCTTTGCGAAGGGTGTGGACATCGACTTCATCTCCCGGGTGAAGGAACTGGGACTGCCGGGGATCTCCATTGAGGCCACCACCGTACGCCAGTATCACACCACCTACGCCGCTCACATTCTGGGCCGTGTGGGCGCCATGCAGTCTCAGGAGGAGATCGACTACTACACCTCTCTGGATGAGGACGGGGACGGAAAGCCGGACTATCAGATGGACGACACCGTAGGCCGGGAGGGGGCGGAACTTGCCTTCGAGTCCTACCTGCGGGGCACGCCGGGAACCCGGGTGCTGGAGCGCAATACGGAGGGCAAGATCGTCTCCTCCACCTGGACGAAGGAGCCGTCTCCCGGGGACAATGTCATTCTCACCCTGGATCTGGATCTGCAGATGGCGGTGGAGGACATCCTGGCCCAGTCCCTGCGCAATCTGGCAAGTTCGGAGACGGAAGGCGCCGCCTGTGTGGTCATGGACATTGACAGCGCGGAGGTGCTGGCGGCCGCCTCCTATCCCACCTACAATCTGGCCACCTACAGCCAGGACTTCCAGGAGAACAACACCAATCCCCTGCGGCCCTTCAACAACCGTGCCTTCAAGGGTGCCTATCCCCCCGGCTCCACCTTCAAGATGGTGACCGCCATTGCCGGGCTGGAGGAGGGGGTCATCACCCCCAGCACCCAGATCCGGGACATGGGGGCCTACACCTACTACGGCGGTACCCCTCAGAAATGCTGGCTCTATCGGCAGAGCGGCCGCACCCACGGGCTGGAGAACGTGTCAGACGCCATTGAGGACTCCTGCAACTACTTTTTCTTTGAGGTGGGGCGTCTGCTGGGCATCGAGCGGCTGGATGACTACGCCGCCCGCTTCGGCATCGGCGAGAAGACGGGGCTGGAAGTGGATGAGGCTGTGGGTGTCATGGCCAGTCCTGAGTTCACCGAGAGCATGGGGGGAACCTGGTATCCCGGTTCCACCCTGTCTGCCGCCATCGGCCAGGAGAGCACCCAGGTTACCCCGGTGCAGCTGGCCAACTACATCTGCACCCTCTGCAACGGCGGAAGCCGCAATGCGGCCCACCTGCTGCGGCAGGTGAAGTCCAGCGACTTCTCCAGCATTGTCTTCACCCAGGAGCCGGAAGTGCTGAGCAGTTTTGAAATCGAGCCCCGCAACCTGGATGCGGTGAAGCGGGGGATGCTCCGGCTGACCACCCAGGGTTCCGTTGCCAAATACTTCAACAGACTGGACGTGAAGGTGGGAGCCAAGACCGGTTCCGCCCAGATCAGTTCCAAGACGGAGTCCAACTCCATCTTCGTCTGCTTTGCCCCCTATGACGACCCGGAGATTGCCATTTCCATTGTGGTGGAACACGGCGGCTCAGGTGCCGGTCTGGGCGCCATGTGTGCGGATATCCTGGACTACTATTTCTCTGCCAAGGAGAACCGGGAGGAACTGCTGAAGGAGAACACCATGATTCACTGAGCGCACTGCGGGGGGGTTCCGGCCATCAACCCTGCGACCATCCGGGCCAGACCCGAAAACTGAAGGAGATGTATGATCCATGCCTGAAAACTGCACCCACGACTGCTCAACCTGCGGACAGAACTGTTCCGCCCGGGACCTGCAGGTGCCCGGAAACGCCCTGTCCAGCATCAAGCATGTCATCGCCGTGATGAGCGGCAAGGGCGGCGTGGGCAAGAGCACCGTAACGGCCTCCCTGGCGGTGGCCATGGCCCGCCGGGGCAGAAAAGTGGCCATTCTGGATGCCGACATCACCGGCCCCTCCATTCCCACCGCCTTCGGTGTCCACGAGAGGGCGACCGGAGATGACAACGGCATCAATCCCTCCCTTACCGCCGGCGGCATTAAGATCATGTCCCTGAACCTGCTGACCGCCAATGAGACGGATCCTGTGGTATGGCGGGGCCCCGTGATCGCCGGGGTGGTCACCCAGTTCTGGACCGATGTGATCTGGGGGGACATTGACTTCATGTTTGTGGACATGCCGCCGGGAACCGGAGATGTGCCTCTGACCGTCTTCCAGTCTCTGCCGGTAGACGGGGCCATCGTGGTTACCTCCCCTCAGGACGTGGTGAGCATGATCGTCTCCAAGGCGGTGAACATGGCAAGGATGATGGACATCCCCGTTCTGGGCATCATTGAGAACTACAGCTGGTATGAGTGCCCCGACTGCGGCAGCCGCCACGCCATCTTCGGGGAGAGCCGGCTGGAGAAGGTGGCCGCTGCCCTGGAACTGCCCATCCTGGCCCGTCTGCCGGTGGATGCCGGTCTGGCGGCCCAGTTTGATGCCGGCTTTGTGGAGCGGGCGCAGAAAAACTGGCTGGAGGGAGTGGCGGCGCAGCTGGACGTCTGAGCAGCGGGAAGGAGTCCGGTCATTTCATGCGGAAAATGGACAGCAGGCGGTGTCTCCCTTGGGGAGGCACCGCCTGTTTTCGGTTTCGGGGAGGTTTTCGGAGAGCGTATGTCCCGCTGCGGAGGATGCACCCAGGGGATGAGGCTGCAATTCTCCAGGGTATTTCATAAACAGAAAGAAAGACAGTTCAAAAAACGAAATAATCCGAAAACACACAAAAGAGCGGCCCTCAGTTTGGCAAATATGACCATTGCACCCTGTACATAGGAGGGATATAATCCGTTCACCCTGAGAGGAATATTTCAAACGGAGGAAAGAACAATGAAAATCGGACTGATCGGTCTGGGTATCATGGGCAAGCCTATGGCCAAGAACATGCTGAAGGGCGGCTATGAGCTGCTGGTCAGCGATCTCAAC
>CAYXVN010000048.1:0-14889 GCA_964468565.1 uncultured Oscillospiraceae bacterium | reverse complement strand
GCGTGTGGAAGTACTCCAGCTTCTCCTGGAGGTTCATGGGGTCCACCAGGGCCTGATTGCCGTCGCGCAGGTCCACGGAGCACCAGATGGGGGCGTGGGTGATGGTCCGGTCGGGCCAGGTGCGGTTCTCAATGGGCTGGGGCTGGAAGGGAATGTACTTCTGGAATCCGGGTTTTGTCATGATGAAACCTCCTAAAATCGGTCAAAGGGAAAACAAAAACGCCTCTGACCTTCTGAACCTAAGGTCAGGGGCGTGACAGACACGCGGTACCACCCTGTTCAGCCGCCGGTTTCCCGGACGGCCCTCAAAAGCCTCCAGCAAGGCTCCGGCCTGTAACGTGACCGCACGTTCTGCCCTACTGCAGTTCAGACAGACAGCTCAGGGACCAGTATTGCACAGGGGACAACGCACCGGCTCGCACCACCCGCCGGCTCTCTGAGCGTGCCGCTCCTGTCTTTCTTCCCGTCTCAGCCTTTGTGATTGTGTATTCTACCGGAAAGCGCTCCCCCTGTCAAGAGGAAATTTCCCCTCCGGACCAACTTTTTCCCGGGGGGAGGCCATACCTCCTCCCGGCAGTTTCTCCAGCGATGCAAAACGGCGCCGTCCTCAGGAAAGGACGGCGCCATGGTGTTCAGGTCTGCGGGTTGGGCGCGTCAGGCTTCAGGTAGCGGCCCATCACATAGCCGATGGCCGCCTGGTTGTCCTTGCTCAGGTAGAGGATGTGGTACCACTCCCCCTCCTGATCCAGGATGATCACCTGATCGCCGGTTTTCAGACTGCCGATCCTGGAATTTTCTGTCCCGGGACCGGAACGGACGTTGAGGCCGTTGTCCGCATCCACCACCGTGCCCGTCTGTTCCGCCGGCCGGCAGCGTACGATGCAGGTTGCGGTCAGTCCGCTCCAGTTGGCAGTCACCGTGACGGATGTCTTCTCCGGCCTGGTGGAGAGATTGGTCACCACGCCGTTGGAGGAGACCGCCGCCACCGAGGGATCGCTGCTGGTCCAGGTCAGCTTGCCGCTGGTGGGCACCGGGGTCAGGGTGGCTGTCAGGGTGAAGCTCTCCCCGGATGCCAGGGTCATGTCCTCCCGGTTCAGGGTCATGGAGTAGCGGCTGGGATCCAGAGGCTGGGTGGAGGGATCCTGATTCGGCTGAGGGGGCTGGTTGGGATCCTCCGGGGTACCGGGTTCCGGCTCCGTGGGCTGGCTGGGATCCTCCGGAGCATTGGGATCCGGCTCCGGCTCAGCGGGCTGGTTGGGATCTTCCGGAGTGCCGGGTTCCGGTTCCGGCTCCGCGGGCTGACTGGGATCCTCCGGAACATTGGGATCCGGTTCCGGCTCCGTGGGCTCATTGGGATTTTCCGGATTGGTGGGCTCAGAGGGGGTTCCCTCAGGCACCTGCAGGGCATTATACAGCATGACCGCCATCTCGCCCCGGGTAATGGTCTTCTTGGGACTCAGGGCGTTGTTGCTGCCCTGAACCAGGCCGGCCGCCACCAGGGTGGCGGTGTGCCCCACCGCATAGTCGGCAATCTGGCCGTAATCGCTGAAATGGCTCAGGTCCGCAATGCTGCCCACCGGCAGGGCCCTGCCCAGAACGGGCATGGCGCGGTTGAGCATGGTAAAGGCCTGCTCCCGGGTCATGATGCCGCTTGGGTTGAAGGTGCCGTCCCCGGTACCGGTGACGATTCCCTTCTCCGCCCCCCAGCACACCGCATCATAATAGTAGGCGGAACTGCTCACATCCGAGAAGGAGCGGCCGTCTCCGTGGGCCGGCCGGTTCATCGCGTTGTAGAGCATCTGGACAAAGTCACAGCGCTGGATGTTCCGGGCCACCCCGAACTGGCCGTCTCCGGTGCCGCTGGCAATGCCGTTGTCATAGCAGTACTGCACCGCATCGTAGGCCCAGTGGTTCATGGGCACATCCTGGAAGGTGGTGCCCAGGGCGACCCGGATGGACTGGGTCAGACCCCCTGCGGAGGCGGTGATGGTCCCGCCGCCTCCCTTTTTCGGGGCAGTGTACAGACCGTTTGCGTCCACCGTACCGGCGCCCTCGGGAACGGTCCACTGGACGCTCCCGAAGTCCACATTGGCGGTCCGGCTCCAGTAGGTGCCCTTTACCGCCAGCTGCACGGTCTCCTCCGGTTTCACCGAAAGATTCTTCAGTGCGCCGCTGCTCCCCTGCCTGGAGATTGTCAGGCTGCTGAGGGCATCCACCACATGGATCTGCCCCTCCCCGTAGAGGTTCAGGTTCCAGTCGTTGAGGCACACCGTATCGGTTCCCGCCACGGTCCCCGCGTGATAGACTTCATTGTCAATGGTCCCCAGGTTCTGCCCGGAGGTGGCATTCAGGGCGATCAGGGGGACATTCACCACATTCATGCCGCTGTCCATCACAAGGACCTTGGGCAGATGCACGCTGGAGCCGGTGAGCACCACCGTGTCATTGCTCTCCAGGGCCAGACGGCTGGGCTGGCCGTTTCCCGGCTGGGTGGTGACCAGAAGCAGATAGGTGGCGCAGCTGCGGGGCTTTCCGTCTGAGGGGATGTTGCGGATGGTGGGGCCTGTCTTCCCCGGCAGCCATACGGAAATCGCGGTGGAGCCGCCTCCGTCCAGATTGACCGCCCAGGAGCATCCCCGGTCCCGCATCTCCTCCGCCAGATCCTGCTCCGTGAGGCCCACCGAGTAACCGGACTGGCGGCCGTCCACGGCGTACAGCACCAGCGTGCCGTCATCCTTTACCCCCAGGGCGGTGCGGGGGGCTCTGCCGCTGGCGTAGGTCCAGCCGGAACTGCTGGTCACCTGGCCGCCCCGGACCAGAATGTCCCCCACGCCGCAGGCCCACTTTGCCCTGGAGAGGACCGGATCCGTACAGACCGTCTGCAGCGTCACGCTGTCCCCCACATTAAAGCTGTCATAGACCTCGCCGTATCCGCACTGGTCCGCAGCGGTGAGAATGAACTCGTCCACCCCCACCACCGCGGGATTCTTCCCCTGGATTTTCTCGGTGACCACCAGGTTCAGGGTGCTGTTCACCCCCAGGGTACGGCCTTTTTCCTCCTCCACCAGCTTCAGGCGCACCTGCCAGCCCGCCGTGCTGGTGTGGGTGTTCACGGTGGAAAAGTCCCGGCTGAACAGGTAGACTCCGCCGGTGTCCGCCCGTCCCTTGTTGTAGTACTGGGGCACCGTCCGCTTGCCGGTGCGGTTGTTGATCAGGGTGAGGTTCACCACGGGGGAGTCCACCAGAGAGATCTCCCCGTCGGCAATCGTCATGGCCGGTTCGTTTACCGAGCAGGACCGGTACACCCCGTTTTCAATGGAGATGCCCAGAGGCACACCGGTCTTGGTGGCGAAAAAGTCGGTGTTGATGGCACCCAGGACCTGATAGCCCATGCTCTGCCCCTGGGTGACCGCCCGGTTGATGGTGGCGGCCCCGTAAACCGTGCCGGCGGCCTGAATCAGAATGGCCTCCGCCTCGCTCTCCCGCTCCAGTTCGAAGGAAAAGCTCTCGGTCCGGTTGGAATTGTTGGAAGTGATCGTGTTCTGAAAATGCAGTCCCTCCACCAGGTCCGTTGTAGCCTGCAGTCTCTTGGTTCCGGCTGCAGCCAGCGCAGGGGACATCATCAGAACGAGGACCAGCACAAGCGCCGTCACCCGGCGCAGCATATGGGAGATTCTTGTTTCCATCAATCCAGCGTATCCTTTCTTGGTTCACGGGTTCCCGGCAGGCAGAAACCCGGCGGCCGGAGGGGAAACTCCGGCGATGCTTTTGTCATTATAGCAGGTTATTCCGGCCCTTTCAATGACAAATCAGGAAAAACCTGCGTTCCCCGCTGCCTTTCTTTCGGACGTTCTGTCCATCCTGTGAACAAGATGTGAATCCTCGCGCTTTCCGGTTGAAAATCCCCTCTGCCTGATGTAGAATAGGGCAACTGCGCTGCGCGCAGGGAGAGGAGGCGATCTGTCGTGGAAGAAAAGCAGCCCAGTGCGGCCCGGACCATCGGCGTGGTGATGCTGGTCACCCTGATCGGCAAGGTACTGGGCCTGTACCGGGACCGCCTGCTGGCCATCCACTACAGCGTGGGCATGGAGGCCAGCGCCTTCTTCACCGCCAGCCGCATTCCCCGGGTCTTTTTTGATGCGGTGTTCGCCTCCGCAGTGGCCTCCTGCTTCATCCCCGTGTTCAGCGAGTATCTGGAGAAGAAGGGAAAGACCGAGGCCCATCGCTTCGCCTGCTCCTTCATCACCCTCATCGGGCTGGTGACCGCCGCTCTCTCCCTGGTGGGCATGCTCTTCCCCAGCCCCCTGGTGGCCCTGTTCGCCGACTACCGGGACCCGGCCACGGTGGCTCTGGCATCCAATCTCACCCGGATCATGTTCCCCACGGTCTTCTTCTCCGGCATCGCCTTCTCGCTGGTGGGGGTGCTCCAGGCCCAGGACCACTTCCTCTCCCCCGCCCTTATGTCCACCGCCTCCAACCTGGTCATCATCGCCTATTTTCTCTTTCTGGACCGCACCTGGGGCATCTACGGACTGGCGGTGGCCTATCTGGTGGGCTGGTTCCTCCAGGGCCTCATCCACTGGCCCTCCCTGCGGGCCATTCACTTCCGATACCGCCCCCGGCTGGAGGTGCGCACGGAGGGCATGGCCAAGGTCCTGGCCCTCATGGGCCCGGTGATGGTGTCCTCCTGGGTGCAGCCCATCAACTTGGTCATCAGTTCCCGCTTCGGGTCCCGCCTGCTGGACGGCGGCGGCGTCTCCGTCATGGAGTACTCCAACAACCTCTATCTCGTCATCACCGGCGTGTTCATTCTCTCGGTCACCAACGTCATCTTCCCCCGCCTGTCCCGCCTCAACGCGGGAGGCGAGGAGAGCGCCTTCCGGGATACTCTGCGACAGACCATCCATACCAGCCTGTTTTTTGTCCTGCCCATGACGGCAGGTCTGATGGCGGTGTCCCGCCCCCTTATCTCTCTGGTTTACGGAGGCGGCGAGTTTGACGACTTCTCCGTTCAGGTCACCTCCACGGCCCTCTTCTGGCTCTCTCTGGGCATGACCGGCTATGCGGTGCAGAACATCCTCAGCCGGGCCTACTTCGCCCGCCAGGACGGCCGGGGGCCCCTGGTTGCCGGGGTGCTGTCCATCGCCTCCAACCTTCTGCTGTGCCGTCTGCTCACCGGACCGCTGGGCATCACCGGCCTCGCCCTGGCCTCCGCCCTCTCCTCCACCCTCTACGCCCTTCTTCTGCTGGTTCCTCTGGAGCGGCGGGGCGAGGGGGTTCTGGACGGCGCCATGGTTGCCGATCTGCTGCGCATGCTGGTAGCCGCTGGGGCCACCGGCCTCAGCGCCTGGGGAGTTCTCCGTCTCCTGCAGGGCATCCTCCCCGCCGGCAAGCTGGGGGAACTTCTCTCCCTGGCTCTGTGTGCCCTCACCGGGGTGGCGGTCTACTTTCTCCTCACCGCCCTGTTCGGCGTGCAGGAAATCCGCCTGGTCCTTGCCGCGGTTTCCCAGGCCCGCCGGACATCTCACCGGGAACCCCCTTCTCATCCGGAAACTCATTCAGAAAGCGAGGCGGATCCTCTCCCCATGACTGAACGGGCACAAATGATTCTGGATGCCAGCTTCCTCTGTCGCGGCATCCGCAGCCTGTGCAACTGGATCAGCGTCCAGTGGAGTCAGAGCCGGGTGGTCCACTGGTTCATCCATCCCCAATTCTGGAGCAGGGAGATCTCCGAAAGCAGCATCTTCTTTCGGATCTGGTCCGTCTTCCTGGGATTTCTCCGTCTGATCTATCAGAAGCTCTCCCTGAACCGGGTGTTTGACGGCAGCATCTTCTGCCAGACCTGGGTGTGGTGCGTCCTGCCGGTGGTCATCGCCCCCGCCTTCTGCATCTGGCGGGACTCCCTGATCATCATGATGCTCTGTCTGGTGGGATACGCCTGCCTGCTGCTGGCCCTGGTCCGGGACCGGAAGCGCAATCTGATGTGGTCCCCCATCAACCGCTACATCCTCCTCTACGGGGCGGTCTATCTTGTGGGCACCTTCTTCTCCGTCAGCCTCAAGGCCAGCCTCCAGCCCGGCCTGCTCACCGTGGGCCTTCTGCTCTACTCCCTGGTGGTGTACAGCGCCGTCACCCGCCGGAAGCAGCTGGATGTGCTCATCAATCTGGTGCTGGCGGCGGCCCTGGTGGTGTCGGTCTTCGGCATCCTCCAGTACATCTTCCGCTGGGGCTACCAGTCCGCCGCCTGGGTGGACAGCGACATGTTCTCCACCATCAGCTTTCGGGCGGCATCCACCCTGGACAACCCCAACATGCTGGGCCAGTATCTGATTCTGGTCATCCCCCTGGGAGGCGCAAAGCTGCTCAGTTCCAGAGACATGAAATCCCGGGTGGGCTGGCTGTGTGCCTGCGGCATCATGTGCGTGTGCATGATCCTCACCATGTCCCGGGGGGCCTGGCTGGGACTCCTCTTTGCCGGAGCCGCCTTTTTCCTCTTCCTGAACCCCCGTCTCATCCTTCTCGCCCCCTTCGTCCTCCTGGCCCTGTTCTTCCTGCTGCCCGAAACGGTCACCGCCCGCTTCACCAGCATCGGCAACCTGAAGGACGCCTCCACCTCCTACCGCGTCTACATCTGGATGGGCACCCTGGCCATGCTGAAGGACTACTGGCTGTGCGGCATCGGCCCGGGTGACGCCGCCTTCAATCTGGTGTATCCGGCCTACAGCCTCAACGCCATCATCGCCCCCCATTCCCACAATCTCTTTCTGCAGATTGTCTGTGACGCCGGCATCACCGCCCTTCTCATCTTCCTCATGCTCCTGTTCGTCTACTACCGCATGATGTGCACCGCCATCAGCCGGGAGAAGAACCGGGAGTCCCGCCTGCTGCAGATCGCCTTCCTCTCCGGTGTCACCGGCTTCCTGGTGCAGGCCATGACCGATTATTCCTTCTATAATTACCGCCTGATGTTCTTCTTCTGGGCCTACCTGGCCATGAGCGCCCTGGCAGCCCGTCGGGACCGGCTTGCACAGGGAGGGTTGCTGAATTGATCCGGGTTCTCAACATCATCAGCGATACCAACATCGGGGGAGCCGGCCGGGTGCTTCTCAACTACCTGCAGTATGCCGACCGCACCCGCTTTGAGACCATGGTGGCCCTTCCCAAGGACAGTCTGCTGATTCCGGAACTGCGCCGGCAGAAGGTGCGGATCTTTCAGGTCACCGGCCTTGCCGACCGCTCCTACCACCGGGATGATGTGAAGGTGCTCACCGCCCTCATCCGCAGACTGAAGCCGGACATCGTCCACACCCACGGGGCCCTCTCCGGCCGCATTGCCGGCCGGCGCTGCGGGGCAAAGGTGGTCTACACCCGCCACTCCGCCTTTCCTGTACCGGCAAAACTCCGCTATCCCCCGGGCCGCTGGATCAACGGACTTTTCAATGCCCGCTATGCCGACCACATCATCGCCGTCAGCCCTGCTGCGGCTCAGAATCTGACGGATTCCGGCATCTCCCCCAAACGCATCACCACCCTGATGAACGGGGTGGCCCCCGTTCCCCGCTGCACGCCGGAACAGTGCGCCGCCGCCCGGCAGCAGTGGGACCTGGAGGAGGATGTGTTCACCATGGGCATTCTGGCCCGGATCGAGCCCTACAAGGGCCACATGGACATCCTCCAGGCAGCCCGCATCCTGGCAGACCAGGGCCGCCCCTTCCAGCTTCTCATCGCCGGGGCGGGAGGGTTCGAGGAGGAGGTCCGAAGAGAGGCCTCCCGGCTGGGGCTCTCCGGACGGGTGCACTTTCTGGGCTTCCTCTCCGATGTGGCCCGGTTTCTCTCCCTGCTGGACGTCCAGCTCAACGCCTCCTGGGCGACGGAGACCTCCAGCCTCTCCATTCTGGAGGGCTTCAGCATGGGCCTGCCCGCCATCGTCAGCGACTACGGCGGCAACCCCTGTCTGGTGGAGGAGGGGGAGAACGGTCTCATCTTCCCCGTCCATGACTCCTCCCGGCTTGCCGCCCACCTGGCCCGCCTGATGGACGAGCCCCATACCCTGGCGGCCATGGGAAAGCGGGCCCGGGAGATCTATGGGGAGCGTTTCACCGGAGAGATCTTCGCCGCAAATGTGGAGGCCGTCTATGACAGGGTGCTGAAGCGGACCGGTCCATCCACCTGATGTATGGGTCCCCTGCTTCCCGCAGCGGGGCCGAAGGAGATTCGTCTTCATGATCCGTGTATTGAACATCATCAGCGACACCAACATCGGCGGCGCGGGCCGCTGGATTCTCCACTACCTGCGCAATGCCGATACAGATCAGTTTACCGTCCTGGCCGCCATACCCCGAGGGAGCCTGCTGAAGGCTCCCCTCCAGGAGGCGGGAGCGGAGGTCCACGAGGTGGACGGCATCGCCGACCGCACCTTCAGCCGGGAGGACGTCAAAGTGCTGCGAACCCTCATCCGGCAGCTGCATCCCGACCTGGTGCACACCCACGGCTCCCTCTCGGGCCGCATTGCGGCAAAGAGCTGCCGGATTCCCGTAGTCACCACCCGCCACTCCGTCTTTCCCGTTCCCGGCCGGCTGCACTATCCCCCCGGCCGCTGGGTCAACGGCATTGTCAACCGTCTCACCGCCAACCGCATCATCGCCGTCAGCCCCGCCGCCCAGACCAACCTCACCGACTCCGGTGTCTTCCCCAGCCAGATCTCCGTGGTCATGAACGGCACCGAACCGGTGCCCCGGCTGGATCCCGACAGCCTGGCTCCTCTGCGCAGCGAGCTGGGACTCACGCCGGAGACCTTCGTCTTCGGCATTCTGACCCGCATCGAGGACTACAAGGGCCATGTCTACCTGCTCCACGCCGCCAAACGGCTGAAACAGCGGGGCTATCAGAACTTCCGCATCCTCATCGCCGGCACCGGCTCCCTGGAGAAGGAGCTGGCCCGGGAGATCATCGTCACCGGCGTGCGGGACGTGGTCACCCTGCTGGGATTCCGGGAGGACACGGACGCCCTGCTGAATCTCCTGGACGTCCAGCTGAACACCTCCTACGCCACCGAGGCCACCAATCTGGCCCTGCTGGAGGGGATGAGCCTGGGCCTTCCCACCATTGCCAGCAACTACGGCGGCACTCCCTACGTGGTGGAGGACCATGTGACCGGCCTTCTGTTCCCCATCCAGAATGTGGACGCCCTCACCGACTGCATGGCCGAACTGATGGACAACCCGGAGGAGCGTCTGGAGATGGGCCGTCAGGCCCGCCTGCGCTTTGACTCGACCTTCACCGGAACCGCCTTCGCCGCCGGCATCGAACGGATCTATCGGGAAGTGCTGGGCAACCCGGCGGCGGACCGGGAGACCTGAGGATCCGGGACACCCCCAGGCCCTCACACTCTGCGAAGCTGAGCGCCTGCAGCAGTTCAGATGGCGCAGTTCCTCCCGGAGACAGATCTCCGGGGTTCCCTGCGCCTCTTCCCTGAAAGGAGCGACATAAATGTCACCACAAGAAGAAAAAAAGAAGTTTCAGCTGCCCGGGAACCTGAAACTGCATCTGAACCTCTTCGACACCATCGTTCTGGTTGTGGCCCTGGTCGTCGGCCTGGTTCTGGTCTGGAACCTGATCAGGCCGAGCCCTCAGCCGGGCTCCGGCTCCTCCAGGGCCCAGACCATCCGCTATGTGGTGCAGTACACCCGCTGGCAGGAAGAGGACGCCCAAAAGATCGTACCGGGAACCACTGTGGAAGACGGCATCAAGAACTATGACCTGGGCAAGGTGGTCTCCGTACGCACCGTCCCCGCCACCACCCTGATTCTCAACCAGCAGACCCGGAAATACGAGCTGCACAGCGTACCCGATCTGGTGGACGTGCTGGTCACCATGGAGGCCCCGGGAACCTTTGACGAGCGGGGGGTCAACCTGGACAGCGGATTCCTGCTGCGGGTGGGGGAGACCATCTACGGCCGCGGGGAGGGCTACATGGGCATCGGCCCCGCCATCTCCATTGAGAGGGAGGTCACTGAGTCATGAAGAAAATCATCGATCGCGAGGGACGTCTGTTCGGAAAGATCAGCGTCATCGATGTGGTGGTTCTGCTGGTGGTTGTGATTCTGGCCGGAGCCCTCTACGTGAAGACCAACCACCGCAGCATCACCAGCATGTCCGCCCAGGACACCCCCATCACCTATACCTTCAAGGTCGTGGGAGCCCGCAACTATGTGGCCAATGCCATCCAGGAGGGGGATGTGGTCTACGACCAGGATACGGAAAACACCGGCGGCTCCCTGGGCACCATCGTGAAGATCGAGCGGGTCCCCGCCGAGCGGCTGGTGGAATTCCAGGACGGAGTCATCCTGGACAACGTTCCCATCGAGGACAGCTCCAACCTCATTCTCACCATTGAGGGCTCCGGCCTGGTGGAGGGAAACAAGTTCCTGCTCAACCGCATCTATCCCCTGGGCATCAACGCCAACCGCAACTTCTGCACCACCTACGCCCAGTTTACCGGAATTGTAACGGACGTGTACACCTCCTGACATTCCGGCGAAGGAGTGTTCTCATGAGAATTCTGATGGCCACCATGGGCCTGGACATCGGAGGCGCGGAGACCCACATTGTGGAGCTGTCCAAGGAACTCCGCCACCAGGGCCATGACATTGCGGTCGTATCCAACGGCGGGGTCTACGTGCCGGAGATCACCGCAGCGGGGATCCGGCACTACCGCGCCCCCCTTCACCGGCGCACCGTGGCGGACATGCGCCGCTCCCATGCCATCCTGCGGGAGGTGATCCGCAGGGAGAACCCGGACATCGTCCACGCCCATGCCCGCATCCCCGCCTTTCTCTGCGGTACCCTCCAGAAGAGCATGCACTTCCCCTTTGTCACCACCGCCCACTGGGTCTTCGACGCCACCGGTGCCCTGCGCTACCTGACCGACTGGGGGCAGAGGACCATCGCGGTCTCGGAGGACATCCGGAATTATCTGATCCGGGAGTATCACGTGCCAGCGGAGAACATCTCCGTCACCATCAACGGCATCGACGTGGAGAAGTTCTCCCCCTCCGTCTCCGGAGCCCGGGTCATCCGGGAACTGCAGCTGGACCCCTCCCGGTCCATCGTCTCCTGCGTCAGCCGCATGGACGAGGACCGGGCTCTGGTGGCGCGGCAGCTCATTGAAATCGCCCCCCGGCTCAGCCGGGCTGTTCCGGGGGTACAGCTTCTGCTGGTGGGCGGGGGAAATGTCTACCAGGCCCTGAAGCGGAAGGCGGATGAGGTGAACCGCCATCTGGGGCGCCGGTGCATCGTCATGCCCGGTCCCAGAACGGACATCAATGAGATTGTGGCCGCCGGAGATCTCTTTGTGGGGGTCTCCCGGGCCGCTCTGGAGGCCATGTCCGTGGCAAAACCGGTGATTGTGGCGGGAAATGAGGGGTATCACGGCCTCTTCGGGCCGGAAAAACTCACCGTCGCCATGGAGGGCAACTTCTGCTGCCGGGGCCTTCCCCCCTCGGACCCTGAGGTTCTGCTCCGGGATGTCATCTCCGCCCTGGCCCTCCCCGCCCGGGAGAAGGAGCGGCTGGGCCTCTACGGCAGGCAGGTCATTCAGGATCACTACTCGGTGCGCCGCATGGCCGCCGACGCCATCGCCGTGTACGACCAGGTGCGCAGACGGAAATATAACGTCATGATGAGCGGATACTACGGCTTCAGCAACGCCGGAGACGATGCCATCCTGGAGTCCATCTCCGACGCCATCCGCAGCGTCAGCGATGAGGTCTCCCTCACCGCCCTCTCCAACGATCCCCTCCTCACCGAGCGGCAGTTCGGTCTGCAGGCGGTGCCCCGCTTCCGCATCACCAGGGTATTCTCCGCCCTTCGCAGCTGCGACGTGCTCCTCTCCGGCGGCGGCAGCCTGATGCAGGACACCACCTCCACCCGCTCTCTCATCTACTACCTCTCCATCATCCGGCTGGCCCAGCTTATGGGCAAGCCGGTCATGCTCTACGCCAACGGCATCGGACCCATTCAGCACCCCTCCAACCAGAAGAAGGTCCGCAAAGCCGTGGAGCGGGCATCCGTGGTGACCCTGCGGGATCACAGTTCCGCCCAGGAACTGGTGAACATGGGGGTCAGGCGCAGGGATCTCCATGTGACTGCGGATCCGGTCTTCCATCTCACCCCCGCTCCCCCCCAGCGGGCCCTGGACCTGATCCGCTCCGCCGGACTGGACAGCTCGGTTCCCTTCACCGCCGTGTCCGTCCGGGACTGGCCGGACACCGGGTCCTTCCAGAAGGAACTGGCCCTGCTCTGCGACCACCTGCACCGCACCCACGGCATGCAGATTCTCTTCCTGATGATGCAGCCCACCCGGGACCGCAGGACATCCCAGGCCGTGCGCCGCAACATGACCCAGCCCTCTTTTCTTCTGGAGGAGTCCTGCACCCCCACCGAGCTGATGGCGGTGCTGGGACAGGCCCGCCTGTGCCTGGCCATGCGCCTGCACACCCTGATCTTTGCCGCCCGCATGGCGGTCCCCACCCTGGGCCTGGTCTATGACCCCAAGGTGGCCAGCTATCTCCAGGAACTGCAGCTCCCCTCTGCGGGAGACGTGGACTCCTTCCGCGCTTCGGAGGCCATTGCCCGCACCGATGCCCTGCTGGCCAATTACGATGCCGTTCTGGCAGGACTGAAGGAGAAATCCCGGCAGCTGAGCCAGTCCACCATGGAGAATGAGCGCCTGCTCATTGAAATGCTCCACAATCTGAACAAACCCTGACCCCCTCTCCTGCCAAACCTTACGAAAGCGAGGCCATTTCCGTGTTCTCCCGTACGCTGACCGCTGTGAAACACTCCACTGCCTGGATCCTCTTCAGCGTCACCGCCCTTGGATGCTGTACAGGTGTGCTCTCTCTGCTTGTGGCAGCCTGTTCCGACAGTGCTCTGCCCTGGGATGAACTCTTCCGGTTCTATTTCACCTCTCCGGTGATTGTATTTCTGAACCTGCTGCCTCCTGTCATCCTCCTATGGATTTTCTATCTGCTGACCCGGAGAGCCTGGCTTGCCTTTCTGGCCTCCTCCGTTCCGGTTCTGCTGGTGTCGGTGGTCAACTACTACAAGATCCAGCTGCGCTCGGATCCCTTCCTGGCGGTGGATCTGCGCCTGGTCTCCGAGGCGGGCAATGTGGCCGGGGGCTACACCCTGGATCTCGTTCCGGTGATCCTCTCCATTCCGGTATTTCTCGTGATCGGAACGGTTCTCAGCCTTGTCCTCATTCCCCGGGCCCCCTGGCGCCTGGGGGGACGTCTTCTTGCGGCGGCAGGCTGCACCGCATTGGCGGCCTTCCTCATGGTCAGCGTCTATCTCAATCCCGACCAGTACCGCGCCATTCCCCATCCGGACTTCGTCAACGGCTGGTCTGACGTGGAGATGTTCCTGTCCCGGGGCTGCACCTATCCCTTCCTCTACAGCTGCCGCAACCTGTCCCCCTCCCCGCCGGATGCCTACAGCCCGGAGGACGCGGAGGAACTTCTGAACTCCCTGCCGGATTCGGACATTCCGGAGGACCGGAAGGTCTCCATCCTGGGAGTCATGCTGGAGGCCTTCAGCGACTTCACGGATTTCCCCGCTCTTGCGGAGGATCCCCTGGTCCAGGAGGTCTACGCCCCCTGGCACGAACTGGAGCGCCAGTCCGTCTCCGGTGACCTTCTCACCAACATCTTCGGCGGAGGAACGGTGGACACCGAATGGGGATTTGTCAGCGGTTACTCCACCCACGAGGACTTCCGCAAAAACACGGACTCCTACGTGTGGTACCTGCGGGATCAGGGCTATCAGACCTTCGGCAGCCATCCCGGCTACGAGTGGTTTTACAACCGGAAGAATGTGAACCGGTATCTGGGGTTCCAGGAGTACTGGTTCTCCGAGAATCACTATGCCTCTCTGGTTGACCCGGTACTGGCTCAGTTTCACTCCGACCAGATTCTGGCTCAGGAGCTGCTGCACCAGATGCAGACCCGTATCCGCAGCGGACCCTGCTTCTCCTTCTCCGTGTCCTATCAGAATCACGGCCCCTACACGGCGGAGGGCTCCGAGTACCACCACGTCTCCGATACCCTCAACCTGACGGACTCCTCCCGCAGCATCCTCAACACCTACCTGAACGGCGTCGCGGAGACCGGGCAGGCCATGAAGGATCTGGCCGACGGCCTTGAACAGATGTCCGAGCCGGGTGTCCTCGTCCTCTTCGGCGACCACAAGCCCTGGGGCGGCAACGGCAACTCGGTCTACCGGGAACTGAACGTCAATTTCGACACCGCCACGGCGGAGGGCATGCGCCAGTACTACTCCACGCCCTACCTGATCTGGGCAAACTCCGCAGCCCGGAAGTGCCTCGGAACGGAGTTCACCGGAAGAGGCCTGGATCTCTCCCCCTGCTTCCTCCTGCCCCAGGTCTTTCACCTGTGCGGCTGGGAGGGACCCGGGTTCATGAAACTGGCCTGGGAGGTGTGCCAGGTCACCCCCATGGTACACACCCAGGGACTTTACTGGGTGGACGGCGGCCCCACCGACTCCCTCCCCCCGGAGGATATGGATCTGGTCAACCTGTTCACCTGGGTGGAGTACTACCGGGAGCACAACGTCTCTGTGGGCAGCCCTGACGCATCGTCCTGAACTGCCCCGCACCGGAGGGGAGACAGCCCGGCTGTCACCCCTCCGCCTCCGGTTTGCCCACCGGGGGACCGGGAAATATTTTTCGGAAATCCGGAAAAAGGGGGTTGACTCCCCCGGGATTTCTGCTATAATGGTTCCTGCTGTTGCGGTGGCCCCAACAGCACTGCCCGTGCAGCAGTATCGAAGTGGTCATAACGAGCACGACTGGAAATCGTGTGACGGTCA